>DASYTZ010000087.1:0-32119 GCA_036001745.1 Pyrinomonadaceae bacterium
GACGAACTAACCCGCCCACGAGCATGCGGCACATGTGCCGCCTCTAAACGTCACTACAAAACTAAATGAATTGCTTTGTTCGGTTACTTTAGCGACAAGCGAAGTTTTTTTCAAACTAGTGTGGATTCGGTGTTAGCATGCAACCTCAAAATGTTTGTCGGACATTATGCGGTAGGCCTGGCGGCGAAGAAGTTTGCTCCGCGTGCATCGTTGGGCGTATTGATAGCGGCGCCGATTCTGCTCGACTTGCTCTGGCCAATTTTTTTGTTGTTCAAATGGGAGCAGGTGGCGGTTGTCGCCAATCCTAACCCATTCCTTCGATTTGACTTTGTTTCCTATCCGATTTCGCACGGACTAGTCGCCGCGATTGGATGGGCCACGCTCTTTGCCTCGATTTATTACGGCCTCGCGCGCTATCTCGCCGGCACGATTACGATTTGGATCGGAGTTGTGAGCCACTGGCTGCTCGATTATGTCGTGCACCGGCCGGATTTGCCTTTGTATGCTGGTAGTAGCCGACTGTTCGGACTCGGGTTGTGGAATCATCGGTGGTGGACGATCGCCGTCGAAACAGCAATGTTCGTACTCGGAGTTAGCATTTATCTTTTTCAGACAAAAGCGAAGGACAAGATTGGAACCCTGGCGTTTTGGCCGTTTGTGGTTCTGCTATTGGCAGCCTATGGGATGGTTGCCTTCGGTCCTCCGCCGTCGGCCAACGTCAAAGGAATTGCGCTGGGCACACTGGCGACCGTGCTGTTGGTTCTCTACGCGTGGTGGTTTGACCGCCATCGAGAACCGCGCGCCGCGATTCAAGACTCGGCCACGCCAGCTACCAAGTCCGCCGCCGGCTAATCAAATTTATCAGAGCGACGAACAACGCCGCGCCGATGATCGACCAGACGATCGGGAAGCGCGTCCCGGCGATGGCGATCGCGAACAACTCCGGCAGATGCAGCGCCCCCGCCAGCCACGATCCAAGCAGCGCGCCGATAAACCCAAGCGCGATTGACACCAGACAGCCCCCGTGCGAATAGCCACCGATGGCTTGACCGATCGCGCCGCACACACCGGCAATCAGAAGTAAAACCAGAAATTGAATGAGCATTTGAGATTCCTCCGTCGATTAATTTAACGTCTGGATGTGTTGCTAACGAGCAACTGGTTGTGCAACGACCCGCATTTAAACGACTTGGGCCTGGCAGTCAACACCGGGCGAAGAAAACTCTTGTCAACGACCCGACTCGACATCGTATAATCAAAACGCCGGAGCCATTGATGGCAACCCGCGCACGCCCCTTTGACACTAAAGTTTGCGCTCGCCGGTCGATTCAAAAGCCGCCCAACCGTCTGCAAGGGAGCCTCATTTCGATAGCGTCGGCGTCACACTAACAAAGGAGTTTCAAAGTATTATGTCGAAGTATCTAATCGCGATACTAATCATCGTTGCGAGTTTCTCGGTGGGTTTGGCGCAGGAACCTTCCCAAAAACAGGATGATCCGCCCAGCCGCGGCGTGGCGCCGAAGACGGAAAACGGCATCGGCCGCGCCGACGTGCGCATTATTGACGAGAACGGGAATCCCGTGCAGAAAGCGTACGTGAAGCTGGAATCGACTCGGACAGATGGGTTTTTCTGCGAAAGCTGGAACGATACAGACGAGTTCGGCATAGCTGTTTTGCCGCCGATTCACATGGGAAGTCTTAAACTGATCGTAAAAGCGAAGGGCTATCACAAGCAGGAACTCGATGTTCCGGCGAGCGGTTTGGGTGATCCGGTGCGGGTCACGTTGCGGAAGAAATAAACAGAGGGTTTTCGTCGCTCCGGCTGGAGCGAGATGTTTATAGCCCAGAGTTGACCGGCTATTTTGCTCCACGCGAAGCGAGATTTATTCTCGCTTCGCGTGGAGTTTAGTTTTTGGATCACCGGGTCCTATAAACATTCTGCCCCGCTGGGGCATACGTCTATTTGGGTTGGCTGATTGATGCTGCTAAACTACGCGTTTTCCCGAACCGCGAAATTGGTGTCTGAGAAGCTATGAATACCGAAACTGCCGTAGAAACTTTCCTGAATCAACAGGACGAAGAAGCGTGGAGCGCGGTGCTGGCGACGCTCTCACGCTCAATAAATGAAGTCGATCGCGCGGCCACTCAGATTTGGTTCAGCTTTTATCCGTTGAGCCTTTTTCGGGCTCTGGAAACAGCCGAGGATCGCGAGAAGCTCGCGCACCAACTGCTTTTGCAGGGTGATTACGAGCTGAAGAACCAGATCGATAGCTCGCATCATTTTCTTTATGGCCATCGGTTTTGGCCGCAGGTGAAGAGGGCGCTTGAAGAGTATGGGGCCGGGACTGATGATTATTCTCAAAAGTTAGCTGATCAAATTCTCGCGGTTGCGCGTCGCGTCGCCGCTGCACTGAAGAAGGACGAATCACTGCTGGTGGGCATCACGGCCGTTGCATTCATGACACTGCAGCAAGTTGGACTAGAAGCCTTCAAGGCTGCGCCGGGCAAAGTCACGCTTGATCGAAAGCATGCCCGCAAATCCCACCAACAAATTCTGCGCGAGCGCGCAAGAGACGACAGCCAGGGTCTGCTCGGTTTTCTTAAGACCGTCAACAAACAATGGACTGTTACCTGGGACGAAAACGATACGAAGGCCAAATATCGATTGCGCGAGGGTCAGGATTTAGCTTGGGGCGCGGCCGACGACCGGACGCGCGACTGGAAAGCTATCGATCCACGTCGCATTGAAGGTCCAATTCCCGTCGAATGTCGCTCGGCATCATGCGGTACCTGCTGGGTGGGCGTGCTCGGCGGCGCTGAGAAGCTTTCCGACGTCGGCGCGCGCGAAGGCAAGAAGATCAAAGAGTTCGGCTACATCGATACGGCTGAACCGAAGCCTCTGATTCGCCTCGCCTGCCAGGCTAAAGCGAACGGCGCAGTCTCAGTTGTGATTCCGCCATGGAATGGGCAGTTTGGGAAGTACCTTCAGTCTCTTCGGCGAGACGAATCGGTGAGTCATCAGCAACCGACCGGAGGAGAACCCGCGTCCGCGGCAGATCACGCGATCAACTGAATTTTCCATTTGTCATTTGGCATTTATCATTTTCCATTTGCCGTCCGAGAGGTGTTCGTCTAATTCGCGCTTAGAGGACAACGGTAGGGAATCAACAAAATGGGAGCACAAATGGCGATGAAAAATGTGAAATGACAAATGTCAAATGACAAATGGAAAATAGGTTCTTCGCCGCTCCTCCTCGTCCTCGGCGCTGCGATCCTCTGGAGCACCGGCGGCCTCTTCATCAAAGCCACTCACCTGTCCGCATTCGAAATTTCATTCGGACGCTCTCTACTGGCAGCAATTACGATCGTTATCTTCACGCGGCGTGAAGGCTTCGGGCTGAATCGTATCAGCGCGATTACTTCAGTTCTTTACGCAGCGCTGCTGATCCTGTTTGTGGTCGCGACGAAACTGACGACGGCGGCGAACGCGATCTTCCTTCAGTACACCGCGCCGGTCTACGTTCTGATTCTTGAGCCGCTCTTCTACAAAGAAAAGTTCCGCGCGCGAGATTTTGTGACAGTGGCCGCGTGCGTTGCGGGAATGTCGCTCTTCTTTGTGGGCAAGCTGCGTCCGCAAGACGTCAGCGGAAATCTGTTTGCCCTGGCATCGGGAGTTTGCTTTGCGCTTTTCTTTCTGCTGCTGCGGCATTCAAAAGCGCGCCAGGTAAATCGCGCGGCATCGGCAATCTACGGCAACCTGATTGTCGTTTTGCTTTGCGCGCCGGCATTCTTCAGCGCTTTGCAACGCGGCATCGGCGCCGACGACTATGCGCGAATTGCTTATCTCGGCGTTGTGCAGATTGGATTTGCCTATTTGCTCTTCACCTTGGCGATGGCGCGCGGCTTACGTTCGCTCGATGCCGGAATCATCGGTTACGTCGAGCCGATGCTGAATCCGATTTGGGTGTTTCTGTTTCTCGGCGAGCGACCTTCAGGCTGGGCGATCATCGGTGGCGCGATCATCATCGCCTCAGTGATTGTTCATATGTTGGTTGCGGCGAAGGCGAGCAGCGAAAAATCTGCTGAGGCGAATGTGTTGGCGCACGAGTGACGTAATTAATCAGGTTTCGTGTCGCTATGATCCGCCGTCAAATCATCGCTTAATCAAGCGCACGATTAGAATCAACGCAATGGCTCCCACCGCCGCCGCAAGAAGTGACGCGATAAAGATAGGGCCTTCACCTACCAACCTTGCTCCCCACTGCGCAAACAGGAGTCCTGCCAGAGTGCTCCCAATGACGCCTGTGATCAGGTTGCCCATGAGACCCATTCCTCTGCCCTCGGTAAACGACCCCACTAACCAGCCAACAACCAGTCCTATCAGAACCAGGATAACTATTCCCATTTCGTTGTCCCTTTCTTGGCCTTAGCCATAACGCTAAGTCAGATCATCCAGCCTATCTTTCAGTTTTCTTCACCCAATACATTTCGTACATCTTGTATCGAGAGTTTGTGCCGGCCGAAACGTCGATGAAGCGCGGCGAAATGAACTCGGTGTGCGGTTCGAACGCCAAAGCATTGCGCGGCAAACGCTGGATCTGTCCGCCAGCGACTCGAGTTTTGTAGGTCTTGACCGGCTGTCCGTTCGCTTTCACGAGCAGAGCGACCTCACCGTTCAGTTTGGTCAGATCGGCGAGCGTCAGCCAATGATTGCGCGGCATCGTCGGTACGCTCAGTTGCCGGTGATCGAAAAACTGCCAATCATTCGAACTGAGAATGACAGGCCCGCGACTCGCCGCGACCTCCTGACCATTCGCCAGCAGATGAAGCGTAATCTTCGCGTCCTTTGCTCCGCCGGGAACTTCGCGCTGGCTCATCCAGAAGTTGAAATGCACTTCGCCGTTCGGATCGTCCGGGACGACCGAGAAGTAAGCGAAGTCCGGGAAAGGGCCGTCGCGTAAGAAAGTCTTTCCAGGGTTGAAAGGGTCGGCGCTGTTCTGCTCTCGCAGTGAAAAGGGAAGCGTCGAGATTGTCTGGCCGTCCACGATCACGGACATCACAAAGTTTCCCGACCTGCCGACGCGTACATTTCCCGGATTGCCACTCTCGGGCCGGAAACGACCGAACACGGCGAACTCCATCTTTTCAAAACGTAAGCCAAGAGTATCGACGACTTGCCCGGATTGATCGGTAACAACCAGCTTTGCGTTGCCAATATTCGCCGGCGGAAAAACCAGTTGTAGATCCTCAACCAGGAAGCCGCCCTGCGCTTCGTAATAGCGTATGTTGAGAAGCGATTGGAATTCGATTGCCGGTTTGTAGGTTTGGCTGAACGCTGGTGTAACAGAAATCAGAACCAGCGCGAGAGCTTTGATCAGATGTCGCAACATCTTGCGATCCTCCTCAATGGGTGTCGGGCGGCATTATCTTGCGAGTTGGCGGGCTGCGCAACTCGGTCGGCTATGCAAGAATAGACGGGAATGTTGAGCGACTTTTTTTGTTTGGTTTATGACGCCGGGGTTATGTCGCTGGCCGCAGCTCCGACTTGTCCGAAGTGCGGCGGCGAGGGCATTCGCCCGAAAAAACAGCGCGATGGCCAGCAACGCTGGCACTGTCGCGAGTGCTGCCATGAATGGCTGTCGTCACGGCTCGAGGTGTTGAGCGGCAAGGACGCCGAGAACAAAGATTAAGGGCTCACAATCCAGTGCGTTGATTCAATTGCGCCGGCAGCGGCTTATCCACGGCCGGGCGCTTCGGGAGATTCGCGACCGCCCAAAGCGTCATGTAAACCGTCCGAGCTACCTTCTCCATCTTGTCGTAATCGATCTTTTGCGGCTCGTCACCGGGCCGATGATAATCCTCGTGCACGCCGTCGAAAAAGAAAATTATGGGAATGCCTTTGCGCGCGTAGTTGTAGTGATCGCTGCGGAAAAAGAAGCGATTCGGATCGGCCGGGTCGTCGTACTTCACGTCGTAGGTCAGCTTCAAAAATGATTTGTTAACCTGCTGCGCAAGGTTCCCAAGCTCAGTGCTCATCATCGTCGAGCCGATCACGTAAATCGCACTTGGTCCGGTGAGATCTTTGTTGCGCGGATTCGTGTCGCCGTCCTTTTTGCTGCGCCCAATCATGTCGATGTTGAGTTGGGCCACGACTTTGTCGAGTGGAATCGTTGGATAATCGGTAAAGTAGCGCGAACCCCACAGACCTTTCTCCTCACCACAATGCCAGACGAACAGTACAGATCGCTTCGGCCGTTGCTTCGCGTGTGAAATAGCTTCGGCCATTCCCAGCAGCGCTGTCGTGCCTGAGCCATCGTCATCCGCGCCGTTGCAGATTGGATCTGCGGTGCCGGGAGCGCAAACGCCGATGTGGTCGTAATGCGCGCCGACCGCAACGTACTCGTTTTTCAGGACGGGGTCGCTGCCTTCCCAAACGGCGACCACGTTTTGGGTCGGAGGGTGTTCAGTTTTCACGGCGACGGTAATCGTCACGTTCTTGCTCAGATCCAGATCGAATGCGGGAATCGTTTCGCCGCTTTCATTCTTGCTGACGAGCGTAGCCGCATCGTATTTTTCACCCGCGAACAAAGCAGTCGCCATCTTCATCGACATCGTAATCGCCGGTACCGGCGGCGCGTTGGGTTGATTCATGAATTTTTCCACCGCCGCACGCCCCGGTTGCAGCGCACGCGCGCGCAGCTGTTCCCAATTTTGCGATGTCTGTGAATCTGGGACTACCAGCACGCCTCTCGCGCCGTGTTGCTGCGCATAGATCGCCGGGCTGCTCCAATCGACGCCCTGCGTGCCCGCCAAATCTGCACGCGTGATGCCGCGCGGGAGACCGGGAAAAGGCGCGCCCAAGACCACCATGATTTTGTCTTTAACATCGACGCCCGAGTACGGGTTCAGGTTCTTCGACTTAATCACCCAGCCATTTCCTACGTACACCAATGGGCCGGTGAGCGTGGTCGATACCGCATTGGGCAGAAAATCGTCGGCAAAGGTGAACTTCTGTCCGTTTATCTCGGCCGTCGTTTTAGTAGCGTCGAGCGCATCCCGCCGCAGCGCAATCTTTTGAAAAAACGTACCGTCATCGCCAGCGGGTTTGAATCGCCAACGACCAAGGTTCATGGCGATAAACTTCGCGGTCGTATCCAGCCCGCGCGAAGGTGTGTCGCGGCCCTCCATTTCGTCTGACGCGATGAACGAAAGATAACTTCGGAGTTGTGATGCGGAAATAGTATCAACGCCGCGCGACGCCAACAGTGTCGCGGTGCCGCTTGCAGACGGGCGCGTACTCCGTCGCTGCGCAAGGCCTGTCGGAACAACGAGTGACAGAGCCGCAAGAATTACCAGTGAATAAAGTCTCAGTGTTTTGATCATGATTGCTGTAGTCTACGAGCGAGCCGAAGGTTTGGTTACGCGTGTTGGACGGCACCGACCAATTTCGTCAGCGTGTCTTTCGCGTCTCCGTAGAGCATCCCCGTGACAGGCTTGAAGAATAGAGGATTTTCCAGGCCCGAGAAACCTTTGCCCTGGCCGCGTTTGAGGACGATCACGGACTTCGCGTGATCGACTTCGATGATGGGCATCCCGGCGATTGGACTCGAAGGATTGTCGCGCGCATCAGGGTTGACGACATCGTTCGCGCCGATGACAACGGCGACGTCAGTGCTGGTGAGCTCAGGATTGATCTGTTCGAGTTCGTAAAGCTGGGAGTAGGGCACGTTCGCTTCTGCAAGCAGAACGTTCATGTGACCCGGCATGCGACCCGCGACAGGATGAATACCATACTTGACCGTGACTCCGCGTTCCTCGAGTACGGTAGCCAGCTCGCGCACCGCGTGCTGCGCTTGCGCGGTCGCCAACCCATAACCCGGCACGAAGACAACTTTGCTGGCGTAAGCGAGTTGCACGGCGACATCTTCAAGTCCAACTTCGCGCATGGTGCCCTGCTCGCCTTCGACGACTGCGGTCGAGACACTCCCGAACGCGCCGAACAAAACGTTTGTGATCGAACGGTTCATCGCGCGGCACATCAGGATCGAGAGAATGAATCCTGAAAAGCCATCCAAGGTGCCCGCAATAATCAACACGTTATTCCCGAGTACGAATCCCGTTGCGGCTGATGCGAGTCCTGCGTACGAATTCAGCAAAGACATCACCACAGGCATATCTGCCGAACCAATTGGCATCACCAGCAGCACGCCGAAGACGAACGCGAGCGTCAGCATCACGTAAAAAGGAATCACCGCCGTCGGCACGAAGATCAGATAAATGAACAGTCCAATCGTTACCGCCAACAATGTCATGTTGAAGATGTTTTGGCCGCGATAGACCAGCGGTTTCCCTGGCACGAGGCCCTGCAATTTGCCGAACGCGATCAAGCTGCCCGTTGTGGTCAACGAGCCGAGCAGGATCTCGAAGCCCATCGCGCTCATCTTCACGTGGCCCAGATCGGCGAGCGGTTTGAACCCATGCGTGTAGCTGTAGTACTCCGCAATTCCAACCAGCGCCGCCGCGAACGCGCCGAACGCATGCGACAAAGCGGTTCGTTGCGGCATAGCCGTCATCGGAACCCAAACGCCCATCGCCGCGCCGAGCGTCGAGCCAAGCAAAAGTCCAACGATGATCCAGGTGTAGGAGACGATCTCGAAGTGCATGAGCGTGCCGATGATGGCCATCAGCATGCCGAACTCCGCCAAGTGCATTCCGCGCTTGGCAGTTTCGGGGTGGCTCAAGCCCTTCAATCCAAGAATGAAAAGGATCGAAGCGAGCAGGTAACTAAATTCGATGAAGTAGGTTTGCCAGACCATAAGGCGGTTTCAAGTTTCAGGTTCCAAGTTTCAAGTTTCGGTGGCGAACTTGAAACCTGAAACTTGGAACTTGAAACTTCATTTCTTGCGTTTGAACATCCTCAGCATGCGATCCGTAATCACGAATCCGCCGACCACGTTCGTCGTCGAGCACACGACGGCGATGAAGCCGAGCACCATTGCTACTTTGCTGTGGTGCGGGCCCGTTCCGCCGGCAATCACGATTGAACCGACCAGCGAAATGCCCGAGATCGCGTTCGTCGCCGACATCAAAGGCGTGTGCAAGAGCGGCGGCACGCGCGAGATGACTTGATAGCCAAGGAATGCGGCCAGCGCGAAGACGTAAAGAGCCGCAATTATCGCGGCAGAACTCATGCTTCCGCTATCCTCGAACAGGAAGACCAAAATCAGGTTCAGTGTCATTATCTTCGCTCCATTAGCTTTGCGTCGCTTTGCGCCTTGGCGTCTTTGCGTGAGACGCCTCTCGCGCTACGCAAATGTTCACGCGAAGGCGCCAAGTCGCAAAGTTACGCAAAGACAAAACTAGTTAGCAGCTCCGATAGCCGCCGCGACGCGCTGATTCGTCCACTTGCCTTCGTGCGTTACGCACGATGGGCCAACCACGTCGTCATTCATATCGATGTGCAAGTTGCCGTCTTTGATCAGCAGGTTCAGAAACGCTGTGACGTTGCGCGAATAAAGTTGGCTCGCGTGCACGGGCACGGTCGCCGGCAGATTCGTGGGCGCCATGATGGTCACGCCGTTGCGCTCGACAACCTCGTCGGCCTTGCTCACCGTCACGTTGCCGCCTGTCGCGCCTGCAAGATCGATCACGACTGATCCGCGCTTCATGCCATCGACCGCGTCTTCATCCATCAAGACCGGTGCGCGTCTTCCTGGGACTTGCGCGGTCGTGATGATGACATCCGCGGATTTCGCCTGTTCGGCAATCAGATCGCGGCCACGCTTCAACGCTTCTTCCGACAACTCAACTGCGTAGCCGCCTTTGTCTTCAGTTTGAATGCCGCCCAGGTCGACTTCGAGAAACTTTGCGCCAAGCGAGCGTACCTGCTCACCTGCGGCCGCGCGCACGTCATAAGCTTCGACGACTGCTCCGAGCCGCCGCGCCGTCGCGATTGCCTGCAAGCCCGCAACACCGGCGCCCAAAACCAAAACGCGCGCGGGAGGCACGGTGCCCGCCGCGGTCATCAACAACGGAAACATCCGCGGAATTCGATCCGCGCCGAGCAGCACCGCTTTGTAGCCAGCGACTGTGGCCATTGAAGAGAGCGCGTCCATTGCCTGCGCGCGGGTGATGCGCGGCACGAGTTCCATCGAGAAAGTTGTGAGGCCGTTTTCCAACGCCGGAACCAATTTCGCAGGCTCATCGAGTGGGCGGAGGAATCCGAGCACGACCGCGCCGCGCTTCATCCGGTTCATGACTTCTTCCGAAGGCCGGCTGACGACGACCAAAACGTCCGTCTCAGCAAGCAGAGCATTGCGATCGTTGACGACGGTTGCGCCGGCCGCTCGATAGTCGTCGTCGGTGCGCGCGGCGCCCAGTCCCGCGCCGCTCTCGACGAAGACGGATGCCTTGGCGGCGACGAGCTTCTGGACCGAATCGGGCATGAGCGCAACGCGCGCTTCGCCGGGCGACGTCTCGTTCAGCACCGCGATTTTCATTTGTGCTTAGTCAGGATTCACCGAATCGGATGAAGTAGAATTGCGAAGGCGGAGTATAACATGCCAGGCGAGTATCAAAGTGTGACCTGGCGCACAAAACAACAAGGATCTAATCGGCGTCCATGATACGATCGCGGCATGCCGCGTCGGAGGACCACGTTTGAGACCGTCAGGAAACTCGGGCTCGCGCTTCCTCGCGTTCAGGAAGGGACGATGTACGGAGCCCCGGCGCTGAAGCTCAACGGACAATTGCTCGCCTGTGTGCCGACGCACAAATCCGCCGAGCCGGACTCGCTCGCCGTACGCATCGATTTCGATCAACGCGATTCGTTAATTGCAGACGCTCCCGACACGTACTATCTAAAGCCGCATTACCTCAACTATCCGTGCGTGCTAGTGCGTTTGAAGCGCATCCATTCCGACGCGCTGAACGAACTGCTGAAGGCTTCCTGGCAGTTTGTGAACAGTCGCTCGCGGAAGCGCGCTGGGGCTGTAAGATCTCGAAGAGCGGTGTCCAGAGGTTCAAAAAGGAATGCTTGATAAGCGAAGGCATTTGAAGGCAGCGAAGGGATGCCGAACTTGCCGCCCCATTGCTGCCCCTCTATAATCCAAGCTTCGCGGCGCATTGGTGTAGTTGGTTAACACGCTGCCCTCTCAAGGCAGAGATCACGGGTTCGAGTCCCGTATGCGCTGCCAATTATCAGTAAGCAGTGAGCGGTTAGCAGTGAGCAGTCACCGGATCGGTGGCTGTTTTCATTTGGCCCGAACAGCCGTATTCGCAAAACCTCCCACGGACTGCTTACTGTTCACCGCTCACTGCTCACAATTTTGATTTTCATATCTTCTCCTTGTCGGGAAAGCAGATGAATAGAGCTCAATTGCGCCGCGGATTCTATTTGCTCGCTCTATCGTCAATGTCATCAGACTTCAGCCAAGGCAGCCGGGGCAGACAAAATAATAGGAACGGCGCTTTAAAGCTTTCGCCGTTCCTTTTTCGAAGGGCCGTTAAGGCCTCACTTGATGTGCGCCACTTGAACGTGGTCGATGTTGTTTCCTGGGTGAACGAACTATCTCTTCTTCGCGGCCTTCTTCTTGCCGCCCTTTTTGGCCTTTTTAGCGGCCTTCTTCTTAGTTGCCATATTGTCGTTTCTCCTTCTTAGTTTTCAAGGTTGTGACCACAAGATACTGGGTTGCTGTATGTCTTGTGGTCTAGAGAAAACGGCGCACAACATGTTGCTATATAAACTTTATTCGCACCCTTGTCAACAATTTATTACGTGTCATGTGAAAAATCTTTTGCGCGTCACGAGTAGCTTTGTCGATCACAACCGAGTTGTGCGCGCTCGATCACGGCGTCGAGCGATGCACGCGGAGATCAACTTCGCTCGTTAATGAGTCGAGCGTGCGAATCGATCGCGCGAGTTAATTGAGATGATCAGACGGTGAAATGATCCAAAAGATCTCAACGGAACAGCGGCGTGAAGATCCACTCGTCATGGCGTTCGATCCCGTAGTACGCGATCACGGAATCGTGACGACTGCCGCTCGCGACGCCGATAAATGGACCGTCTGTGTCGGGTGATGTGTCTTCGTCACCAGGCGCGTCTTCTTCGGACTTTGTGTTGAGAACGTTAGTCATTTGCGGGATTAGATTTGCAAAGTTGGAGAATTCGCGGCGTGGCGCCGGCGCGACACCGCCGGAATAAACCATCAGAGATTGCACGAATCCTCGGAATTCCTCGGATGTCGGGCCAATTCGGCGCCATTCGCCATCCTTCGAGAGGGGATCGTGAGCAGCTTCAGCGCGCAGTATTTGAAGCTTCTTTGTGCGGCCGGGAATCTGAATTCCTTCGAGTAGCTGATCGATCGAAGTTGGCAGCGAGTTCGGGCCTTGCCCGCCGCGATAGATGTAATAGGACCGAATCGCGTCGGCGACTTGTTCGCCGCGGAAGATTGCTTCCTTCTCTCGTTCGCGTTGTGTTTGCTGCCGGATGCTCGGGGCGGCTGCGAGCGCGAACAACGCAAGTAGCGACATCAGTGCGAGCAACGCTACCAGCGTGTAGCCTCGCTCGTCACGCAGTGGCGCTCTTCGACTAATCAATCGATGGCGCTTCACAGGTTTAGGTCGAGTCATGATTGCTTAACGATCAATCACAATTCGGGCTCGTCATCTACGGCGGTGCGGCGCGTGGGTGGGCGCGACTGAGTGCTGCTCTCAGCGGAAAACGTCACCGGATGACGGATCTTCAACGTCGTATCGACGAACACAACCTCTTTGTCCGATATGCTGACGAGGCGAAAACGCCCGCCAACGACATCTCCACGTTGTACATTCAGCAGGTCCTTACTGCTCTTATCCTGCAGCACCGCAATATCGTTACCGCGCGGTTTTCCAATTAAGCCGATGTAGCTGTAATTCGGAGTCGGAGGTGGCGTTACAACAAGATTCCCAGGGTTCGAATACAAGCTGCTGTCCGGAGTCCTAACCTCGACCCTTCGATTCCCGGCATTGGCAATCAAATCGGCGGTGACCGTTGTCGCCACTTGTTGTGGGTTGATGAAGCGCGTTGGCATTGGGCGGCCATCAACGACAATGCGGACGGCTGGTGTGAACTTGTCCCCCATGACCTGCAAACTGAAATCCCCAGTGCGCGCATACACGTTCGATGGAGTTAAGGATAAAACCGTCAGCGGTGGAGTCGGCGTCGGCGTCGGCGTCACGGGCGGTTTCACCGGCGTCGGCGGCGGCACATAGTAAGCAAAAATATTTCGGTCGGCTTCTGAGGCTGCGGGTAAGGTGGCGCTGTAGACGACAGGTTGCAACATCGACGGATCTTCTATCGGCGCATCCGGCGGCGGACCATTCGGATTGCGAACCGGAGTCGGGCTCGGCCGCGCCGCTATTTGATTGACGTTCGTCGGCTTCTTCGATCCGCCAAAAAACAAGTAACCAAGCACGACGATCGCAACAATCCCCAGCACCACCGCCGCGATGATTTTCTTTTTCTCGTTCGGATTGTTTGGATCGAAGAGTTGCATTTCTTACTTCTCGTCAACTACACGCCGCGGCCCACAGGTTCGTTCGAAAAGTTCGATGCCCCAATCTCAGTCTCCGTTACCTGCTTCGGGTCGCTGAAAATAAGTTGCCATGTCGAGTCGCAGGCTGACGAGCGTACCTCTGCCGCCAGTGCTCGACGGTGGGGGCAAAGCGCCTCGACCTGGAATGACTGGCGCAAGATCGGTTGCCGCGCCTGACTGCGTCACTCCCTCGAGTTCCACCGCATTAATGATCAGAAACTGCCGGCTGCTTTCTATGTCACGCACAAAATGGCGGACGCGTTGATAGGGCCCCTCGACGGTGACGCTAACCGCGATGCCGGGATAGATCGTCTGCCATTTTGCGTTGCTCTGTTTCTCGGCGCTGGCAGTTGGCTGGACTTGAGCTTTGGTGCCCATCGGTTCAAGGGCCGCATAGCTTGGTCCCGCTGTATTGCGTAAGCCATTGCTCTTTATCAAATCGTTGAGCGTCGTATACAGCGACATGCGCCCCGACGCAGCGGCGGGAAGATAGTTGCTCTCAAACTCCTGCATGCTGGTAGTAATTTCGTCCACCTTTTCGCGCACGCTCTTGTTTATTTCCAGACCCTTCTCAGACGCGCGCAACTCTCCTTGCAGCCGTTCGCGTTCAAGTTGGATTGATGAAAGGCGAGATTGCGCCGGCAGATAAAAATAGACATACGCAAAGATCGTAATTAGAGCCACAAGCGCCGCGCCCGCCAAGCCAATCAATTCCGGCAGGCCGATTAGACTTATGCCCGGGGCTCGTCTGATTTTTGCCAGATCGAGGCCTGGGCGTCGCGCGGTGAGTGCCGGGCTCTGCATTGGTTGTTCCTGGCTCATCTCGTGCCGGCTCCTCCAGTCGCGGTGTCAACCGGCCGATGGTTTTTCTCTGCCGGAGCAATCGGCGCGCCCGCGCGGGGCGTGTAGTTCACATTCAGTTCGTATTCGGCGCCACTCTCTTCCCGGCCGCGTTGCGGATTTTGCGCCACGAGCTGCGCGTCGAAAATTCCTTCGCGCGCCATGTTTTGGATCATCTCGGTGACAACGGTCGAACTCTTGCTGGCCACCACCAGCTCGAGGTTGGCGACCGTTCGATCGTCGTCGGAGCGCACTTCTTTGACAGCGATTCTCGTAACGCGGACCTCGCGTGGTAACGCACCCTCCAAGTCCGCAAACAGCCGCGACCAGGAGAATTGTTTTCGATTCACCAGCGTGTGCGCTGATTTCAAAGTGCGCTGTTGTTCCGGCGTCAGCGCCTTTTTGATTTCTTCGGCGCGTTTCTTCAACTCTTCGCTCTGTGCGCGCAGGTCCATAACGTCGCGCGACGCGGTCCGCGCTTGCGCGTTGGTGTTGAACGTCCATTTCGCAATGAAAAGCAGGGCGATTATGGAGAAGACCGTCACAATCGTCGTTACCGTCCACGGCAGGGCGCGATTGCGAAAGGGATTGCTGGAGAGGTTGAGCTTGGTGATCACGATTGCAAAACTCTCAGGTAAGAATACACGTCGCTCACGAATTGGCGCAAACTTGCTGGTTGCGTCTTGCTGCGCGGCATTCGAGCGCGTGTGGGCCTCGCCCGAAGAGTTACACGGCGGAGACTGTCGGAAGTTCGGAAATCCGTTTCAGTAAACTCTCACTACGAAAGAGTTCGCGGTGTCGCAAAAAGAACGACCTCGCTCACTGTTGTGAACGAGGTCCGTAAGATGCCGGGGGCTGCTGGATTAGTCGGCGATGATGATTCCTTCGCCGAGCACTACGCCGTCGCCGTTCACGACGCCTTCGCCCAGCACCACGCCTTCGCCGAGCACGACACCGTCGCCGTTGACGACGCCATCGCCGTTGACGACGCCTTCGCCCAGCACCACGCCGTCACTCAACAGGTGACCTTCCCCTAGAACCACGCCGTCGCTCAACAGATGGCCTTCGCCGAGCACGACACCGTCACTCAACAAGTGGCCTTCGCCGAGCACGACGCCTTCGCCAAGCACGACACCGTCACTGAGCAGGTGACCATCACCGAGGATGATGCCGCTGCCGAGCACGACACCGTCGCTCAACAAGTGGCCGTCGCCGTTGACCACGCCTTCGCCCAGCACCACACCTTCGCCAAGCACCACGCCGTCGCCGTTCACGACGCCTTCGCCGAGAACAACACCGTCACCGCGGGCGAGGCCGTCAGCCAAGCGCAGGGTCTGGTCGAAGAACAGGCCGTCAGAGATGATGATGCTGTCGGCATGAACCACTCCGTCTCCGAGGATGATGCCTTCGCCGAGCACCACGCCGTCACTTAACAAGTGACCTTCACCGAGGACAACGCCGTCGCCGAGAATGATGCCGTCAGCGAGAATGATGCCATCGCCGAGGATGATTCCTTCGCCGAGCACCACGCCGTTTGTCATCATCGGCGACTCTGAGAACAGGACACCGTTTGCGTAAAGAACTCGGTTGGTGGTTGCGACGCGCTCGCCACCAATCGTGTAGGAAGCTCTCAGAGAACTCAGCGTCATATTGCCTGTGAAAATTCGATCGCCCGCTCGTAGGCTGCCGGCGTTCGGCACAACCGCGCAACTCATTTCAACCGCGGCCGCAGCGTTAACCAAACCGGCGCCCTGGCTCAATACCGACTGTGCCTTGTTTGCAAAGCCTGCCAGTTGTTGCGCAGTGCGAGTGAGAATTGCTTTCACCAACAACGGCGTGAGTGACTTGTTCGCTTGCAACATCAGCGCGACGGTTCCGGCAACAACCGGCGCCGCGAACGAGGTTCCGGAATAGGTGAAGTAAGCGTTGTCATGGCCGCCACTACCGGAAGTTGGATGGACAATCTTTTCGGGGAACTGAATCGGCAACGCCGCGTTCCATTCCTGCGACATGGCCGCGATTACGCGACGGCCCGGGGCGACGACGTCCGGCTTCGCCAAACGATCCCACGGGGTCGGGCCTTTGGACGAGAACGAAGCAATCGTGTCGTCAGAGCGCTGGACCGTTCCGTGGATGTCCGTTGCACCAACGGTGATTGCGTATGGGCTGTTGCCCGGGCTGTTGATTCCGCCGTAAGCCAGCCGATAAATCGGTGAACCATCCGCGTTCTGGCCGATGACTTCTTCCGTCCGTCCGCGATTGCCGGCGCTGACGACGACTACGATGTTCGCGAGCACGGCTTTTTCGACTGCTTTGCAGACCGGATCGAGGTGGAACGATTCCTCGGGTGCAGCGCCCAGGCTCATATTTACCACGCGAATGTTGTAGCGGTCGCGATTCTGAATCACCCAGTTCAGCCCGGCGACGACGTTGCTGATGCGGCCGGCGCCGGTATTGTCCAGAACTCTGACATCAATCAGGTTTGCTCCCGGAGCTGAACCTGCATAGTTGCCTTCATAACCGTTCGAAGTCGCGCCATTGCCCGCGGCCATTCCCGCTACGCCCGTGCCGTGACCGTATGGGTCGCCGGTCGCATCGCTGCCTGTGAAATCAACTGCCGCAATCACGCGCGACTTATTGTTCGCGGCGAAGTCCGGATGGTTTGTGCTGATTCCCGAATCAAGAATCGCGATCGTCACGCCCTTGCCGTCAACCGGCGCTCCCGGCGCTCCCGCTTGCGCTTGCGCGGCGCCAGTTGATTCAGTCACGAGGTCGATGTTCGCGTGAACCGGCTTGTCAGCCGAAATATAGGTCACGTCATTGCGTGCGGCGAGTTCTGCCAGTGCGCTGCCCGGAAGGTCAGCGACGACCATGTTCATGCCCTCGAACGAAACACGCTTGAGGCCGCCCTTCGATTGAATCGCGTCGTCTTGCGCTGCTGACGGTGCGCCGTTGGTTTGGATAATCACGCGCGACAGTTGCGATGAATTGCTGGCCGTAGCCAGACCCGCCGACAGTTTGGAAGCTCTCGCCCGGTGTTGCGCGCCTTGTGGCGCTGCGAAGCTGGCCAATGGGGCAACAGATGCGGTGACGATGGCGACAATGATTAATAGGGCAATACGGCGTGACATGACGACCCTCCTGAGGACTGCTGCTTTCGTTGATTTCGACTTGGTCATGCCTATCGCTATTTCAATGCTCGTGCCAAAGTGGAAAACCATATTCCTATACCAGCTAAGTTTAATTATTTGTTGAGTTGCAACCTGTGTCGGGCGCTTCGCTGCGATTGATCAAAAACAGCCCCAAGTTGATAACGGGGTATCCAACTTTCTAGCCTCTAGCCAGAATTACTAACATTCTTGAGCGAAACTGCACTGAAAGATGATCGGTGAGTTTTTGGATAGCTGCTATGCGGTGATTACTGAGTATGCAGGGACGCAGGGACGCAGGGACGCAGGGATGCAGGGAGGTGCCGCGACCGGGTCAGGCGCTCGCTGTCATCTGATGACGATCGAGTTTTAGGTAAAGGCCGCGGCGGGTAAGCCCAAGTTCGCGAGCGGCGCGCGAGATGTTGCCGTTATGTTTGCGCAAAGCCTCGGCGATCATGCGGCGCTCAACTTCGGCAATCGCGTCTGCGAGCGTGAGATTCTCCATCGGAACCGTCAGCGATCCGCCAGCGGTGATTCCAATCTGAGTCACTGTTCCCGGAGGCGTGAGGGGCGCAGACATGCGGCGGAGTTCGGGTGACAACTGTTCGGGCGTGATTACGTTTCCGTCTTCAGCACGCGCGACGACGCGCTGAATTTCGTTGCAGAGCTGGCGAACATTGCCGGGCCAGTCGGCAACCATCAAGAGATCCACGGCCTGCGGAGTTATTTGCACGTCACGCCGTCCAAACTTTGCCGAATAATGATTGACGTAATAGTTAACGATCGTCGGAATTTCGGAACGGCGCTCGCGCAATGGTGGGACGCGCAGACGAATCACGTTAAGTCGATAGTACAAGTCTTCGCGAAAACGGCCTTGTGCGACCATCTCTTCCAAATCAGTGTTCGTCGCGGTGATGATGCGAACGTCGACTTTGATTGGCCGCTGTTCGCCAAGCGGCTGAATCTCGCCCTCCTGCAAGAATCGCAGAATCTTCGGCTGCACATCGAGCGGAAGATCGCCGATCTCATCGAGAAACAGCGTGCCGCCTGCGGCCGATCGAATGACGCCTTCAGAGTCTTTCACAGCCCCGGTGAAGGCGCCGCGGCGATAGCCGAACAGGTAGCCTTCAGAGAGCTCTTTTGGCACGGCCGTGCAATTAAACGGCACGAAAATCTTTTCGCGGCGGGCGGATAGAGCGTGAATCGCCCGCGCAACAAGTTCCTTGCCGGTCCCGGATTCGCCAGTGACCAGCACCGTGACGTCGGAAGACCTGATCTTGTGAACCTCTTCCACGAGGCGAGTCATCGCCGGGCTTGAATGAATAAATCCGGGCATCAGGCTGGCGCCCGCAGAAGTGTTTTCTACTTGGTCGCCGTCTCCGGTGCGGTTGCGCTCGCGTAGCGCGCAAACATCCATTCCCAGCTCGACCACACGCAGGAGCGGATCGAGAGAAAGCCCACCAGGCAGCACCGCCCGATCGCGCGGCGAGATCAAAAGAGTCGCCGGCCTGGCATTGTCTGTTCTCAAGTCAATGATCGCGACGTCGCGCCTGTTGGCGAACTTTGTCCGATCACTTTCCGCGATTGTCGAAACTTCGTTCGCCAGTTTTTCCGCGGCCTCTTTTTCGCAGCCATGGGCGATGACGACGCGTTGGCGGCCCGCTTGCTCGGGTTCGAAAATAATTACCTGTTTCGAATTTGTCTCCTGGCGGATCACGGCCGCCAGTTCGCGCAAGAGAAGTTCGCGCGAAGCCACGGCTTCCGCCAAACGCAACGTGAGCAACTGAACAACAGTGTCGCGCTGCTTTCGCTGTTCCGGCCCGACGGCGGCCAGGTCAGCCGCCGCCTTTTCAGCGCGTTTGATATCAAGCTGTGCGCCCAGCTCGCGAAAGATGTTCAGCGCGAGGGCCAAATGCTCTTCCGCGCGTTCGGGCTGAGTGACAACGTACGCGCGCCCCAATTCGTAATGCGCGCGCGCATTACGATAGCGGTCGCCAACTAGATCAAAGATCGAAACACTTCGCCCAAAGTGTTGCGCTGCGCTGGCTGGTTGGGACGTCGCCATTTCAAGCAGCCCGTGGATGCGTTGCGCTTCACCGGCGATGTGCAAATCTGCCGACGAGTCGTTGACCAGCTTCAAAACGGCTTGCAGATTAGCGTCGCATTGCTGGTCATCTCCGGATTCAAGATAGGCTTCGGCCAGCAGCAGGTGTGACTCACAAATGGCTTGTCGGTCTCCGATCTCCTCTGCCATTTCCATCGCGCGCGTGGCCGCAGCCAGCGCATCCGCGCTTCGGCCCATCGCCAAATAACAGCGCCCTAACGTGCGCCGCGCCTGTCCTTCGTACCATCGATTGCCTTTTTCCGAAGCGATGACGACAGCGCGTTCTAAATAATCGCGAGCTTCGTCGAGATCGCCGCGTAAGGTGTGCAGCTCACCCAATGAATCCAGAATCATCGGGAATTCCGCGCCGCGATCGTCAGCCTCTGTGGCGATCGAAAGTGCTCGGTCAAGAGCTTGCTGTGCCCGATCCCATTGGCCTATCAAAACCAAATTTATGCCGAGGTTGTTGTAACCATCGGCCGCATTCGTTCTGTTGTCAGTGCGCTCGTAGTACTGAATCGCTTTCTCGAGATAGCGAATTCCGTCGTGAGGTCGCCTGAGGAACCAGCAAGCGCCGGCCATGTTCGCGTAGGTTTTTCCGAGCAACATTGTCGCGGCGTGATCGCCGACAAGCTTGATTGCCTGCTCGTAGTTTTCCAGCGCTGCTTCGTGTTGCCCTTCGTGGATGTCAGCGGTTGCCAGTCCAAAATATGCTTCCGACATGCCTCGCCAGTCGGCGGTTTGACGATAACAGTCCAGCGCGCGCAGCGAGTAATCGCGTGCGATCGGATACTCACTGATGCTGCGATAGACACGTGCCAGTGCCACGTAAACGGCTCCGACCTGAGCATCGTCTTCAGGTAGTTCCTTCAGAGTCGATTTCAACAGCGTAATGGCTTTGGGATGATCGCCGTTGTAGTTATAGGCGATGGCAAGTTGAGCCCGCAGCCGGATGCCCAGCTCAGGATCGAGCTTGACGCGGCTGTCCGGAGTTTCGTACATCGCGACGGCATCGAGCGACTCGCGATATTGGCCGTGCATCTCGAGCGCTATCGAAAGAGCGCATCGCGCCTCTGCGAGAATGGGAGGTAGATTTGTCGCTCGCGCCAGGACCGAGTTCAGATGGGAACGCGCTTGGCCCGTGAGTCCGCGATCGAGCAAGTCGCGGATTTTTCCAAGCTCGAGGCTCAACTCTTCGGCCGACGCCTTGCCGCGCGAACGCAGCTGCGCACGCGCGCGTTCGAGGTCGACTACCGCCGGATCGTGCTTTTGCTTTGTGTCGCTCAAAAAGGGGAACCCTGTGTGAACACGAATGCTATCCGTTGCACACTTTATTGACTGCCGAAAGTATCAATAAAGGCGGAATGACTTTCGCTTTTCACCCTCCGAACCGCGGGGCAGGACATGATGGGCGCGAGAGTCACCCACGTTACACGCTCTAAACGTACAGAAAATAGCACAGTCTGCCACAGTGACCAATTTTTTTGCTCGTCCAAAAGGGCTATGAGCGGGAGGTGCCTGACGCGCTGATGTCGTTCTCAGTTTAAGTCTTCAGGGAGGTGCAATGACGAGGGCAGGTGAATTACTGCTCTGGACCCCGTTTGCGATGACGATCAGCGACAGATTCCCAGGAGGCAATCCGTCTGGCAGTCTTACCACTATATAAGAGGCGTCGAGTCCTACTACTCCGGTTACCGGCCCAACGTTTTCCACCGTGAGCGAGATTCCGGCGGCAGTTACAGTAACTTTCGACAAGTCAGACTGCGTAAGACCGAGGGGCGTGGTAAACAGCAGCACGCGCGTTTGATGATCGCCGCTGAAATTGAAATCCGTGCGCGTTTGGAATGGTCCGCGCACGAACGTGACCGAGTCTATCGCGGCAGCTTCGTTTGGATTGTCCGCGGCCACAAAAATTAATAACGGGATGGCCATTGGTGGCGGTGTGGGTGTTGGAGTTGGTGTTGCTGTCGGTGTTGGTGTCGGTGTCGGATTCACCCCGGCCGCTGAGGCTTGCCAGAAGCCACCCACCTGTGAAAATTGCCCACCACTCATTACTGTTCCCGCAGCTGATTGGCCAATTGTTCCTTCGATCTTCAGGCTGCCACCCTGGCTTGTGCCGCCGCCGCCGGCAATCACACTGGGATTATTTTGGAGACCTGCTTGGAAAGGCAGCGGCTCAGAAGGCGGCAATGGCATTGGCTTCGTTTCTTTCTCCGTGTGATACATCGAACGAGTTTCGGTAATCTCTGTTTCCGGCTTTAAAAGATTCGAGGCGGCGAAGGCGCCTGCCAGCGCTAACAAAACGCTAACGCACAGCATCATAAGTTTTAGGCGCGCAACTTTCATTTTATTGGCCCTTCACTGGCCGATTAGTTTAACCGCGTAGCGGCGCAATGTTTATAGAAACCGTTCCTGCAAAAAGATCCGTTAGCTCCGCTAGGAGCGGCATCTTTATAGAATGCCGCCCGAGAAAAAGATCCCAAGCTCCGTAGGAGCGGCATGTATCTTTATGTCGCCCATAAATGGGCTCCCGAGTCTTTTATGGATCGCCATGTCTATGAATATTCCGTGCCTACGGCACTTGGTCCGACAAACTTCAGTTTGTCGTTGACCTCCGCGGCGTCGCTTTCGCAAGCGACAACAACGAAGTTTGTCGGACATCACCTGCACACCGCCGCGCGCCGGTGCGATCGGCAAACCAGCTTCTTCAAGCCTGCAATCTGCTGCTGCTGTTTCTTGATTTGCTCCTGTTGATTCTCGAGCAACTCCTGTTGCTGCTGTTTTAATTGATCGTTTTCTGCCTTCAGATCTTTCACCGCCTGCAAGAGCATCAACGGCAGCTTGCTGTAATCCACCTGCTTGTAACCCTGCTCGTCTGCGCTCACCAGCTCTGGCAGCACTTGTTCGACCTCTTGCGCAACTAAGCCCGCTTCGCGCGCGGCGCCGAACTGTTTCTGCGGGAATTCCGCCGCGCGCCAGAAATAGTATTTAGGTTGCAGGCGGGTAAGTTTGTTGAGCACCTGTCCAAACGGGACGAGGTCGCGTTTGAAGCGCAAGTCAGAAGAGCAGGTGCCAACGATGGTCCCGCCGTTATTGTTTTTCAGGCAACCGTTGGTGCCCGTGACGCCAACCCGGATATCTCCAAAGACGTGCAGGCGATCCAGTGGGCCCTGCGTGCCGATGCCCACGTTGCCTTGCGTGTTGATGACGAAGTTCTTGTTGTTATTGTTAGCATCATCACCGGTCAGTTCGAGGGCAGAAGCAGCGCCTGTTCCAAATTGTTTGAACACCCAAGCCCGTTCAGTTCCCAACTGTAAGACCCTTGCGCCATCACCGGTCGCAACAACAGATAGCCTTGCCGTTGGCGTGGTCGTGCCGATGCCGACGTTTGCGTTGGACCCAAGCACGAGTGAATTACTCTGATCCACGCGCGCATTGGCGCCGATGGCAGTTCCTCTACTCACACCGGCGGAAACGGATGTGTTGGTGCCAACCAAAGTGTTCTCGACTGATGTACCGGAACCACTTGCATTTATACCTATGAACGTATTGTTGCTGCCGCTTTCGACGGCGGAGCCCGCGTCACCGCCGAAGAACGAATTGCCGGAGCCCGTCGTATTGTGAGAGCCTGCCGATTGGCCGAAGAAGGCATTAAATTCACCCGTCGTGTTCACAACGCCGGCATCCATTCCGAAGAAGGCGTTGAGTCTACCGGTCGTGTTGGAAGCCCCCGCCCGGGCGCCGAAGAAAGCGTTTTCGCTTCCGGTCGTGTTGAGCTGTCCCGCAGAACTGCCGAAAAAGGAGTTGAAACTGCTGGTCGTATTTTGTGCGCCCGCAGAGGATCCGAAGAAAGAATTTTGGGACCCGCTGGTGCTCGCTGCCCCTGCCCCTGCAAACAGATTATTGGAACCCGGATTGCTGAGGATGCGACTACCATTAAGGTTGTATTGCGTCGTGGCATTGACGACGTTCGCTGTGCCCGTGCCGGTGATGTTGAAGTTGCTCACTGACTGTGGCGATGTCGTGTTCTGGATGTAATTGCCGCTGCCCGCCGGAACTCCGCTAGCCGGCACGCTGTCGGCTGAGGCGGCATTCAGGCTGCGCACCGCATAAGGCGTCGAAGTGATCTCCTGCCGTGGGGTCAGTGGCGTGAATGAACCCGAGCCCGCCGGCCGCGCGCCGATTTCCAGGAAGCGACTCGCGCCCGTGAATGCGCTTGCGCCAAAGTCGAGACTGACGGTAAAGACACCGTTGCTGACGGCGACTGTGTTCAGCGTTTGCGTCGCGCCAACCTGCGCGCCACCGCTCAGGCTATTCCAAAGCGCAAACTGCAAATCATAGTTTCCATTCGCCGCCGTGCCGCCATCGGTTAGGCGGCCTTGGTAGGTAAAGGATGTGGTTTGCGCGAACGCTGTGCTCACACTCGCCAAGATCACGAACGCGATGACGAGAGCGCTGCATGAATAATTGAAAAGTAATCTTTGTCGCATATCAATAACTCCTCTTCAGCCGCATAGCGGCACAATGTCTATAGAAACTGTCCTTACAAAAGAATCCATCAGTTCCGTAGGAGCGGAATGTTTCTGTCGCCCATAAATGGGCTCACGAAATTCAATATCGTGCTCGTGGTCTATAAACATTTCGTGCCTACGGCACTTCAGAACTCTTCGACAAATCTCTTACGGCACGCTGAAACCTGCTCGCCCTACGGCAACACGTACACTGTGATGACCTGCCGGAAGACGTCCGAACGTGATTCATCGCCCGGTTGATCGTGACAGTCGCGGTAATAGCCGAGCGGCGAGAAGTGTTCGCAAGCAGGCACGGCGGCAAGAGCGCTACAGTCGCCCGCATACGTGAAGCCGCACAACGTGTGGCTTGGGTCATTCGGATCTGGTTCGGTGCAGTCGCGCAGGACTAAGCCTCCAGTCTCACCCGCCGCCTGATCCTTGCCGCGGCAAGCGATCCACTGGACGGGCTCTCCCGGTGCGACGAAGTAATCACCGTAGAACGCGCCCTCTTCGAGCGACCAGGTGGCCTGTTCCTCCGGCGTCGTGGCCAGCGCCTGAGTTTGCCCGCGCATCGAGAGCGGCTCTGCCACGCTGTTAGCATTGACGCGCGCGAAAAGACAGGCACTCACCCAACCACGGCCCGCTTTGCGGAGCGGATGGTCGAGCCATTCGTTTGCCAGGCCGATGTCTCCGAAAAACTCGAAGGCGGAGCCGTCCGGCAAGGTCCCAATCAGTGTGGCGTCAGCGGGCAATGCGCAACTCACGATGAAGCTGAGCACCTCACGACCTTCCGAGGTCGCCATGAAATCGTGCGTGGCTTCGGGATTCGCGGCATATCGGTTTGGTCCGATTTGCCCGGCGGCGATGGGGCTCGCGGCCAGCTTGCTCGCGGCGGCGCTGTTGGCGGCAGCACTGTAGGGCCTCAGCCTATTCGCCGCAAGCTTGTTGGCTGCGAGCTTTCCAGGCGCCGTGGTTTCCAGCGCCAGCAATGCGAAAATGGCGAGCACACACGCGACTCTCTTCTTCATCCACAGTTTTTTCATTCTTCTCATCCCAGTTTCCTCTTTCTTCATGTCCGACAAACTTCAGTTTGTCGTTTCCGAGTACGATTTGTTTTCAAGTCAGCGACAAACTGAAGTTTGTCGGACATCGCACGAAGCAGGTTTCCGCCAGTCCCGTTAGGGACTAAATATCTATAGAACCTGTCGCGCCCCATGAATCTCTGAGCCCATTTATGGGCGGCGCAACGGAGATGTCGCTCCTATAAGGAGCTTTGGGCTCAAACTCGTTCGCGATACTACAAACGTCCCTACGGGACTTCGCGAAAGACCCTTTAGCGTCTCTCACAACTGCCACTTGATCAGAGCGTCGGACTATTCAATCTTGACCAGTTTGCAGAATTTCAATTCCGCTCCCGCTTCGCCGTTGAAGATGCCTTTGACCGTTATGTATTGGCCGGCTTTGATCGTCGAGAATCTCTCAGCCTGATCTCTGCTGAACCAACAGGACACTCTTCGCGGCGGACTTGCTGTTCTTTCTTCCAGGAGGATCAGGCCTTCCTCGCTGCCGGACGGCGGCATCATCGCGGTCATCACCGTGAGTCCTTTGACTGTAATCTCTCGGCCGTCGTACTTGCGGCGCGCGTCAGTGGTTGACTCTTGATAATCTTTGGTTAAGACGCCGGCCGGAACTGGTTCTGGCTGGCTTGATGAGGCGGCCTGACAGGCCGTCAGCATCGTCAGACTGAACAACACGAAACCTAACCGCAGAGGGCGCAGAGGTTCACGCAGAGGAACGCAGAGGGCGTCTTTCTCAGCGGCCTCTGCGAAATCCTCGGCGTTCTCTGCGGTTAATTTTTCTCTCATCGCTAAGTTCCGTATATTGATTTCTTCACCATCGATTTGGTGCTAGAATCACGCCCAATTCCCGATCCGAGGTGGGCTAACCTACCTGTGAGTGGCTAAAAAGTCCTAAGGAATCGATGAGGAAGTTCTGAGGAAGTTCTAAGGGCGAAGATGTCTCTGGCAATCGGGCATTTCTATCGATTCGGAGAGTTCACCGTTGACCGTGAGCAAAAGGTCCTGCTGAGAAACGGCAATCCTTTGCCGCTAGCTCCGAAGGTCTTTGACACACTGCTGATTCTGATCGATAACGGCGGCCGGATTGTCGAGAAAGAAGAGCTGATGCAGCGGCTCTGGCCCGACTCGTTCGTCGAAGAATCAAATCTCACTTTTAACATTCAGCAGCTCAGGAAGGCGCTCGGAGATAACGCGCGCCAACCTCGATTCATTGAAACGGTAGCCCGGCGCGGGTATCGCTTTATCGCTGAGGTTCAGGAGAATTCCACGCTGCCCATCGCGGGTGAAACTGAATTGAACGCAAGCCCTGCGCTGCCGGCACCAAGAAGATCGTATCTGTTAATTGCCGCGCTGGCAGTCCTGGTCAGCGGTTCCGTCGCGATCATTTGGTGGTTTGCGCAACGCCGACATGCGACTTCAACGTCGTCCGCGCCGATTCTGTCCAACCCATTCAAGTCCGAAAAATTTGCCACCGGCGGGTCCGTGCATGCAGTTATCACGCCGGACGGCAAATATGTCGCTTACACGGGCGAAACCCAGGGCAAGCAGAATGTCTGGCTGCGACAGCTTGAGACTTCGGAAAACATCCAAATCGTGCCGCCGACGGATGAACAATATTTGGGACTGGCAATTTCACACGACGGCAATTCGCTCTATTTCGTGCGGAAGACTCTAACAGACTCACCAACGTCGGCGATTTATCGCGTCATGACCTTCGGCGGAATCCCGGTGCAAATTGTAGGGAAAACGCAGGGCTGGATTAGCGTCTCGCCCGACGACAAGCAAGTTTCTTTTGTCCGCTGTAATTACCGGGACGAAGACTTCTGCTCGTTGTTCGTCGTGGATGCAGATGGAAAGAATGAAAGAAAACTGCTAACCCGGCAAAGACCGTTTCGCATTTCAGACAATCAATTCTCGCCCGATGGAAAATCGATTGCCTTCGCCGCGGGACAATCATGGACCGGCGGCAGCGATTTTCGGTTGCTCCGCCTGGATCTAGCGAGCGGCGCAGAAAGCCAGGTGTTACGAAAGACGTTCTTCGAAATCACGAGCTTGAAATGGCTGCCTGACGGAAGTGGCTTGCTTGTAGCCGCCAAGGAGAGTCATGACGGAAGACTAAGAATCTGGCACGTCGCAACCGCGACTGGAGAAGCGCGAGCCTTAACCAAAGACGCGACCGACTACATCAGCCTAAGTTTAGACAAGGCCGCCGACAAGATGATTGCTACCCACACCAGCAACACCTTTCATTTGTATCTGGCAAAAGTGGACGATGTGAGTAATCCAAAAAGTCTGGCCGTAGCGCTCACCGGCGTCGCGTTTGCGCCTGACGGAAAGATTGTCTATGCAGGAAGCGACGGGGACATTTGGACAATCAACCGCGACGGCGGTGAACAGCGCCAACTCACGAACAATTCTTTCAGTGACTTCTATCCGCGCGTGTCGCCTGACGGTCATTACATCTTTTTCACTTCAAATCGTAGCGGCTCAAGTCAGGTCTGGCGAATGAACGCCGACGGCAGCAATCAAATCCAGCTTACAAAACAAGAAGGCGGCTACCCAAAATTCGTGACCCCTGACAGCAAGTGGGTTTATTTCCTCTCGGGACTTCATCAAACATTGTGGCGCATTTCCGCCGAGGGCGGCGAAGAGAGCCAGGTTTCGTTTCCATCGTTGGCGTTTTCGCCCGACGGAAATTTCGTTGCCTATTTTTTCCGCGATAGGGAGGGCGATAATCGACTCAAGGTTGCCGTGATGTCGGTTGAGGATCGAAGAGTTGTAAAAGTGTTCCAATTCGCTGACGATAAATCCCGTCCATTAGGAGTTGACTGGGCCAGCGGCTGGGCCGGTGACAGTAAGAGTTTCTACTACCTCACCACCGATGGTTCCCGGAATTACCTCTGGAGGCAATCGCTCGATGACGAGAAGCCGTCCGTGGTCGGCGACTTGGGCAACGAAGAGATTGCGCATTTTTCCGTTTCGCCGGATGGAACCAGCATCGCCTTCATTCGCGGCCGATGGGTTCACGACGCGGTCTTGATTGAAGGATTGAAATAGAACCTAAGCTGGGAGCGCGGACGCCCTCGTCCGCAGTGAGCGCGAAGCGCGAAAACCTTACCAGACCATTCTTGACACCCCTCAGACCGCCACTTATCATGCTTGTTTCCGCGTCTGCCGGAATTGTTGTCTGATGTATGTTCGAGTCGCTTTCTGACAAATTAAAGCGGACGCTGAAGAACCTGCGCGGCGAAGGCGTCCTGACGAAAGAGCACGTTGACGCCGCCCTGCGCGAAATCCGTTTGGCCCTGCTCGAAGCGGACGTCAACTACAAAGTCGCGAAAGATTTCATCGCGTCGGTCAAAGAAAAGGCCGAAGGGCAGCAGGTTTGGCTCGAACTGAAGCCTTCCGAGCAAGTCGTCAAGATAGTTTTTGATGAGTTGGTCGAGCTGCTCGGCGGGCAATCATCGCGGCTGGTTTTCACGAAAACGGCGCCGAACACCGTGATGATCGTCGGCCTGCAAGGGTCGGGCAAAACGACTTCGACGGGAAAGATCGCGCGGTGGCTGTCGTTGAATCAGCAGCGCAAGCCTTTGCTGCTTTCGACTGACGTTTACCGGCCGGCCGCGCGCGAACAGTTAAGGGTCATTGCGAAGGCGACTGGCCAATCGATCTTTGAAAAGCCTGAGACGAACGATCCGATCGAGTTGACGCGCGCCGCGTTGCAACAGGCGCGCGACGTTGGTTACGACACGCTGCTGATCGACACCGCCGGACGTCTGCACATCGACGACGAGTTGATGGAAGAGTTGGTCACGATCAAAAGCGAAACGCATCCGGTCGAGATTCTTTTCGTCGCCGATGCGATGACCGGACAGGACGCCGTGCGATCGGCGGAAGAGTTCCATCGCCGCGTCGGGATCACCGGTGTGGTCCTGACAAAGATGGACGGTGACGCGCGCGGCGGCGCGGCGTTGTCGATCAAACACGTCACCGGCCAGCCGGTAAAGTTTGTCGGCGTGGGCGAGAAGTACGATGCTCTCGAGCCTTTCTATCCTGATCGCGTTGCGCAGCGCATCCTCGGCATGGGCGATGTGCTGTCGCTGATCGAACAGGTCCAGGACAAGATCGATCAGGAAGACGCCGAAGCGCAGCTTAAAAAGCTGCAAAAGAACCAGTTCACGCTCGATGATTTTCGGGCGCAGCTCAGGCAGGTAAAGAAGCTTGGTTCTTTCTCAAAAATTCTGAAGCTGTTGCCGGATCAACTGCTCGGCGGTGTCGGCATGCCGGATTTGACCGACGAGCAGTCGGTGATGATGGAAAAAGAGCTCCGGCGCACCGAAGCGATTATTGATTCAATGACGCGTGAAGAGCGCATGAATCATATGATCCTGAACGCGAACCGGCGCCGGCGCATCGCCCGCGGCTCGGGCACAACGGTGCAGCAGGTGAACTCGCTGATCAAGCAGTACACCGAAATGCGCCGGATGATGCAAGGAATGTTCAGCGGCGGATTAGGCGGAAAGATGATGCGCCGCATGGCCGGCATTCCCGGGATGGACGTCGGCAACGGCGATCCGATGATGGGCTTGCCGGCCGGCCCGTCGCGAAAGAAGAAGAAAAAGAAGAAGAAGAGGCGGTGAAGGGTAATGGGTGATAGGTGAAGGCAATCACTTGTCATCTATCGCTTGTCACCTATCACTGGAGGTCAATTTGTTAGCAATCAGATTAATGCGAACCGGCGCGAAGAAGCGACCCAGCTATCGCATCGTAGTGAAAGAAAAGCAGTCCAAGCGCGACGGCGCGTACCTGGAAAACCTTGGTACTTATAACCCAACGCGCGAACCTGCGGAGATTAATCTCAAGAGCGATCGCGTGCAGTACTGGATCAGCAAAGGCGCGCAGCCGACAGACACCGTCCGACGATTGATTAAGCAAGCGGCGAAGAACCAGGCGGCTGCCGAGCCTGTCTAACGTCCAAAGTCCAAAGTCAGAAACGACGAGTCGACTTTGGACATTGGACATGGGACTTTTGGACTTAACGATGCGCGACACGATCGAATTGGCAGTGAAAGCTCTCGTCGATGATGCCGACGCGGTCGACGTGCGCGAGATCGACCGGGAGGGAACGACGCGCATCGAGGTGCGAGTAGCACAGCCCGACATGGGAAAAGTAATCGGGAAACAAGGACGCACGGTGCGCGCGCTCCGGTCGTTGGTTTACGCCGCGGGCGTGAAACAGCATCGCCGCTATGTTTTGGACGTTGTTGAGTAGCGCAAGTTGCTAACTTGCCATGTAGCGCAAGTTGTTAACTTGCGACGCTCGATGGATGACACAGATGATCTAATAGTCGTCGCGCACATCGCCAAAACGCGCGGCTTGCGGGGCGAAGTCGTCGCGGATCTGCGAACGGATTTTCCGGATCGTTTTCATAGTCTGAAGTCGCTGGTCGGCATTTCAAGCGACGGACTAAAACGTTCTTTGCAAATTGAAGAGCAGTGGTTTCATGGGCGCAGGCTCGTGCTGAAGTTCGCCGGCTTCGACTCAATCGATGAGGCGAAAGAATTAGTCGATTACGATTTGGCCATTCCGGCAGCAGATCGCGTCGCGCTTCCGAAAGACAGTTTCTATGACTGGGAATTAGTCGGCTGTCGAGTTGAGACAATCAGCGGGAATGCGATTGGCGAAGTCGGTGGAGTCATGCGCACCGGCGGTGTTGAAATTCTGAAGGTGGTCGATGATACCGGCCGCGACCGGTTGATTCCGATGGCCGGCGACATCGTGTTGGAGATCGATATGGAGAATAAGTTGATTCGGATCGATCCGCCGGAAGGACTTTTGGAATTGTAGATTGCCGATTGCCAATTGCCGATTGGCTGGATATGAAGCGGTCGCTGTGCGGACCACCGGGAATTTAGCTGCGATCAACCAAATAATCAGCAATCGGAAATTGGCAATCGGCAATGTTCAAGATCGACATTATCACGATCTTTCCGGACTATTTTCGCGAAGCGTTTGATTATGGGATTATTCGCCGCGCGCGCGCAGCGGGTTTGGTTGAAATCAAGGCGCACGACTTACGTTCGTGGACCTCGGATAAGCACAAGGTCGTCGATGACCGACCGTTCGGCGGCGGCGACGGCATGGTGCTAAAGCCGGAACCGATCTTTGCAGCAGTTGAATCGTTGGCCGGCACACGGCGCCGCGAAGAGATCGCGCCGGGCAAACGGGTCGTTTTGCTTTCGCCCCAGGGCGAGCGATTCACGCAAGCGTCGGCTGCCGATTTCTCCATCTGCGAACAATTGGTCTTGATTTGCGGCCGGTATGAAGGCGTCGATGAGCGCGTCGCGGATGTTCTCGTCACCGACGAGATTTCGATTGGCGATTACGTATTGTCGGGCGGCGAGCCAGCCGCTTTGGTGGTTATCGACGCCGTCGTGAGGTTGATTCCCAGCGCGCTGGGCAGCGAAACGTCGGCGACGACAGAATCTTTTTCCGATGGCGGGCTCGATTATCCGCATTACACGCGGCCGCCGGAGTTTAAAGGTATGCGCGTGCCCGAAGTTTTGATGACCGGTCATCACGCGGAGATCGAGCGATGGCGACGGCAGGCCGCGGAAGATAAGACGAAAAGGAATCGACCGGATCTTTTAAAGAATCGAACTTAGTACTTTGTGCTTTGTACTTTGACGTCCTAGCGAAGGTCGCGCAACGTCGGCTAGAAATCAAAGTACGAAGCACTAAGTACAAAGAACAGTTTTTGGAGTTAATCATGAATCGCTTAGACACCGTCGAGAAGACACAATTACGAAATAACATTCCGGACTTTCAGCCGGGCGATACCGTCCGCGTCCACGTCCG
>DASYTZ010000088.1:0-6176 GCA_036001745.1 Pyrinomonadaceae bacterium
CAAATCCACGCGCCCGCGCGATAGACGCGCGTTGACGCGTTTGCGAATGTCCATCTCCATCGATGCGAGTTCCTGCGGGGCGCGCAAATGAACGTCGAGGTATCGATTGTTGACGGTCTTAATCTCAACGCCGACCACAAACCCGTCGCCGCTCGCGGAACCGCGTCCAAATCCGGTCATTGATTTCATAAGTTAGTGACTAGTAAATCGTAAATGGTGAATAGCCGCCTCTGCGTGCTAACTCGTAACTGCTGACAATTCAGATTCCTCTTCGTCCGCAAATTGCAGCTCATACAGACGCTGATACTGCCCACCGCGCGCGAGCAGTTCTGCGTGCGTTCCTTGCTCAATAATTCGGCCGGCTTCCATCACCACAATCATGTCGGCGCGGCGCACAGTCGATAATCGATGGGCAATCACGATGGTCGTCCGATCCCGAATTAAGTTTGCAATGGCCCGCTGCACTAATTGTTCGGATTCAGCATCGAGCGCGGACGTCGCTTCATCGAGTATCAGCACTGGCGCATCAATCAACACCGCGCGGGCAATCGCAAGTCTTTGCCGCTGACCGCCCGACAAAAAAGTGCCTCGTTCGCCAATGATAGTGTCGTAGCCGCGCGGCAGGTCCATGATGAAGTCATGCGCGAACGCGGTCAGCGCTGCGTCACGAAGCTTTGCGTCTGAAGCTTCGGGCCGGCCGTAGCTAATGTTGTATCGAACCGTGTCGTTGAACAGCACTGTTTCCTGGGTCACCAGCGCGATCTGACGCCGCAAACTCTCCACGCGCGCATCACGGAGATCGACACCATCCCACAGAACTGAACCCGAGGTCGGATCGTGAAAACGCGGCAGCAGCTTAGTCAGCGTCGATTTGCCGCCGCCCGATTCGCCCACCAGCGCGACCATCTTACCGACGGGGACAGTGAGGCTGACATCCTGGAGGACCGCGCGTCCTTCATTTGCGTAGCCGAAATAAACGTGCCGGAATTCGATTTGCTCTTTCAGCGGCGTAAGGCCGACCGCGTTCGGCTTCTCGGGAATCTCAGCACGCTCGTCCATCACTTCCCAAACATGATGCGCCGCCGCCAGCGCCTGCGACATCGAATTCTGCAGACGCGAAAGCTTGCGCATCGGATCGTAACTGCGAAACAGGAAGAAGAGAAAAGTGAGGAACTGCGCCTCGTTCATGCGGCCGAACCGAATTTCGCGCTCGCCGAAAAACAGCAGCGCGGCGACAAACAGCACGCCGATGAACTCGATAATCGGTGGCGACATTCCTGCGATACTGGCCGATCGCAAATTTGCGCGGCGAATTCGCTGCGCGACGCGCGTGAATCGTTCACGTTCGCGCGGCTCTGCCTGGTACGCCTTGACGATCGCTTGATTCGCAAGCGCTTCCTGCGCCCCATCGGTGAGGTGTTTGCTGCCTTCGAAAGATTCCCGCGCGAGTTTCCGCAAAGAGGTGCCGAAGCGGACCGTCAGCCACGCGATGGGCGGCGCGATCAAGAGCGAGCCCAAAGTCAGACGCCAATTGTAGTAAAACGCCGCGGCCAGAAACGCCAACAGCGTGAATCCTTCGCGCAGCATGTCGCGCAAGGTGTGCGTGACTGCGGTCTCGATCGCGGCGGCGCTGGAAATCAAACGCGACACGAGGTAATTCGTGCGATGACGCTCGAAGAACGCTGCGGATTGTGCGAGTAGATGAGAGTAAAGATCCTGACGCAGCCGCAGAATCGACGACTGGCCAATGTACGCCATCAAATACGTCGAAAGGTATTCCGCAATTCCTTTGATTAGTGTGAACCCAATCAGCAGCAGCGCGATCATCCGCCACGCGGGAAGCCCGGAAGTGGGAATCAGCTTTTGCAGCCCGAAGAGCGTCGCGGTCCGTTGCCCTGATCGGGCGAAGGCCTGATCGAAGATAGGAACGATCAGCGCGCCGATGGCGCTCTCAAGCACGGCGACGAATACCATGGCAATCGTCGCGACGGCGAACGTCCCGGCGTGAGGGAGCATATACTTTAACAGCCGCCGGAGATCACGCATTGAAATCGAGGTTCGACTCTGTTGACAGGAAAACGGGCCAGGAAACGAAAACAAATTGCAAACACGAATATACTGAGCGAAAACGTTTGACGCAAGGGCATCGCCCTGTTCATACTAGGGCGAAACCCCTGAAGCTACAGCAGATTAGCAGTTGGCGCTCTGACGATGTCCTGAGCAGCGTGAGGAAAATTGCCGTGGATCCCGAACCAGCACAACGCCAAAGAAAACTGATGATTGTCGACGACGACGCCGAGATGCGCACACTTCTCGCGGAGTACTTTCGCCGGCTTGGGTTCGAAGTTGCGGAAAAAGAGAGCGGACCTGCTGCGTTGCAGACGGTGACGAATGACCACTTCGATTGTTTCATTCTCGATGTGGCAATGCCGGAAATGTCCGGCATCGATCTCTTGAAGAAGATGCGCGATCGCGGGATTACCACACCCGCGCTGTTTCTCACCGCTCACGACTTGTTGGACGACAAGGTTGCAGGCTTCGAAGCCGGCGCCGACGATTATCTTGCCAAGCCTTTCAGTCCGCGCGAGCTTGAGTATCGGATCGAAGCACTGTTGCGGCGTGGGCAACTTGCGCCGGAGACTACGGGCGATGGCGATCGTATGGAGATTGGGGATCTGGTGGTCGACAAGCGACGACATGAAGTTTCGCGCGGTGGACAACGAATCGATCTGACGCCGCTTGAGTTTCAAATTCTGGAATTGCTGGCCTCCGAGCCCGGCCGTGCCTGGTCGCGCAACGATTTGCTCGATCGCGTCTGGAGCACTGAATACGAAGGCTACCAGCGGAACATCGATCCGCACATCAATCGCCTGCGAAAGAAGCTCGAGAATGATCCGAAGAACCCACACTACGTGCTAACAGTGCGCGGTGTCGGCTACAAACTCAACGAGAACCCCTAACCAAAATCACTCGCGCGCACCTTCAGTCAGCCCGCAACGAGGGGAACCAGCTTACATTCGTCGTTTAGTGATTAGTGAGATGATCTGCGCAAGCCATGGCCGCCTGTTGATGTTGGGCCTCGCGGTGATTTTGTGCGGCGGCGCGGCTTCTGCCCAAGTCGGGGCTTCGACAAACGCAAATCCCGCAATCGTTCAAACGAACTCGCAAACGACTGTGGTCAGCGTTCGCTGGGGCGCGCGGCCGGGCGTATCACGCTACCGTCTGCAATTGGCTAATGACGCGGATTTCACCGACATCGTCTTCGATCGAATCGTCTACGGACATGAGTATTGGGTAGCGGATCTGGCCCCGGGCCGCAAATACTTTTGGCGCGTTGCCTCGCTGAATGGCAGGCTGGGAACGTTTTCATCGGCCGGCGTGATTGAAGTGGCCACGAATGTTGCGCCCACCCCCACGCCTTCGCAACCCCCGACAAGTCCCACGGTCAGGAATCAGCCTTTGGCGGTTGCGACGCAACGCGGTTGGTATGCGGCGATTCCGAACATTTCGAGACCCATTCTCGCCCACTTGCGATCGCCCACAAGCCTTGAGATTGTCGCAATGACTACCGACGGTCGCGTGATCGCGCTGGACTCATCGAATGGTGTTGCGTTGTGGATCCATCGATGGGATGCACTCAAAACCGGGACAACGTTGCTGCCACTAACGATCCGTACGCGCGGCGGCGTCGACAATGTTTTAGTTTTTGCCGGGACTGTCGGCTCTCTCCTCGAAGGCAAAACCGGGCGCGAGCTATGGCGCACACAGATTTCAGGCGGCGCATCGACAGCGGTTGCAGCCGGCGCGAAGGTCTTTGTTATCGATAACTCGCTCGCGAAACTGTTCGTAATCGACGGCAACGCCGGCAAGCTGCTTTCGGAGGTGCGCCTGCCACGCCGAGCAGTTGGCGCACCGGTTGTAAATGATCGTTCGGCCCCGCGCACCGTCATGGTTGCGCTTGAGGATGGACGCCTCCAGGTTTTTGACGACGGCGGCAAATTGATTAGGGCCGGAGATGCAGCCGGCATCGCCACGACCACTCCGTTGATTGTGAGAACACTGCGTGGCGAGCTCGTGTTGGTCGGAACGCGAAACGGCTTGACGGCGCTCAATGCTGACGACCTGCGCCCACTGGGTCGGGTGACGCTGAAAGATGACTCGCCGCGAGGATTATTGTTCGCACAGGACCTCGATGCTGATGGAACGCCCGAAATCGTGATGTTCACAGAACGTGGCCGCGTTGTCGTCGTCAAATCTGACGAAGGCAAGATAGTCTGGGAAGCCGATGCCAAGCGCGCTGAGGCAGCCGCCTTCGCGGACATCAACGGCGACCATGTTCTCGATCTTTTGATGGCGGGAAGAGAAGGCTTTGCATTTGCGCTCTCGGGCCGCGACGGAACAATGATCTGGAAGGATGAGCCACCGGCAGGACTGGTCACCAATCATGCGTCCGCCGCAACGCAAAGGTCGGGGCTGGTGGTTTCCTTACCGTCAGGTGTGCTATTCATTGCAACCGATCCGGCGCGAAACGGCCTGCGCGCGCTTGAGTTTCCGAAGGGCAGCGGGCCGCGGAATTGAAAACGGCGAAACCGCTACCGCACACGACTTACAATGCTCTGGTACATCGGTTCAGCTTTTCTCGCCATTTGGGTGATTGAAAAGTTTCTGCTTCACAAGGGCGGCTTCATTCACACGCTGCTGCTGGCCGCCATCGGCTGCTTCGCGGTCCAGTTTGTCCAACGCCAAAGAACGCGCGATTACGAGCGTTCGCTTCGCCGCTAACGCGCACCGCCTTGCGCAATATTTAATCCATCGGCAACAATTGAGTTCGGGCCGCGCATCAATGAGGTGTAGAACGAGCTGTGGCCTGTTCCTGGTCCGATAGTAATTCTGAACAGGCTAACACCCTGTTCTTCATCTTTGAGGCTTAAATGAAAATAGCTCGACTGACGAAATCGCCTATCGCGCCGCTGTTCCTGGCTATTACATTCTTCACGACGGCGGCACTTGCGCAGAACGATTCACGCCGTACCACAATCGCGATTACTTACCCACTGAACCAAACGATTGAAGTGCCATTCCGCGGAACCACGCGCCTGCCACGTTTGAAGGGCGATGCGAAGGTGCGCAGACAGGGCCGGCGTGGTACTCGCGTCGAACTGAACATAGACAATCTGCCGCGCGCGTATGAGCTCGGCAGCGTCTACACGACGTTCGTGTTGTGGGCCATCTCGCCCGATGGCCATGTTGATAACCTGGGCGAAATCAAACGGAGCGGCAGCATGGTGGTCGATTCGAAGATTGACGTCACCACGCCCTTGCAAAGCTTCGCGCTCATCGTGACCGCCGAACCGCATTTTCTCGTGCGCGTGCCGAGCCGTATGGTGGTACTCGAAAATTTGAAGCCGGCAATACCGCGCGACGCCGAGATTGCGACTGTGCCGGTGCAGTACATCGGAAACACGAGCGATTACTTTCGCGATACTTCGGTGCCAACGATTGCTGAGTCCGACTATCGAGACATCCCGAATGCACTGCTTGGCGCCCGCCAGGGAGTGAACCTCGCGCGTTACGCCGGCGCTGAACGAGATGCGCCGAATGAATTACGCGCTGCGACGGCGGATCTTGCTCAAGCGGAAGGCGCGTGGCGCATGCGGTCAACAACAAATGAGGTTGACATTCTGGCACGCGAAACCATCAGCAGCGCTGTCAAGGCTGAGGACATGGCCATTGCTCGCCGGACCGCGCGCGAACGACGTGAAGAGCTCGAGCGCCGCGATTTGGCAGTGCGCGCCGCGGAAGAAGATGCAGCCAACGCAAATCAGGAGATTACGCGGCTCAAAGGCGAGCTCGCCAACGAGCAACACGCGCGCGAATTGGCCGAGCGTGATGCATTGAACGCGCAGGAACAGTTGCGGGATGCGCGAACGGAAATCGCTCGGCTGCGAGATGAGCTGCAATCCGTGCGCGCGGAAGGTGAAGAAGCGAAACTGAAGCTGGCGCGAATCGAAGGCGAGCGCCAGGCAGAGGAAACCCGGCGCGCCGCAGAAGTGCGCGCGGCGCAGCAACAAGCAGCGGCGAATGCGCTCCGTCAGTCACTCGGCCGCTTCGGCACGGTGCGCGACAACAACGGCGGCATCACGCTTCTTCTGACGGAATCGATTTGGGCGAATCCG
>DASYTZ010000089.1:0-5966 GCA_036001745.1 Pyrinomonadaceae bacterium
GGCTAACTGACTAGTTGTTGGTGATCCGTTCTGGGGGAACCGACCTTCAGGGATATAGTAACTTTACCACAGATTAGCAGCTCAAGCCCCCCTTTTCTAAGAGCGCTTTGGACCTTTTTGCTGAGAGGCAGCCGGCGCGCAGCTAGTCCGTCAATTCACTGAAGACCAGGATGTAGCCGTTCGGGTCCTGCACCTCAAATTCCCAGTCGCCGTAAGGCTGCTTTCGCAGAGACAGCTTGATCTCGACCTTGTCTTTGATTGACTCGTAGAATTCTTTCACGCCTTCCATCCGGATGTACGCGTCCCACACGCCGCCGGCTCGCAAGCGATAAAGATCCGGTTTGTCGTAGCCGGGTACGAGCTGAAACATTATTTCGACTGAGTCGCGGCTGACGATGGCGAAAACGTACGGCGGTGTTTCCGGGAAAGGATAAGCGGTGAAGCCGAGCGCGTCCTGATACCAACGAATTGTGGATGCAATGTCGGCGACGGGAAAAGTGGCGGCGAGACTGGAAAATTTGTGCATTGGCCGGCGTTCAGCCTTGATCGACTTCGCCATCTTCGGGACCGTAAAAGAAAACCCAGACGGCAAAATCTTCACTGAAATTTTCGAAGCGATGCTCGATCCCCGCCGCGGCAAATAGCACATCCTGCGGAACGAGAGTCTGGCGCGCGTCACCGCAAACAAACTCGCCCGTTCCCAGTGCTACTACGTAAACTTCATCTCGAGAATGCGGCGATTGATCATCATTGCCGCGCGGCGCATATAGTTTTACGACCAGCGAACCGTGTTCAAATAACGTAACGACATTTTCATCCTGCGGCCCAGGTAGACGATTGAGCGCGTCGGACAGATTTATCTTGAAACAATCGTCAGGATTCATGGTGACGCCACGGATAATACATTACAATGCGCAGCGCGATAAGGAGTTTAGAGTTCAAGCTTCAGCTTGTGTTCGTCGTGATGAACAAAGATGAACTAATGGAACTGGCCGGCAAGCCGAATTTGATCTCGGGCATCTACAACTACTGTGACCGCTGGTGCGAACGGTGCGCTTTCAGCTCTCGTTGTTTTTTGTATGCCACCGAAACCGCCGACCCAGATTTGGATGCTCCTGACGTTCGTGACCTGAACAATGTGAAGTTCTGGCGCAAGCTGGAATCGATTTTCAAAGATGCCCACGAGCTAATCAGGGAATGCGCCGCAGAAGCAGGCATCGATTTGGATGCGATCGATCAAAGCGAAGTGGCCGCAGCACATGAGCAGGAAACCGAAGATGCGCGCCGAGACGAGTTTTCCGTGCTGGCCCGAAATTACGCCCGTACGGTTGACACGTGGTTCGAAAACGAATTGGTCGCGGCGGAGCAACTTGACGATGACGCCCAATTCCAGGCGAAGAGCGCCGGAATAGAGATCGATGCGCAAGAAGCCTTTGAAGTAATCCGCTGGTACCAGTTTTTCATTGCGGCAAAAGTTTTTCGGGCCCTCCTCGGCAGTGACGACGAGCTTCGGGGAGTCTATCCGGATGATATTGGAGACGGGATCAATCCGGCGCAAACTGATGCGAACGGTTCAGCCAAAATCGCTTTGATTGCCATCGATCGTTCCCTGGGCGCTTGGCGGATAGTTCAAAGCTGCGTCCCCGCAAAGCAGAAATCAATCGCGCCCCTCATGGCTGTGCTGGAAGACTTGAGGAGTGGCATTGAAACAGCGCTTCCACTTGCGCGTGATTTCATCAGGCCGGGTTTCGATGAAGAAATGTCACAATACGCTAGCTGACACTCGCGAAGATCAATGAAAGGTAATATCCCCATCCCTGAGCTCCCATTCGCTGAAGAAGTCTGGTTGATGGTCGCGATCACTTCAGTTCGTGAGCGACGCACGCAGCAAGGCAAACCTTTTCGCGACGCCAACGCGCGTAACGCCACCGGCAATCTCTTACTGAAAATCTGGGGCGAAGTGCTGGAAGGTCGCGAAGATTTGCGCCCCGGGCTGTGGGGCATCACCGGCAAGCTCGAATCATTCCAGGATCGTGCGCAGTTTGTCGTGTCCGAATACCGTCCCATAACGATCGCGCAGTATCGCGAGCATCTCGGCTGCGACCCACTGATGCCGCGCGCTTTCACCTTGGATATCGAGACGCTGGCCCTGCCGGCTTTTCGCGATCGCGTGGGGCCGAAGCTGGAAAGAGATTACCGTCTCGGCTACATGCGGCTGGAGCAACAACAACGTTATCTTGAAGACATCGCCGCCGAAGAAGAACGGGTCTATCAACTCGGGTCGCTGAACGCGACCTCAGGCCGAATTCTTTCGATCGCAGTGCACATTGGATCGGTGCCAGGTTTCGAAATCGATGGCCTGACGACGAATCAAAGCGAACACGCTTTCGGCATCGACGCGGATGGAAACGAGCAGGAAGAATCGCACGCGCTCAAAGATTTTTTGGCCCTGATGGCCGATTTCGATCCCGAATGCGATCTCGTTGTTGGTCATAACATCATCAGCTTCGATTTGCCGTTCATCTTTCAGCGCTGTCTGGCCAACTACATTTCGGTGAAGCCCTTTATCGATCTGAGCGAATTCCATGTGCGAGGCGTGTACGACACGATGCGCGCTTGGTGGCTGGGCGGTCGCAATCGCGTGGCGCTGGACGACGTAGCGTGGGCATTGGGAATCGCATCGAGTAAGACTTCGGAAGTCGAAGGCAGCCGCGTTTTCGAGTTGTATCAGGCCGGCAAGCTCGCCGAGATTCGCGAATACAACTTGAACGACGTGCGCGTGACGCGAAAGGTCTACGAGCGGATGGTCGCGTGCTTCGGAGGATAGCTGTCCGCAGATTACACGGATTACGCAGAGACAAATTACCGGAACTGGGCACATCCGGTTTCCTTATCTGTGAAATCTGCGTAATCTGTGGATAATTGTACTGCCCGCGGCTGCGACAGTGTTTCATTTCCGAAACGCCTCTGCTAAACTGACAAACGATGGAAAGCCTAATTCCGGTCCTAACTCTCATCTTCGGCGCGCTTGTGGGTGGCTTGGTTGCGTGGCTCGCACTCCATGCAAAAGCGCATCGCGCATTCGACGACGGACAAGCGGCCAGCGTCACAGAAATCGCTGCGCTTCAGGAACGGGTGGCCGCGAAAGATCGCGAACTCCAGAAAGTACAGGGCGCTTTCGACAACGAAGCGATCGAAAGCGACGGGCTGCGTGAGCGAACTGCGCGACTGCAAGCAGAACTCGAAGGGGAGCGCCGCGCCGCACAGGAACGCAGCGAGTCCTTCAAACGCGTCACCGAAGAGCTGGCCGAGAAATTCAAAGCGTTGTCGCGCGATGCGCTAAAGGACAACAACCAGGAATTCCTGAACCTTGCGCGCGCTACGCTGGAAAAATTCCAGGCAACTGCGAAAGGCGAACTCGAGCAGCGTCAACAAGCAATCGATCAACTGGTGAAGCCGCTGAAGGAATCGCTTGAGAAAGTTGACGGCAAAATCGGCGAGATCGAAAAAGCCCGCGCCGGCGCATACGCCGAGCTGCGTGAACAGGTGCGCGCGCTGGCAACTTCTCAATTGCAACTTCAGGCCGAGACGGGAAATCTCGTGAAGGCATTGCGCACGCCTCACATACGCGGTCGTTGGGGCGAGATTCAGTTGCGCCGCGTGGTTGAACTCGCCGGCATGCTTCAGTATTGCGACTTCACTGAACAAGAGAGCGTGGCAACTGAAGAGGGCCGCATTCGTCCTGATGTCATCGTTCGCCTGCCGGGCAATCGCACGATAGTTGTCGACGCGAAAGTTCCCTTCGAGGCCTTTTATGAATCGATCTCCACGACCGACGATGGTATTCGGCTTGAGCGTTTGAAAGAACATGCGCGGCTGGTGCGTGCGCACATCGGCAACCTCAGCAAGAAATCTTATTGGGAGACTGTGCAGCCGACGCCGGAGTTCGTGTTGCTGTTTTTGCCGGGCGAAAATTTCTACAGCGCGGCGCTCGAACAGGACCCGAAACTGATCGAAGATGGAATCAATCAACGCGTGATCATCGCGACGCCGACGACGCTGATTGCGCTTTTGAAAGCAATCTCGTACGGCTGGCAGCAGGAACAGCGCGCGGCGAACGCCGACGAGGTCGGCAGGCTCGGCAAAGAACTTTACGACCGGCTGCGCACGTTCATCAGCTATTTCGCCGACATCGGTCGAAACCTGGATCGCGCGCTCGAGTCTTACAACAAGGGCGTCGGCTCACTCGAAGCGCGCGTGCTCGTGACCGCGCGCAAATTCAAAGAGCGTGGCGCGCTTGCCGGTGAAGAAATCGAGACGCTGGAGCCGATCGATAAGTCAACGCGGGTGCTAACGCTTGATGAAGGCGGTTTGTTTCCTGAATTGGTCGCTGATGAAACAGACACGGACGTTGATGACGAGAAGCACCCTCTGTTGAATGTGAAATCTGCCGGCGCAGGCGAGTCGTAAGAAGTGACAAAAGAAATTTGGTTAGGGCCTGTCCTCGGAACCAATCGCGAACAGCTGCTCGTGCGTTGCGCTGAGTACGTCGCGAAAGGCGAGACCGATCGGCTGCTCTACATCGCTGCCTCGCATCCACTGCTGGACCTTGCAACGCAAAAGATTCTCGATGGAAAGAATGCCAACGGAGTTTGGGGTGAGTTTCCGTTCTATCTTTTTCGCGGATTTGTGCGCCGTGTGCTGAGCAGCGCGGTCGTCGACAATGCCTCCACCTCGTTACTTGCCCTTCCTTACGGTCAGGCTTCTGACATTGCCGGGCTACCGCCTCGAGTACCAATCGATCGTGAAGAGCTGCCGCTGCGTCATAGCCTGATTTCGCAAATTATCAAGCAACTCGCCGATGCAGGAAAACTTCCGGCGATCAAGCGTCTCGCGAATCGTGACGGCTGTGTCAACACAGTTGCGTCGTTGATTGGCGAGCTGCAACGCGCGGGGAAGACTGCGGAGGAGTTTGCAAGCATCGTTGAGGCGCGAGCGGCTGAAGTCCAAAGTCCAAAGTCCAAAGTCCAAAGTTCAAAGTCCCAGCTCGACTTCGATCGCGACGTTGCCCTCATCTACTCAAAATACTCCGAAGCACTCAAACGCTTCGGACTCACTGACGAAGACGCCGATCAACTTCGCGCGCTGCAAATTCTGCGCGGTGATGTTGCGGAAGTTGTTAACTCGCGTCGGCGCGAACGCGCGCAAGTTAGCAACTTGCGGTACACGCTTCCGTGGCTTGACGATGTGGAGTTGCTTGTCCTTGACGGGTTCTTTGATTTCACACCGGTGCAGGGCGAGATTCTGCGCCGCTTGATTCCCGCAATTCCGAACGTCATCGTTAAGGTCAATTACGACGATCGCAACAGCCAAATCTTCCAGCCGTTTCAAGCAACGATCCAACAGTTGAAGTCGATTGCTGACTTCAAAGAAATCACAGACACTCAATCGCCACCTGCCGATCTGCGTGCGCGGCTGTTCAATGTAGCGCAAGTTGCCAACTTGCGATCTGACGCTTCTGAAACTGAAACAACGCAAATTAGCAATTTGCGCTACACGCTGCGCGAGTGCAGCAATCGCGAAACTGAGCTTCGTTGGATCGCGAAAGAAATCAAGCGTTTGACTCTCGAAGAGGACTACAAACTTTCCGACATCGCTCTGGTCGTGCGCGAACGCGCCGCTTACGCCGATGCCATCCTGCGCGTGTTCGGAGCTGAGTCGGTGCCCTGCAATTTGGAACGCCGCGTGGCCGCGAACGACATTCCGTGTGTGCGCGCGACCGCAAAGCTGTTTCAAATTTTGCGGAGTTCCGAACGCGAGCACGTCATCGATCCGAAGACGAGTGAACTGGCGCACCTGGTGAAGACCGGATATTTCCGAGTTTCGCGCGCAGACGTGGAACTCCTGAAGCAGACCTTTGATCGGCAATACGCGAAGCTCCTCGATGTTGAGGCTGAAACTGAACG
>DASYTZ010000090.1:0-26870 GCA_036001745.1 Pyrinomonadaceae bacterium
AACGGTAAATTATCCGAGCACCGAACCCAGCTTATCGCAGCAGCGGTGCTCAGTTTCTTTGCGTCTGAGCGTTGTTACGCGGGTTACAAGCGTTTCGCAGAAGAGTTCGCAAGAGCTGTCTACAGGGATTTCAGCAACTACGAAAAACCCGCTGAACATCCGAGAGCTAATCCGAATCATGACACGGAAGCTGAGTTGTAGATTATTTATAACGTACGCCCACATCCATCTGGCTCTAGTGGTGTTTTTCCCATTGGGTTGGTGCCGCTAATTCCTTGATTTTTGATCCAAAAACGTGTGGCCAATTTGTGGACAGAAGTTACAGCACGTGGCCGATAAGCGATGGTAAGGAATGTCAACGGTTGCAAAATGCTAAGGATTTCTTGGTGGCTGCAACTTTTGAAAAGGCAAAAACTTACGTTTTTGCCGGGTTTGGGGTTATGAATCCCACGCTCTAACCATCTGAGCTACCCCGCCAAACGAAGACTCAGTTTAAGGTTTCAGGTTTCAAGTCTCAAGTTCTCCGCCGAACTTGAAACTTTGAACTTGAAACTTGGAACCTGAGACTTGAAACTTCAGCTGGGTCTTCCCAACTCCATCGCTTTCAAAAGCTGATCGACCAGCTCAATTTCTTCGTCGCCGGGCTCCAGTTCCTTGTATTTGTGCAGCGCCTGGCGCGCGCCGACAACGTTCGCCAAACGGTGATAGACGAGCGCCAGATTGTAGTAAACCAACGAGAAATTGGGTTCGATTTGGGTGGCCGCTTCGTAATGCAGCCGCGCCAAAGGAAAATCACCGGCATCGTAGTAGAGGTTCGCCAGGTTGTAATGCGCTTCGACGTGCCGTGGATCATGCTTCAATGACTGTGTGAAGTTGTCGAGGGCGCCAACCATGTTGCCGCGATCCAGCTCGATGATGCCGAGGTTGCAGTAGGCTTCGGCGATGTTGTCGCCCGCCGTGATCGCTTCACGGTAAAAGTCGATGGCCTGCACGTCACCTTGTTCGTGTCGCAGCAAAGCTTCCTCAAACGGCGTCAGCAACCGCGCCACTTGCACTTGCCCTACTTCCGCGCGAAACAAACTCAGTTGACCCTGAAGCTCGGCTTCGATCTGTTTGATTGTCAGCCCCTGCGAGCGCATGTCGCGCACGCGGCGGAAAAGCGTCAGCGCCTGGAAGTCGTAAGTGATCTCTTCGCTATTTGGCGCAGGCGCGGCATTAATGATTCCGGTTTCAGTCCAGCGGCGAATGGTGCGCTCGCTCAAACCAAACATCTGTTTGATTTCGCGGATCGAGTAACTTGATTTGACGCGTTGGTAATCCGCCTTGGCGGGGACGGGTTGAGGAAATGAGAGGACCTTGCGACTCTTGTCGGCCATTTACACGCGTAGCCTACACGAAAACCGCAAAGTTTGGGAGAGATTTTGAAGAAAAAACAAAGGCTGCTGGCCTTCTACTCACTGCCCACTGCTCACTGCTCGCTGCTTATTGTCATCGCTCGCAACCCGCAGAGAAATCCAACAAAGCCGATTACAAAACGTCCCCATGTTAAGTTGACCCACCAACGCGCTTTTGAAGCGACTTCGGCCGGACTCATATTCAAGTTGCGGCTGTTGAAGATCGTGTCGATGGCCGGAACGAAATAAAGGATGGCCTCCAGGTGAAGCGCGATGAAGATCGCAGTAGACATTATCAGCCAGCGCCGATGTTCTCTGCGCGTCTTCAGGCTGGCGATTAGCGTCGCGACGGAAACCAGCAGGTGAGCCGGCGTGACGAAAATCCAGAATCGCAGACCCGAATTGGGCGTGTACTGCGGATTGGTAACTCGCTGGGACGCAAAGTTCCAAACCGACTCCGGCGGCGAGTTGGCCCACAGCGGCACCACCACCCGCATCTCGTACAGGCCACCGCCAATCACGATCGCCGCCAGAACTATGAATAGCCACAGCAAGATCTGTTCGACTGGATGCCTCTTCGCCATCAACTCCTCCTGGAGATTCGTGGCATAATTCTAAGAGCATCCGCGAGAAATACAAGAACCTGGTTAGCACGGGCCTGTGCATAACAAACGAGCGGCCCATGAGGGCCGCTCGCCAGATTCGCCGAAATCGCAACTGCGATCAGTAGCTGGGCTTGGTCTTTGTCGGTTGTTTCGGTGTTGCCTTTGCTGGCGGCGCAAACCAACGCGGCAAACAAGAATCTGCACAAGAAAAAACGCCAGCGGCTATCAACCGCTGGCGATCTTCTCGCCGATATCTTCGACTGCTTCGCCGAAGACTCGGCGAGCCTGGCTCACTCGCTCTTGAACACGTCCATCGCGGCGCTCGCGCTTACCTTCGTCATGCATTTCGCGATCGCCGGTTGCCTTACCAAGTTTTTCTTTGACTGTGCCTTTGACTTGTTTAGCTTTGCCCTTGAACTCGCCTTCGTAACGCATTTTTTCCATCTCCAAGTCAATCAGCGCTCCGTCGATTCAGCGTCAGACAACCGCCCGTCGCCCGGTAATCAACTGAAGAAGCAAAACGACCAAAGCTACCAGCAGGATCAGGTGGATCAAGTTGCCGGCCACGCCACTGGCAAATCCGAGCAGCCACAGGACCAACAACACCAACAAGATTGTCCAAAGCATAGCTTCTTAAACCGTCCTTTCTTGAAAAGGTCAAGATTCCCCGCATGGCGACGGACGGCAAAGACCATGCCAACTCTGTTCCTGTGTTTACCGCGAAGAAGTTCGTATGTTTTGAACCAAAAGAGAACGATAGAATGCATCGGATCAAAGCAGAGGTTAGAGGCTAGAGGTTAGAGACTTGAGTCTAGAGATTAGAGGAAGCAGAGTGTTGAGCCTTGAGACTAGCCTCTAGTCTCTAAGCTCCAGCCTCTGTTTTATTTCACCATCGTGCCGGTGCGACGCCAACGGGTGTTGCTGAAGAAGTCAATCGGACTGGCGAAGGGTTGGGTCTCGTCGTAGGACCAGTAGACAAACATTGCGCGGCCAATGATTAGATCGCGCGGCACATAACCCCAGGCGCGGCTGTCCAGACTATTATCGCGATCGTCGCCCATCGCGAAATACGAATTGGCCGGGACCTTCGCCGGTTTGCCGTTCACCGCAAAGTGAAAATCCGAGCTGACACCGGCGCGTTGGCCCTTGCGCGCGGCTTCGACGTTCCGATCAAAATAATAGACGTCGTAGAGTTCATTACCCTGGCGTGGCTCTTCTTCAAGGATTCGCAATGGCGCTTTCGGGTTGGCGTCAGCGAAGTCGCCGTCGACGACCACGATGTGTTCCGGCAACGGATTGCCATTGACGTAAACCTTCAGCCCTCGGACTTCGACTTCATCGCCCGGAAGGCCGATGACACGCTTTACGTAATTCACTTTGAAAGGGATGTTGTCTTCGTCTTTGTCACGCGCTGGATTGAATGGGTTGCCGGGATACTTGAAAACGATGATGTCGCCGCGGCGAATTTCGCGTTGCGGCAAAAGCGGAAAACGAGGGCCGGGGGCGAAAACAAACTTGTTGACGAGCAGATGATCGCCGACGGTGATTGTGTTCTGCATTGAGCCGGTCGGGACTTTGACGGCCTGGACGATGAACGTCATGCCGAACAGCGCCATGATCACGGTCACTACCGCCGATTCGAAGTACTCGCGGAACACAGTCTTCGACGGCCCGAGTTTCTCTTCCTCTTCCGCGCGGGCTTCGCGGCCGTTGGGACTGACCTCGCGAGCCGTAAGGTTTTCCGGCTTCGCTTTAGTTTTTCGTTCTGTGGTGACCGCGGATTCGCTCATCTGAAAACATCGTAGAGGTTCGTGGTTCAGAGTTCAACCTTCAGGTTGCTGCTAGTGTAAGACGATGCAAGCTGAAGCTTGAACTCTGAACGCTATTTCGACTCCATTTGCTCCAGCGCAACTTGCGCGGCGGCTGCTTCGGCGGCTTTGATGGTGCGGCCCTCGCCGCGCGCCGTGCCGTCATTCCACTTGAGCTCGACATGAAATGTGCGGTGGTGCGGCGGACCCAGCGTCTCGATTACCGTGTATTGCGGCGCGGGTTCGTGATTCGCCTGCAAACGCTCCTGCAACATCGTCTTTGGATCAGCCGCCGCGGCTGCAACTGGATCGGCGCGGCGCAGGTCTTCGCCCAGTGTACGTTCGACAAAATTCGTCGCGGCGGGCAAACCACCGTCCACGAAAATTGCGCCGATCACTGCTTCGAAGACGTCAGAGAGCAACGCCGCCTTGCGCCGTCCGCCGCTTTTTTCTTCGCCGCGGCCAAACCTTACAAAATCGCCCAGGCCAAGTTGCGTCGAAGCCTTGGCCAACGTCGGCGCGCTCACCAGCCGGTGCTTCATCCGCGACAGCTCGCCTTCGGTCGCTCGCGGATACGCGCGAAACAGGTAATCAGCAACCAGGAGTCCCAGCACTGAATCGCCGAGAAACTCGAGCGCTTCGTTGTGCAGCCGTCGCGCGTGCGCTCCGGCTCGCGGCGAAACCTGTTCGTGCGCCCACGAACGGTGTGTCATCGCTTGGGCCAACAAATCGCGATCACGAAATTGGTAACCGATGATTGCTTCGAGGTGTTCGAGGTTTTTCAAGCAGCAGCGATTCTAGCAAAACGCCGAACGCATCGTCGAAATGGACGGTGCGCTCGGCGTGATCGATCCGGAGCTTTCAACTTCAGTTTAGCGACCGCGATGGTTTGCGCGGCGTTGTCGCGGCTTCGGCGTCGGACTAGCCGTTGGTTTAGCCGGCGTGGTCGTTCCAGACGTCGCCGGTTTGCTCGAGCTGGTTGTTGGCGTCGTGCTGGACGGCCTCGTCGAGGTGGCACCTGCTCCGTTACCGGGCGCGGCACCTGTCGAGCCCGCGCTGCTGCCCGGCGTTGCGCTCGTACCTCCGGGCGTCGTGCTCGGCGTTGTAGTCGGCAGCGTCGTTATTGGCGTTGGCGCATCCGGCAGAGGTTTTGAAAGCGCAGACGCAACCATGTCATTAAGTTGCGTTGGATTGGCGTCAGTCTTGTTTCGATCTTTATACACCAAGGCAAGCGCATCCATGAATGCCTTTTTGTCTGCAGGAGCTGTGCTAACGGCTGCTGCCCGAGCAAAAGCATCAATCTGCCGATCGAGGGCTTGATTCAGATTTGCCACAACCAGTTTGGCTTCGGGACTGTCTACTGATTTTCCGGCCTCTGCCAGTGCTTTGTAATCCCTGGCGAATTTGTCGACCGGACCTTCACCATAGGCTGTCGCAAGTTCGTTATAAAACTGCGGACTCTTCTTCAGATCGCTCTCATATTTCCCGGCCTTAATAAAGTAAGGAATCGACTCGGTCGGAGATGTCTTCATCATTGATTTGGCAATCACATAATTCATCGCAGCCAGAGCCTGATCCTTGGTTTGATACGCAGGCGTGAATGGCTTGCCAGCTTCGATCAGCTCAATCGCCTTCTTCGCGGCCGCGGCTGATTCAGCCAACTGATTCGGGTCGCCCAATCCAGCCCCAGCCATGACGATGTAAATCACAGCGTTGTCGCCATTGGCTGCCGTTCCCGTCAGTTGTTTGCCCAGCCGGATTTGATCGGCGTAATTCTTATTCTTGACCGCTGTCTCAAAGTCTGATGCCAACTTCTTGTTGAGTACCAAATCCTCGTATTTCTTCTTGAAATTCTTCAGGGCGGTGGCGTAGGGGCTGTCGTCGGTCGGGCATACATTTAAATACTCTTTGGCTGCCTCGTATGCTGCCGCTTGATCCTTGTCGCGGTTGTCATACCACTTTGAATACGTTGCAGTCTTAAATTCGTCAGTGCACTCTGGCGACTGCGCCCATGCCGCGACCGCAGACAAAGTCAGCAGCGCCCCCAGTGCAATTGCTCGATTGATCCATCTCATTGTTGTTAACTAAAGCCTCCGATCGAATCCTTTTTAATTCTGTTCTAAACCTCTCGATATTAGCCGAGCAAGCGTCCGTCCTAAGATGCACTTGCCGACCTGCTCGTTGTAACCGAAGAGCAACTGCGGTGCCACGCAGCGCGAAGAATCAGGGAAGAAAGTCAGTAAAACGAGGGGCAATAATCCTGCAATATGCGAGCGCCTGTCAAGCCAGAATTTACCGGCACGATAGTTCGGAAATATCTCATGAAAATGCCGAACTCTCGCAAAATACCAGAGTTCGGCATTCGTTTCGTGTTCGATGGCTTAAGGCTTATGGCTCCGGTTGCGGCTGCGGCTGAATACGACGCGTGCGGCCATCGGGAGCTTCCTTCTGGTTCGTTTTGGCCGGCGCACCCGCTTTGGGTTTGTTCTCAACCGGCATGGTCGTCGCCTTTACCTTCAGGTCAAGACCTGTGGTTGGCGTCGCAGCGTTCGGAGCGTTGCCGTTTGTGTTGGCGTTGGCATCGCCAGCGTCAGCGTTCTCTTCAGCTTCGGTTGCAGCCTTGGTTTCGGCAGCCTCTTCGTCCAGCGCCGCGGCCTTCTTGCTCGGGTTTGCCGGTCCATCATCCGGGCCTTCAGCAATCTGGAAATCGATCTGCGTGCCGAAGCGCGGACTGAGCGCGCGGTAGATGTTTCCGGCAATTGCCGCCGGCAGGTGGTTGTGAGCATCCGTCCCACGTGTGATCACCACAACCGCAAGTTTCGGATTCACAACCGGCGCATACGAAGTGAACAGGCCGAGCCAGGCGCCCTGGCCGATGCACGTGCCCGTCTTTCCGGCCACCGTCTGCTCCGGTCGATAAGCTTTTCGGCCCGAACCGTAGTTCACGGCGCCAATCATTCCGGGCAGCATGCGCTTCCAGGTATCGCCTTCGACGTTAACCTTGCGGCGAACTTCGGTCTTGAACAGCGTGTTCTCGGTCACGGTCTGGGGCAGATGCGGCACCAGCAACTTTCCACCGTTGGACATTGCGGAGACGAGTGTCGCCAATTGAATTGCCGTCACTTCGAAATCGTCACCGTGCGAGCCCATCCGGTTGAGCGCGAAACCTGATTTGAACAAAGGCAGTCGGCCGGAATACTCGTTGACATAGTTTATGCCGGTCTTCTCTCCCAACCCCAGTTCCCGCGCGTAAGAGATCATCTTGTCAAACCCGACCTGTCCGCTGACTTGCTGGAAATAGGTGTTGTTCGAATAAGCCAGCGCATCCGTCAGATCGATTCGGTAGCGACCGCCGTCGCTGACGGTCTCGATCGGCTGGATAACTTTTTCGCTGATCCCCGCGACGCCGGTTACGAGCTTAATCGTCGAGCAAGGCTTGAAACCGCGACGCAGCGCCCAGTCCTGATTCACCACCGTGTAGACGCGGCCGGTCTTCGGATCCATTACGACGACAGTGCCGGCGTGATGGCCCAGCGCTTCGACGGCGGCGCGGCGAACTTCGAGATCTTCTCCGACACTGTTGTCCTTTGCGATGTCGGCCTGAACTTCATTGCGCAAACCTTCGTCGATCGCGCGTTGCCGAGCGATCGCAGCCTGGCGTGCAGCTTCAGCGCGCCGGCGTGCTTCTTCCAGAGCGCGACGGTGGGTTGATTGAAAGCGGCGCATCTCTGCGGCCAGCTCTCGTTTCGTCAGTTTGCGACCGGCACGTCGTTGAAGCTTCGCGATGTAAGCGGCTTGCTCGCGCGCCATGCGCTGACGTTCCGCGCGCAACTCACGCTTCGATAACCGGACACGGCGCCGGCCACGACGATCCGCGCGCGCCAGTTGACGGCGCTCGCGTCGCGACAGCCGGCGATTGGCGACTGCGCGCCCGCCGCGGCGATCGCGAGTGTGACGCGCCGAACGCGCACCCGATCGCGCTCTCGCGCGTTTTCCTTTCGCTGAAATGTCGATTGAAAAAGAAGTTAGGAAGGCAAAAAAGACAAAGAATATGAACGATACCCGAGCGACCCGGGGGAAACCCATTTGATTCATCAGCAACTCCTCGTGAAAACTGCAAATTCCAGTACGCCGAGGCGAACCAGTAAGAACTTCGTTGCTTGATTTGCACGCCGAGGGGCGACGTGCGCGTCGTCCTTGTGAACTAGAAACCTTTAAGGGCGCTTAAGTTCCTGTCACGAATTTCCAAAACTGCAATGCGCTGTAACCCAACAGAGGTGGTCATCCCTGTTTTGCGACCCCGGCGGGGAGGTTTGCCTTGAGGTCGGGGCAACTATAACATCAGCCTAAACGAACAGGCAACCAAAAAAGGTTGACGATTGAGCGACTTTCGTAACGCTCTTGGCTCGCATGTTGCTTGAGGGTGATGCCCCTGTCGAGATTGCTAAATAGTTTCCGAGTTCGGCTGCTTTTGCTGCTCGCCTTGCTGCTGGTTTTAACCGTAAGCGTGCAGTACTACGTCAATTTGCGTGCAGTCCGCAGCAACACGCAGTTCATCGTTGAGCAGCAGCAGGCAATCATGGCCGGCGTTGCGCTCGGTGTGAACAGTCTCTCAAGCGGGGAATATCTCGACCAAATGCGCGAAGAAGTTAGGTTGCCGCTGCTCGGCGATCGCGCCGACCGTGTGCAGAATGTGCTTATCGTCGATGAAGCGGGCAATATCAAAGACAGTCTGGATAAAAATCAGACGCCGCGTGAGAACCCGGATAAGTCGATTCGGTACGTCAAACTGAAGGATATTTCGTTGCCGCCACTCAAGAGCGCGGTGCAACTGCCAGAGATGAACACGCAGTTGCCCGAAGGGATGAGCGTCGCAGCGCCCGGCACGAACATGGACCGAGGTGCATTTTATTTTCCGATCGACACCGACAAAGGACGACGATACGTGATCGTTGTTCTCGGCTCGGCGAGCAGTTTGGCTACGACCCTTGAGCAGCAGTCGCGACGGTCACTGCTGTGGACGCTGGCCGTCCTATTGGTGACTACCATGCTGACAGCATTCGTGGTGTGGCGCTTTACTCGACCGATCAAATTCCTTTCGACGGGCGCACGGCGCGTTGCCGGTGGTGATTTTTCATTTCGCGTTCCTACCAGCGGCCGCCAGGATGAAATGGGCGAGTTGACTGAACTCTTCAACGACATGACCACTAAGTTGGGGCGGACGCGCGAGCTTGAAGCGCAACTCTACAACGCTGAGAAGGCCGTCGTTGTCAGCCGTCTTGCGTCAGCGATTGCTCACGAAATCCGGAATCCGCTGAACTACATCAATCTGACTTTGGATCATTTGCGCGCAGGCTTTGCGCCGGCCGATCCGCAGAAGCAACAAAAGTTCGATAGCCTCACGAGCCAGTTGAAGACTGAAGTCGCACGCATCAACACCCGCATCACAGAGTTTCTGAACTATTCGCGTCCGCCGAAACTCGAGCCGCACCTGCTGAATGTCGGCGACGTGGCGCGTGAAGCGCTGCGCACGGTTCAAGTGCAAGCCGCAGAGAACAACATCGAAACGAAAGTTGAAGAAGTCGGCGGCAGTCATTCCGTCACAGCCGACGCCGAATCGATCAGATCCGCGCTCACGAATCTGGTCATCAATAGCTTGCAGGCGATGGACGGCGAAGGCGGCAAGATTTCGATCGTGGTTTCGGGCGAGGAGAACGGCCAACGAGTGCGCATCGATGTCTTAGACACCGGCCGCGGGATCAAACCGGAAGACATCTCGAAAATTTTCGAGCCGTACTATTCAACGAAAGACACTGGAACCGGGCTTGGGCTCGCAATCGTGCGAAAGGCCGTGGACGATCATCACGGCACAATTTCAGTGAAATCAAAGGAAGGAGAAGGCACGATATTTACGATCACGTTGCCCGTGTCTTCTGCTGAGGTTTAGAAGCGGGCTACTGTCCGCAGCAGATCATCATGCCACGCAAATCAATTCTCGTCGTTGACGACGACAAACCGCAACGCGACATCCTTCAGGAAATTCTGACCGATGCCGGCTACGACGTAACTTCGGCGGCTTCTGGTGAAGCGGCTTTGAAGTTCGCCAAGGAACGCAGCTTCGATCTCGCGCTGACGGATTTGAAGATGACCGGGATGGACGGCATTGAGTTGCTCCAGCAGTTGCTGGGGATGGACAAGTCCATTGTAGTGATTCTGTTGACGGCGCATGGCACCATTGATTCCGCCAAGGAAGCTTTGCGCCGTGGCGCTTTTGACTATTTGCAAAAGCCGTTCGAGCGCGATGTGCTGCTCGGCACGATCAAGCGCGCGCTCGGCACGCTCGACAAGATCGACGTCGAGATCCTTTCCGCCTCGCCAAAGATGGAAGCGGTGAAGAAGATGATCTTGAAAGTCGCGCGCTCCAGCTCGACAGTTTTGATTCGCGGTGAATCCGGAACCGGCAAGGAGCTGATTGCGCGCGCGATTCACAATCAGTCGCCGCGCGCATCTGAAATGTTTCAGGCAGTGAACTGCGCGGCGATCAACGAAAACCTTTTGGAGTCAGAATTGTTCGGACACGAAAAGGGATCGTTCACCGGTGCGCATGCGGACAAGAAAGGTTTGTTCGAAGTTGCGGACCGCGGCACGTTGTTTCTCGACGAGATTGCCGAACTGGACGTCAGCATGCAGGCAAAGCTCTTGCGCGCTTTGCAGGAGCGCAGGATTCGCCGCGTTGGCGCGACATATGAAATTCCCATGGACGTTCGCGTCGTCGCCGCGACGAATCGAGATCTGCGTGGGATGGTTGCCGATGGACGTTTTCGCGATGACCTTTACTATCGCATCAACGTTTTATCCATCGATGTGCCGCCACTGCGTGAGCGGCGCGAAGACACTCCGGTTCTGATCGACTTTTTTCTGAAAAAGCACACGAAGAACACTTCGCGACTGGTGCGCGGGTTAACCACTGAGACGAAACGCATGCTTCAGGATTACGGCTGGCCGGGCAACGTGCGGCAGCTCGAGTCGGCGATCGAGCGAGCGATCCTTTTGTGCGAAGGCGACATGATCACGCCGGAAGACTTGCCCACCGAAGTTCGGCAGGAGTCACAAAGCGCCACCACCGGCGGTTTCAAGCTGCCGCCCGAAGGAATTAACTTTGAAGACGTCGAAAAGAACTTAATCCTCCAGGCGATGGATCAGACCGACTACAACATCACGAAAGCCGCGAAACTGCTCGGCCTTACCTTTCGTACCTTGCAATACCGCTTGGAGAAGTTTGGGATCAAGAAGCCTGACGGGAAAGAGGGCAAGGAGGAAGGCGAAGAGTAGTTCCATGCAAAGGCGAGCCACTCAACGAGCCGCGGAGCGGCGACAGAGTTTAGCCCAGGGTGAAGCGAGCTCAGCGAGCGAAACCCTGGGTTACAGCCCTAGCGAAGACATAGCCCGCTTTAGCGGGCGACAGAGTTTTCTTTCGCCCACTAAAGCGGGCTCGAAAGATAACGGTGACAGCGTATCCAGGGCAGCGCGTCGCTTCACTTCGTTCCGCTTCGCTTGCCGTGGGCTAAACTCTGCCGCCGGCTCCGCCGGCTCGTTGAGCAGTTCAACCCGCCGCCACCACTTTTACTTTGCTTTGATCCTTCTCCTGACCGTGGGCTTCTTGGCAGCGTGCAGTCGCAACAACGGTGGCGGAATCAGCGCGGGCACTGGCGGCTGGCCGTCATCATCCTCACCGGCGCAGATTTCATCATCGGCGCAGGTTGTAAAGGTCACAGCATCGCCAGTTCAGATTGCGCCCGGAGGTTCGGCTGAAGCGATGGTCAGACTTGCGATCATGCCTGGCTATCACGTAAACGCGAACCCTGCCACGTACCCTTATCTAATTGCGACGGAAATTAGGCCGGAAAAAGCGAAAGGCATCACCGCCGACAAGCCGACGTATCCAGCGGCAAAGACGCGGAAATTTCAGTTCGCCGACGAACCGCTCGCCGTTTACGAAGGTGAGGCCGAGGTGAAACTGCCATTGAAAACAGATGCGAATGCTGCCGGCGAGATATCTTTACCAATCACAGTTCGCGTCCAGGCCTGCGACACCGAGAAGTGTTTTCCGCCGGCAACTCTCAACTCTGCGATTCCAATCACCGTGAAGTAATGACCGAGCGCGTGTTCATGATAATCGCGGGATTGTTTCTGCTGACGGCGCTGGTGCTTTTATGGCGAAACAATCTTTCGGCCGCGTTCGTTATTGGCACGTTAGGAATTGTCGCCTGGTTTCTCGGCTACCGCGCGCAGTTGCGGGCAAAGCGACGGAGCGAACCAACGGTTGAGACAGAGGAAGATGTTAAGGACTAAGCTTTACCCGGCGATTGCCGCTGCGGTGTTTGTGGTTCTCTTTGCGAGAGCGACACCGAGTATCGCCGCGCCTTCAGACGAAGGCGACGTCCGCGCCACGATTCAGCGCGTGTTCGATCAGTTGAAATCCGGCGAGTACGAGACACTTTACAACGGCCTGCCTTCGTCGTTTCGCGCTCGCATTACAAAGGATCGTTTTGTGAACGGACTTCAGCGGACGCGCAATTTGTATCAACTCGATCGAATTGAAATCGGGGCGGTGCGCGTGTCGGGCAACATCGCCGTGGCCGACACCACAATTTACGCGCACGTGAATCAGCCGTTCGATGCCGATGCAAAACTGGAGGTGCAGCAGTATCTGATTAGCGAAGTTTATGGCCAGTGGGCTGTGGCGACCGGCGATAACGCCACAATCAATCGGTTTCTGAAGACTAACCCGACGTTCGCTCGACGCTTTCCCATCAAAAAACCCCGCACCTTCATCAAACAGAACGGGAATTGGGTCGGGGTTCCTGTCCCCCGGCGTTCAAAGTGAACCACCGACATGTTTAGTTCGACAACAAATCATCGAATGACAACTGCGCGTCATCCGTCTTGACGTCAGAAGGCCGCGTCACGCGCGGCACATCCAAAGCTTCACGCACAGCGTCGAGATGAAAACGGATGATTCGCGGAGTCAGTCGCACGGAAGGAATGCGACGCTTCAGGGCCATGCGGCGCACAGTGGTCTCGCTCACCTGAAGAATCTCGGCGAGTTGTTTGGCGGTCAGAAACTCTTCGCGATCGGACACGACGTCAGTTTCAGGTCTCAAGTTTCAAGTTTCAAGTTCCAACTCCCACGTTTTCTGAACTTGAAACCTGAAACTTGGAACTTTAAACTGAATTTATGGTTTCGGCTTGTAGGTCAGCGCCACTCGATAGACCATCGCGGCATCTATCTCGACGTCCTTCGAGACGCTTTCCGCTCCGTCTGCTTTGAGAATCACGCGATACCTTGCCGCATCGGGCGGGACGCGAAATACAAACTCACCTGTCTCGCTAGTGATGCGTGTATCGAGCTTGTCGACGGCATTTTCAGAAGCAACTCTGAACAGATCAACACGAACGCCGGGCACGCTGCGTCCACCGTCGTTAAAGACGCTGCCGCGGATGAACGCGATTGAGCCTTCATCAATCGGAAGGACGAGGTCTTTGAGCGAACGTGTCTTTCCGGCTTTCACTTCCAGGTTTTCGATCGACTCGACGGCCAGACCCGCCTTGCGAAACGTGAGGCCATAAATGCCCGGCACCACTCGTGCAATCGTGAAATCGCCTTTGCGATCCGTCTGCACACGACGCACTTCCTGATCGCCTTGTCGCAGAATTACGGCCACGCCGCTCGGCAAGCCCTTCTCCACGCGAACTTTGCCCTTGATTGCGCCGGTATTCTTGTCCTGCGCGGCCGTGGCGAATGAAAAGACGGCAACCAGCGCGCAGAGTCCGACGGCTTTCAGTATTCTCATAATCGTCCAGCAGATGAGTTTCAAATTATCACGGACACGGTTTTGCAGCCAGTTAACCGGCGACTCATTTAAGAAGCAGTCGGCGGCAAGCGGCGTTGCCCGCTCGTTCGGTAGGCGGCAATCCCTCGCAAGCGTATAATCGCCCCACGCCAATGGTTTTCCGCGGTCGTCCCCAACTTTCGCGAATAGTTGTTTCGGTTGCGGCATCTTTCTGGTTGTTGCTGGCGCCGTCGTCCGCTGCGGCGCAGGATAACGCTCAACAACAACGGCCCCGCCGCGTAATGCCGGCCGAAACAGACCCGCAGGACGTAATCAAGATCGATACTGACCTCGTGCCCGTTGATGTGGTCGTCACGGACGCGAAAGGCCGTTTGGTTCGCAACCTGAAGAAAGAAGACTTCAAACTTTTCGAAGACAACGTCGAGCGGCCGATTGCCTCGTTCAACGTTGAGAAGATCGCCGGAGCGCCACGTCCACTGGCGATAGTTTTCGCGCTCGATGTTTCCGGCAGCATGACCGCCGAAGAAGTCCAGCGCCTGACAAACGCGATGCGCGAGTTCTCTCGCCGTCTTGCAGACCATCCGGCAGTCTTTGCCGTGATGACGTTTGGGATGCGCGTGAAAACTCTGCAAACGTTGACCGCGGATCGCGACAAGCTTGAACGCGCGTATGACCGATTGGCGCAGGAGCCGAACGGCATGTCCACGCATGCGTACGACGCCATCGATGACGCTGTGCGCATGCTCGCGCGACACGCGCCGTTGACGCGCGAGCATCAACTGGTGAAGCGCGCAGTCGTAGTGATCACGGATGGTTTTCCGGTCGGCGATGTCGTCTCGCCTGACACTGTGATTGAACGAGCGAATGCGGCCGATACCAGCATCTACGTCGTGACGATGCCATCATATTCGCAACTGCTAGCGTCAGCGAAGATGATGCCGTTGCCAACGCCTTTGGACGTCACCGGGCTGGTTGAGAAAACTGGCGGCCGCAGCATTTATGCGAACGAAAACGATCTCGGGCCGCTCTTCCGCGCGATTGCCGACGAGGTCTCGTCCGGATATGTCGTGGGCTTTTATCCGCCGCCTGAGAATCGGCGCGACGGCAAGTTCCATTCGATCAGAATCGAAGGGCCGGGTGGGATGACGTTGCGGCAAAGCCGGCCGGGATACACAAGCCAAACCAAGTGAGCAGTGAGCAGAAGAAGTTGAAACTGCTCACTGCTCACTGCCAACTGCTCACTAATTCAGTATTCGTCTTCATCCTCGTCCTCGTCGTAGTCCTCTTCTTCGACGATGTCCAATTCGACGGGATCAAGTCCGACGATCTCCAAATGCACGCCGCACTCTTCGCAATCGACCGTTTCCCCTTTGTCCGCGTCGGTATCGACGTGCACATCGGCTTCGCATTCAGGGCACGTTCCAGTCGGCACTTTATCTACCTCCAAAACACAATGTTCAGCACTATCAGTTCGCGTCTGAGTTATTGACTTTGAGAACCGGCCAATCTAACCGCAGGCCAAAGCTTTTTGCAATACCCTGGTTAACTTAAGCGCCAGCGCTTCAATCTTTCAATCGAAAATCAGAGTTTTGCGCACAATGTGACGCTCAGACCCGCGTTAACCTGCGCGCCGCCGCCTTCGATGAAATGCGGAGCCAATCACGATTAATCCCAACGTGACACCGGCGACGATGGGGAGTGTGGATTCTCGTGTACTGGTCAATTTCCGCGGCTCGGTTGTCGGTTCGTCGCTCACCGAAAAATATTCGCCGGTGCCGCCATTCGTGCGAAGCATTCGCTGAACTTCTTCAAGAGTGAACGGTCGCGCGCCGCGCCGGCCAAAGACCGCGACCTGATTGCCGCTTTCGTCCGTCGCGCGATCTCGATCGAGAGGCTTTGAAACCGCCAGCGCCTCTCCTTTCGTTTTGTAAGTCGCGATCAGTTGCGGCTGTGGCCGAGGACTGAAGCCGGCGTACGTCGACATTGTCTCGGGCGACGTGAGTTGGAGAATTTGCAGCCCCCTGATGCCGCCGGCAACGTACGCGAACAGGCTGGCGTTAGTCATTGCGACCTTAACCTGCCGCACATCGTCCAGGGCTCCGCCAGCCGTAAAAGACTGATCCACGATCGGCTTCTCAGGTTGACGGATGTTGACGATCACGACGCCGTTCTGCTGCCAGGCCAGGTAAGCGTACGTGCGCGCAACATAGACATCTGCCGCACCGGGCACGTGAACCATTGCGCCTGGCACCAGCCGCGCGTTTGCCGGATCGGTTAGATTCAGAACCTTAAAACCTTCAGCGTCGACGAGGAATCCGTAACGAAATTGAATAGCAATCGCTTTTGGCTGATTGAGTTCTGGCGCACCAATACGTTTCACGATTTTGGGGTTCAACGGATCATCAAGGTCTACGATCACAAGTTCTCGATCAGTTGTTACGTACGCGTATCTTCCGGCGATCGTGATGTTGTTCGCGCCGGTCAGCGCGCCGTCAGGATTGAACGCGCCGTTTGGATATTTTGATTCATCAAGTTGCCGCTTCAGATAGTTGTTCAGTGGATCGCCATCGAGCAGCGTCGCGGCGTTCACGACGATCAGCCCTTCGTATTTATCGACCACGTAAAGATAAGCGTAGAGCGGATGAATCGGCTGCTCTTCGTTCAGTAACTGCTCGCGCGGCAACGCCCGGGCTTCGTCAGGCGAAACCATTCGTCCATCGATCGTCAGACGCCATCGCGCGGGATCGACTGCGAGCGTCGAAGGCGCGGCGACGGCGGTCGCGTATTTCGTCTTCACCCAAAACTTCTGTCCAAATCGTGAAACGGGCGCGGTGGTGATTCGTTCCGAAAATCCTTTCTGATCGATTTGCGCCACGTCGTAAACGCGCAGACCGCCTTCGCCGGCAGCCACGTACGCGTACTCGCCGCGCAGTTGCACCTGAAGCACGCGCGGATTCCCCTTGTGCTCGTAAGCTTCGTGCAACTCGCTACCGCCGTTCACGAATTTTTGATAGTTCGACGGGAACGCAATCTTGTGTAGCGTACTGCCGATTACTGCTTGTGGCTCTGCGCGTTCCGTTGCGACCACGGCTTCAAGTGCGTCATCAGCCGCGACGTAAACGTAGCGGCCCATGAAGTTGACGAAGTTCGTTCCCTGCAAAAGCACTTGCGCCATCCACGCGTTGTTGTCGTTTTTCTTCGAGACGTGACAGTCAGAACACGTCTTCGTCTCAGTCGTGCGCACCGTGTGCGGCACGTGCGTGTTGAATGTCTGACCTGAGTAGCCTTCGGCGGAAACAGTCTGTTGTTGCGAATAGATCCATTCGCGATTCTGGTTTTGCGAGCTGACAAGCACCGCGCTCGATGAACGCACGGGCGCGATACGGTTGCCGGTTACGGTTCCGTCGCGGCCCAGCATAAACACGTCGTCGCGCAGCACTTGGTAGTTGTACGTCGTAAAGTTGCGGCTATTACCGCCCTCGTTGTGCCGGTTCGGCATCTTGCGATTGGCCGTCATCGAAAGATGACAACCGAAGCAACTCGTCACCCACGACGAATGACACGCAAAGCACGTCATGTTCTCGTCACGGTGTGCAAGCATTTTGTCGTTCGCCGGCACGTCACCCCATGTCGACGCGTCGGTGCGCATCGTCTTCGCGTAACGGGATTTGACGCTGTAGTCCTCAGGGTGCGCCGCCTGAGGATTGATCGTGTCGATGGTTTGCTTGACGCGCCACCAGCGACCGGGCACGACCATTGAGTTCTGAATGATGTCGCCGGCCTTCAACTGAACTTCGTTGCCCTGCTCGTCTTTCTTCTTCGTGTCGCTGCGGATTCGTTGAAAGAGCAGCACGCGTCCGCCGTCCGTGTCGCGAAAACGGATCGTCGCGAGGTTGCGGCCATTGCCGTCGACTATCTTCCCGTCCTTCACGCTGACGCCTGATGCAAAGCCCGACGTCAGGAGTGTCGCGCGTTCGCGAATTGTGCCGTGGCAATCGATGCAGCCAATTTCAATCGCCGCCCGCGGCTCGTTGTAAAGAATGCCATTGCCGTGCGCGTCCTGCCGAAAATGACAGTCAACACAATGCATCCCTTTCTCAAGGTGGATGTCGTTGAGGTGGACTGCTTTCTTGAATCGATCAGGATCGTCGGAAGAAACGATTGTGTTCTTCGCGTCGAGCAGATTTCCTTCGCGGTCACGTTTGAAAACCTGGCGAAACATCCAGCCGTGACCGTGGAAATCGGCGAACTGAGTGTTCTTCAATTGCGAATTGAATTCGGGCGCGCCGGTTTTCTGGAGGAACTCAGGTTCAGACCAGAGGCCGCGCAAACTCGCCGCCTCGGGATTGCTGTCGAGTTTTCTGTCCTGCTCGGATTGCGATGGATCATGCTGCTGTGCCGGATACATCTTGTCGCCGTCACTCTCGTTGTCCCACCACATCAGGCCCAGGTAAGACGCGACCATGTTCTCGCCCGGATGCATGTGACAAATCATGCACTGCGAAGTCGGAATGCGGCTGGTCAGTTGATGCTTGATCGGATGGCCCGACTCGTTTTTCGGAATGCTGACATCGGCGGATTGCGACGTACCAAGATTTCCCGCCGAGTTATAGAAAGCCGAATGCTTCGGATCGCGATCGTTTGCGTAAATCACATGACACGCGGTGCAGCCCGAAGATCGGTAATCACCGGGATGATCGTTCGTGCCGAGAAAATTCAACGTCGGATCGAGCAAACGAGTCTTCTGCAATCCGAGATAAACCGGATCCGTTCGTTGAGCGGTTCCCAATCCGCGCGCGCTCAAGCCTTTGTCAGGCTTGCCCGGATCTTCATCTCTGTCAGGCAGTCCCGTTTCCAAACGCCGCCGGCCACCGCGCTCGAACACCCGAAGAACGTTTCCCGGCTGCGAAATCTCCCAGCGCGGCAACGGATCGAGAAACGGCAGAACGCCTTTCAGCCTTCGCTGTTCCGTCGTCGGTTGCGGAATCTGAATCAGGGTTTGCGGGGCGCCGTTTGGGCTGTAACTCTCACCGAAGTTCGCGTCTTTAATCGGATAGCCCCCGTTGTTGTACAGCGCGGCGCCCCAAAGCATCGCGCCGTGCGTCATCATGCTGCGGCTGACGCCATTTGTTTGCACGCTGTGACAATCAGAGCTGCCACACGTGTTTGCGGCCACACGCAAATCGCCGGGATTGAGAAAGCGGACGAACTCGAGGCTCTCGCGGGCGAGCAGTGGCCCTGAGCGTTCCGGCACGCGAAACTTCCCGTCCCGAATCCACTCGCGCGGAAAGTGCGGCTTCACGTGCGCTTCGTCTTTCGTGGTCGCCACGGGATTCCCGCCATGACAACCGGTGCACGTCAAGCCCATGCCGTCCTTGCCGTGATCGAGTTTGTCCAACGCTCCCGCGACAGTCGGACCGTAACGATGCATCGGCTCGATTTGATCGTGACATTTCAGACAGCCTTCGAGCGTTTGAGCTGTCGGTTTTTCTTGCGCGCGCGATGGCGACAGGAAGATAGCCAAAGAGAGACAGAGGCATAGGAGCAGAAGCAGCCACAGATGGACACGGATGAACACAGATCGAGATTTAGGTTTTTTTATCTGTGCAAATCCGTGTAGATCTGTGGCTCGTTTTTCCATCCTTCAAAAAATAAACTTCACCTGCCCAAACAAATTGAAGAGCGGCTTGTTCGGATTGATGTTCACGTCGTCCGGAGTGCAGAAGTCGATCAGATTTGGCGGGCAATCTCGATTTGCATCGGTGTAGATGTCGCGAAACCCGCGGCCCGGTTTCAGCGTCGCCGCCCCAAACGTCATCGTGACGTTGTTAATCAGCAAAGGCCGATACGCCACGCCCAAACTCAAGTCCCAACCAATCTCGTGTCGAATGTGATTCTGAAACAGGACGTATTCGAGCGGCTCCGTCCGATGGAAGCGAAGATAATTTGCGTTGAAGACCGCTTTGATTCGTTGGGTGACTTCGACATCAACGCCAGCGTTGTAGATGAAGATGCCGGGATTCACGAAATTCGCCTGGCCTTCTATTTTGCTGCTGCGCAAGCTGGGCAGAATGCTGTTTGGCTGAACTAATCCCACGCCGGTTTGCGTCAGGCGAATTCCGTTACGATTCCAAAATGAAAACTGGCCACCCACGAAATTTGGATCGTCGAAGATTGCATCAAAGCCATTCCCCTGGTTGTCAGTTGGATTCTTGTCGCCCTGCGCCCAGAAAAACGATCCGCGGAAACGCAGATAGTCGTGATCGATTGACGCTTCGACTGCGGCCATCTGCGAGCTGACATGCACCGGTTTTCCGGCAATCGGATTTCGATCATCGCGGCCAAACGCGTAGTAATAACTGTTCGTCAGGTTCAGACGGCCGAGATGTCCATCGCCATTGATGCCTATGTAGCCGACCTTAATCGCGTGCGGCCGCACGTCGCCAATCAAGGCCGGCCGCACCAGAAAACCGTTGCGGTCATACTGAATGCCGCGGCGGTCGTCGTTGTAGAGCGCGCTGGCCTGAATCGTGTAGCCCTTCCGAATAAAGTCCTGCCGGAAAAAGTTCGCGACGTAAACGTTCTGTTGCCGCCGATCAAAACGATTCAGACCGCTGTTGGTGTCTTTCTCGAGTTGTGCAAAATAAGCCGCGTTGAATTGATAACGATTGTTGTCGAACGAGCCGAAGATGCGCGCGCCCAGGTTGTTGTCTGAAAAAATGAAGCCCCGAAAATCTGACACAAACGGCTGAATGCCAACGCGCGCGGAAACAAAATCAAAATTCTCGTTCACGTCGGTCAGCTTCACTTCCGCGAAAGCTTCTTCCAGCGAGAACTGGGTGTCCGTGCGATTCGTGCCGCGACGGACATCGATGTTCACGACGCCCGTCTCGCGCGCATTCAAATAATTTGGCAGACTGAACGTCGGCGAAATCTTGATGGCCCAGTCGCGCGGGCGATAAGTCGAGTCACCATGAAACAATTCGAACGTGAACTGAAAAATCTGATTGACCGCGAGCGCTTCAGGCTTGCCGAAAAACTCGGCGCTGCCGGGTCGCGCACTGCTGACATCCGAAGGTTTGGGTGTGCGGCTTAACTCAACCGTGCTGGAACTGACGCCGGACAGAATCATGAAGACTTTGTTGCCGATGACTGGGTAATCGCCTTTCAGCCAGCTTTGATTGTACGGGTCGTACCAGCGCCCCTTGCGAAAAGGAATGTCGCGGCCGCGCGCGCCTTTGTCGCCGTAACGATCGTACTCGGGAAAACCGATGCGCCAGCGATCGCGCACTTCGCGACGGTCAGATTGCGTCTGTGGCTCAGAATCAACGCTGGTTCCGCCCGCCGCGCCCAGCGGCTTGCGTGGGGGAATCGTCGCGAGCGGCTCTTCTTTTACTTTCTCAACTTCGAAATCGACAACGGTCTCTTTGCCTTCGCTGACGATCACGTTCTCGAGCGAGTCGTCGCGAACGAGTGCATGCTCGCCGTAGTTTTTCGTCTTGTCGAACTTGGCGACGTACGGTCTTTCCACACTCATACGGTAAGCACCGGGCCGCACGCTTAGTGAATACGTCCCATCTGAATTCACGCGCGCGCGCGCCACACGGCTGGTGACCTGGTTGGTGGCGACGACCGTAACCCCGCCAGAAGCCGGCGTTATCTTTCCCGTGATCTTTCCCCGCTTTTGCGCTGAAGCAGTGGTCACCACGACGAACATGCAAGCCGCAGCCAGGACGAATTGCATGCCGCTCTTAAGATGACCGCCGCTCATGATGTTCAGCTTAAGAATTGTGACGGACTTGTAGCACACGCCCGCCGCCGCTTCAATGAAAATCATTTTCCGAAATCGCGAGCGGAAAAAGCTTCGCGGCGCACACGATTGGTGATAGATTCACGAGGCTTCCCATCAATCGGATTAACGCGGCGTATGACGGCTCAGATGGCAGCGAAGGTATTCCTTAGAGGCTGGTGCTTTGCTCTACTGACGCTGTTTGTCGGAACAGTCATCACGTGCGGCCCGCTAGTTTTTTTCAAAACAGACGCGCAATCAAATCGTCCCGTGCTGATTAGCGAAGAGAGTTCGACGCGGGCAATCGCCTTCGATTCCACCACTCGAAAGCACGAGCCGTTTTCACTCACAAGCGAAGTCAACTGGGGCAATGACAACCGCACACGCGTGATGCTGTTCGCGATGGGAATTGACAGCAATGCGAGTGCTTCAGATGTCACCGCGTCGGCCGAGGACGAAGCCCACAATCATTATCCGTTACCAGTCGAATACGTTGGCCCAGTGCCGCAGCAGGAGTGGGTCGCTTCAATCGTCGTGCGACTGGACGACGGAATGAGCGACGTTGGCGACGTTCTCGTCGGCATCAGCTACCGCGGCACAAACAGCAATCGCGTACGCGTCGCGATTGGCCACGTCGGTGGGGGGCCGCCGGATGACGAAGGCGCGGGGCCTACGCCCGGAAGCATTGTGCCTCCGCCGCCGGCGGCGCTTACGGCCGGCACTCTCACCACAGGTGAAGTGCAAACGATCATTTCGCAAGCGGTCTCAGCGGCGGCGGCGTTGAATCGAGCAGTAACCGTCGCCGTCACCGACAAGGAAGGAAACGTGCTCGGTATTTTCCGGATGACTGGTGCGCCGGCGACAACTCAATTGCGCGGAGGCGGGCCGGGGCCGACATTGGTTCCGAATCCAATCACGGGTTTTGTTTCGACCGGCCTGGATGGAACCGTCGTCCCGGCGAAGCTGGCGGCCATCTCGAAAGCAGGCACCGCGGCTTTGTTCAGCACGCGCGGCAACGCGTTCACTTCGCGCACCGCCGGTTTCATCATTCAGGAACACTTTCCGCCCGGCGTCGACAACCGCGCGGGCGGGCCGTTGTACGGCGTGCAGTTTTCGTCGCTTCCCTGTTCCGACATCAAAATTCCCGGACTGCCCCTCGGCCTGAGCGGCGATCCGGGCAGTGCCCCAATTTACAAGAATGGAGAAGCCGTCGGCGGTGTTGGCATTGAAGGCGACGGCGTGTACACAGTCGATCGCGACCCGTCGGATTTCGATCAACCGTTTGAAGAAGTCATCGCCGTCTCAGCCACGCGAAACTTTGAAGCGCCATCGCTGGTTCGCGGCGATAACATTCTCGTCGACGGCATTCGGCTGGCGTATCTGAACGTGACAAGCGCGCCGGCGCCGCCGACGATTCTGTTCGGCAGTTTGCCCGGAGTTGTCGATCCAATGTTTCCAATCGTTGGCGCACAACCATCTGAATTCACGCCGGCCGTTGTTGGTGGCATAGCGGGCGAGGTCGACACGCGATTTTTTCCATTCGTCAGCAGTCCGACAGTCACACCAAATTCCTTGACCGCCACCGATGTCAACACGATCATCGCGCACGCCGCGCAACAGGCAAACATCACGCGCGCCGCGATTCGGCAACCACTGGGCAGCAACGCGCGCGTAACGATTGCCGTGACCGACACGAATGGAGTTGTGCTCGGCATTTTTCGGCAACAGGATGCGCCCGTTTTCGGATTTGATGTCTCGGTGCAAAAGGCGCGCACCGCCGCTTTCTATTCGAGTGCGGGCGCCGGCGCATCGTTGCGTGCTGCTGGATTTGGATCGTACGTAGATCGCGCCGCGGCTGACGGCTTGCAGCTCAACGGCTCTATCGCATTTACAGATCGCGCCGGTGGATTCCTGCATCGACCGTTCTTTCCGGATGGCATCAACAACACTGCGGCCGGGCCTTTTAGTCGCGAACTAAGCGAGTGGAGCGTTTTCAACGTCGGGCTGCAACTTGATTTGATCAAAACCAATTTGCAAACCGTGCTGTCAGGGGGTGCGGCGCCCTGCACGTCGATTCCGAGCCTGCCAAATGGGATTCAAATCTTCCCGGGCAGCATTCCGCTCTACAAAAACGGCGTACTCGTCGGCGCGATTGGCATCAGCGGCGACGGCGTCGATCAGGACGATTTGATTGCCGCGGGAGGCGCCGCCGGATACGCACCGCCGGTGGCCATCCGATCCGATCAATTCTTTGTGCGCAGCGTGCGACTGCCGTTTGTGAAGTTTCCGCGCAGCCCGAATTTGTAGAATGAAGGTAACACTCTGCATCATCAGTCTTGCTTTCGCTGCGGCTGTTTCTATTCATGGTCAGCGCCAACAGTTTCACTACGAACCAGAGAAGGTTACGTTAACCGGCAGAGTGGTTCTGAGGACGTTCTTTGGCCCGCCCGACTATGGCGAGAATCCGAAAACCGATACTAAAGAACACAACTACATCTTGATTCTTGATTCGCTCGTCGATGTGATCGGCACTAATTCTGAGAATGAAACTGAACGGAAAGTTAGGCAGGTCACTTTAGTGATCTCCGACCCCAATGCCAATCAGATTAGACCGTTTCTCAGCAAACGCGTGAAAGTTGAAGGGACGCTCTTTCACGCTATCACCGGGCATCACCACACTCGAGTTCTCATGACCGTCTCGTCGATCCGGCGAGCAAGACGAGGCGAACGTTTGTGAAAACAAAGCGCAGCGCACTCATCATCGTCGGCGTATTGATTTTCGGTTCGCACGTGACCAGCGAATTACTTAGCCACGCGCAAACGCCGCAAGTCGCACGCGGCGTAATTCGCTTGAAGGTAAAATACAAAACCGCCGACGGCACCAGAGAGTTGCCGCGCAAACGTTTCTTTCTGATCAAAGGCTCGTTCGATGAAAACCGGGCACTGATTGAAAAAATCAGGCGGACGAACGTCACTTCGCGCGAATGTTTTTACCGCAGCCACGGCGCCAGTGAGGCGCTGCTCAAGTGGCTGAACGACAACGACTGTGAATCCGCGTATTGCCGCGGAATCGAGGAGAAGTACTTTTCGGGCGCGGATGCTGTGCCCGAATTCCAGAAGGCGTTTGAGCAGGCGTTGAACGAATTGAAGAACCGGGATCTTGCGCGTCGCTGGCTCCCGAACTATTTGTCGCCTGAAATTAGGTCCGGCTTTTATGACCAGAAACAGAAAGCGATTCAGGCGCTGGTTGCGGAAGCCGAGGCCGCCACCAAAACCAGCGTCATGTCGATCATGACTGATCGCAAAGGCACGGCGTATTTGACGAACATCGAGCCTGGCACTTACACGATCTCAAATCTGGTTGGAAGTGAAACTGAAAAGACAAACATCCTTTGGATTTGCGAACGCGAAGTAAAAGCGACTGACCTCGGCGTCGCCATGAAGCGACCGATGATGCTGACGAATGAAAAGGATCCGAAGGTGAAATGCGAAGTAATTGAGCGGCCGTTGCCTTTTTGTGCTCGATAATGGGAATAGAACTAAAACCGCAGAGGAAGCTGAGGTCAGCGCAGAGGAACGCAGAGATTTCTTCCTCCGCGCGCTCTGCGATTGCCTCCGCGCGCTCTGCGGTTAAATTGACCCGCCGTCGCCGAGTCTCATTAACGATAGGCATTCTGATCGTAGCCCTAGCGTTTGCATCTGCTTTCGCCCAAACACGTCGCCGCGCGCGCACGACGCGACCGGCAACTCAGACACAAGCGCCACGCGGAACGGCCGCGAAATATTCTTCGTTTCTCCACTCGTCCGAAAAACACAAGAGCCTCGGGTGTAATGAATGCCACAAGATTCCCACTGCGTGGACCGCCAAGCGTGATTTTCCCGACGTCGCAGACTTTCCCGATCACGATGCGTGCGTTCGTTGTCATCGGTCGCAGTTCTTCACGCGGCAGGCAATGATCGGAACCGGTCCTGCTATTTGCACGGTGTGTCACGTGCGCGCCGCTCCGCGCGAGGACGCGCGATTCGCTTTCGGCAAACCGAATAACTCAACTCAGCAAACGAAACCGAAGGACGAGCGCCAGTTCACGATCGAGTTTCCCCACGACAAGCATCAGAACGTGATTGCGAGCAGCGGTCAGTGGCACAGACTTCAGTCTGTGTGGTTGGAATCGCATCACAGACTGAGCCTCGGGCCACTCGATGACAAGAAGCCTGATTACAACAACTGTGCGATCTGCCACCAAACTGATATGTCGCTCGCGATTGTTGCTTTGGTGCCCGCGAGCGCCGACCCGGCGATGCTTCATCCTTTCAAGTCGATGCCGCGCAGTCACGACTCGTGCTTCAACTGTCATTGGATTAATGAGAAGCCGGCGAAAAACGACTGCGCGGGCTGTCACAAGCCGGCGGCGACTTTCACCGCGGTGCTGGCGGCGAAACGAATTTCAGCCAAGTTTGCGCACGAAGGCGGCAAAGGCGAACACATCGCCGAGTGCACCACTTGCCACATCAACATCACGCGCGCGAGCACGGTGCGCGGGTTGACGCCGGACGTTCCCGTCAATGCCTGCGCATCATGTCATCGAGAAAGCAAGAAAACGACTTATCCGAAAGCGGTAACCATCGAAGCTGAGTTGGAGCAGTTCAAGACAACCGGCAACTGCACCTATTGCCACACCGAAGATGTCGGTAAGAAGAAGCCGCCGCCGAGTCATGACTCAGCGGTGCAGTGAAACAAGTCAAAAGTAAAAAGTAAAAAGGCAAAAGTAAAGAGGCAAAGACGGAATGACAGTGGCGCGAAATAAGCGAGGGGGCTTGCTCGAGAGAATTGCTTTCCTTTTTTCCTTTTTCCTTTTTATTTTTTCCTTCGCCTCGGCTCAGGACTATTCGAAGTTCCTGCACACGAGCTCAAAGCACGCATCCGTCGGCTGTAACGATTGTCATCGCCGCACTGATAACTCGGCACGTCCAAACTTCCCCGGACACAAGGCATGCACCGGCTGTCACCTGACGCAGTTCACCACGCCGAACATTCCCATGTGCTCGATTTGCCACAGATCGGTCAACGGCAACGATCCGCCTCGCAAAGCCTTTCCTGACAGGTTCAAAGAGAGCTTCAACATGAAGTTCGATCATGCGCAGCACATGACGGGCGCGGCGCGTCCGAAGAATGGCTGCGTGTCGTGTCACAGCGGAAGCTTGCGCCGCGGCGCCGCGCTGGCGATTCCCAACGGCATCAACGCGCATAACGGCTGTTACAGTTGTCACACGCCAAACGCGCAAGCGAACGGACGCGATCTCGCCACGTGTGGCGTGTGCCATGACGCGAAGCCTTACTCGCGTACCTCGACGAATTCCGCGGCCTTCAGCTACGCATTTCGCCACGCGGATCACAGCACGCGTCAACGTTTGGATTGCGC
>DASYTZ010000091.1:0-4022 GCA_036001745.1 Pyrinomonadaceae bacterium
CGCTGCCAAAGTTCAATCCGGGCGATGAATTCGCGAAGAACAGTAAGCGGTGAGTTATCCACAGATTACGCAGATTGCGCCGATAAGACCTCAAATCAGTTACCAGCAACGAGTTGACAATGACCAAGTCGTCCCGTTCGCTGATTGGTTTTTCTCTGTGTAATCTGCGTAATCTGCGGACATAACTCCACCAGCGTTGAGACCGAACATTTACGATTCACGATTTACTAAATGACCTTCTACGTCACCACTCCAATCTACTACGCCAACAGCTTGCCGCATCTCGGTCACTTGTACACGATGATCGTGGCGGACACGATCGCACGTTCCAAAAGACAGCAGGGAATCGAGACCTTCTTTCTCACGGGCACGGACGAACACGGCATCAACATCGAGCGCGCGGCGCAGCGGAACAATCGCACGCCGAAAGAGCAGGCTGACTACGTTGTCAATTACTTCAAACAAATGACTGCCGCGTTCGGCTTGGACACGGCGCATGGCGGATATGACATCTTCATGCGGACCACGAATCCGTTTCACTACGAAGGTGTCAGCGAACTGTGGCGGCGGATGGCGAAAGCGAAAACACCGAAAGGGAACGACCCTCTCTACAAGGGACATTACGAAGGCTGGTTCTGTGCGGCTTGCGCGGGTTACAAAACTGAAGACGAATATGCTGCTCCATCGAGTCCCGGAGATTCACCTACGTGCTTAATCCACGAGACGAAACTCGATCGAATTTCGGAGGAGAGTTACTTCTTTCGTCTGTCGGATTACGACGAAGCCCTGCTCAATCTTTACCAATCGCGGGCCGACTTCGTCAGACCCGATGCGCGGCGAAATGAAGTGAAGAGTTTTGTTGCCGGTGGTCTTCAGGATCTTTCCGTCAGTCGTCTTCGCACATCGGTCAGTTGGGGCGTGCCGGTGCCCGATGATCCAAATCATACGATGTATGTCTGGTTCGAGGCGCTCACGAACTACATCACCGCAATCGGTTTTGGCAATGAACAACAAGACCGCGCCGTCGGCTTTGAAAAGTTCTGGCCGGCCCTACACCTGGTTGGCAAAGACATCCTGCGCTTTCACGCGGTGTTCTGGCCCGCGTTCCTAATGGCCGCCGGTATCGAGCAGCCGCGCGGAATTTACGCGCATGGCATGTGGTTGGATCCTTCGGGCCGAAAGATGTCGAAGACGCTCGGCAACACAGTCGAACTCGATGTGCTTAATCAGTACTTTCCGACCGATGCCATTCGATACTTCTGCATGCGCGAGATGGTCTTTGGCGACGATGGCCGATTCGGGTACGAGAATCTTATCAATCGAACGAATAGCGACCTGGCGAGCGGCCTGGGAAATCTTTCCAGCCGCACGCTGACGATGATTCAGCGCTATTGCGACGGCCGAATTCCATCCGGATCTATTTCTGATGAAGCTCGGTTGGTCGCCAAACGCGCTGGAGTTGAAGACGAAGCGGCGATTTCGCATTTCGTATCACACGCGAGAGATGAGTTCATTCGCGACTTTGATGAGTTCGCGTTCAGCCGCGCACTCGAGGACGCCTGGGCCATCGTCGCGCGCGTGGACAAAATGATCTCAGACGCCAAGCCCTGGGACCTGGTGAAGGATGCAAAGCAACGCGAGACCTTGAACGCGGTTTTGTATCGGGCGGCGGAGTCGCTGCGCTGGTTATCTGTCCTGCTCTATCCCGTGATGCCGAACGCGGCGCGCGAAATCTATTCGCAGCTCGGATTAACTGATGACGCGAGTCGAATCAATCCTCGCGAACTGAAGTGGGGCGAACTGGCTGAAGGTACGCAGATTGGCGAAATCAAACCTCTGTTTCCGAGAATCGATAAGGCAAAAACAATGGAAGAAATCAAAGAACAGAAGTCAGATGTCAGAGGTCAGAAGTCAGCACCGCCTGCGGTAGTGAGCGGGCAAGGACAAGGCTCCGGCCAACACGCAACTGAGGCCGATGCTGTCCCTGGCGTCGCCTACATCGAGATCACTGACTTCGCGAAAATCGATCTCCGCGTTGGTGAAGTCAAAACGGCTGAACGCGTTCCTAAAGCTGACAAGTTGCTGCTGATAATTGTCGATATCGGGGAAGAGAAGCCGCGCCAGATTCTCGCCGGCATTGCGCAGTACTACGAACCGGAGAAACTGATTGGCAAAAAGATTGTCGTGGTCGCGAATCTAAAACCGCGGAAGCTACGCGGCTACGAATCGCAGGGCATGCTGCTGGCCGCTTCGGTCGGCGACGAAGGTAAACCGGTGATTGCGACCTTCACAGAAGATGTTCCCAACGGTGCGAGGCTAAAATGAAATTGATGAGGCGACTGCTCGCTCAACAGGCATGCGGACCAGGGCGCTTGTTGGCAGCAGTCGTGATCTGCCATTTCATTTTCCCGCACACTGTCCGCGCGCAGCCGAAGCCACAGCTGCAACTGAGCGCAGAGATACTCGAGCAAAGCTACTGTTCAATTAACGCAACGACATCACTTCAGTTGAAGCTCAGGCTTCGTTACACGAACCTGACCGCCGACCGCCTGATTGTCTACAGCGGCCACGACCTGTTTTATCAAACGAAGATTCGCAGTGAGCCCGTGGCCGGAACTCAGCCTTACGAAATCCTCCTGATAAACATGCGCTACTTTGACGAGGAACTGGAGCGCATCGACGCAGGCTCACCCGGCAGGGTATTCGTAAAACTGGCGCCGCAGGAATCGTTCGAGCGCGAACTGATTACCGGCATCGGCGTCGCCGATAAACCTGAGGCGCGCACGAGCACTTCCGTGACGCCTGGTCGCCATACGCTGCAGCTGATTGTTTCGACCTGGTACCAGTCACCTAAACTCGCTGAGAAACTGAAACAGCAGTGGCAGCGGCAAGGCGTTCTATGGTTCCAACCGGTCGTCTCTGCCCCCGTCAGCGTGGCCATCGAGAAGCCGGCCACCGTTTCACCTTGTCGTTGATCTGATGTTCGTCGATTCACACTGCCACATCGACGGGCCCGAGTACGACGCCGATCGCAAAGACGTGATCGCACGTGCGCTCGCGGCCGGCGTGACGACGATGCTCAATGTCGGCACGGGTGATCCGCACAGCGGCGCGTTTGAACGGGCGGTCGAACTCGCCGAGAAACACCCGGAGATTTATTGCGCCATCGGCGTTCATCCACACGATGCGAAGCTGTTTGACGACGCTGCCGAGCAAAGGCTGACAAGTCTTGCCAAGCAAAGCTCGCGCGTGGTTGCCTGGGGCGAGATCGGCCTGGACTACCATTACGACCATTCGCCGGGCGACGTGCAACGGAAAGTATTTCGCCGCCAGTTGCGGATCGCGCGTGAGTTGAACGTACCGGTGGTCATCCATTCACGCGAAGCTGACGGCGACACGATCGCGATTCTGCGCGCAGAGCTTTCGGGTTACGAGCGCGCGGGCGTGATGCATTGCTTCGGTGGCAGCTTGCGGATGGCGCATGAAGCGATCGAACTTGGTTTGCTTATTTCGTTCGCGGGCAATCTGACTTTTAAGAAAGCAGAAGACTTGCGCGAGATCGCCCGCCAACTTCCACTCGACCGGCTTTTGGTTGAAACCGACTGTCCTTATCTCACGCCTGTGCCGTTTCGGGGCAAGCGCAATGAACCCGCGCGGGTGGTTGAGACGGCAAAGTGCCTGGCAGAGCTAAAGGAAGCAGAGGTTGACGAAATTGGCCGGGTGACCAGTGCGAATTTCGCGAAACTATTTGGAGTGGGCTGGCAATCCCGATGAATCGGGAGACAGCGCTTTGGATTCATGGGACCCACGATCCAAAGCGCCGTCGCCACTTCGTTCTGCCGGCGCACTCCAAATCTTCCTCTAGAGAAGACTTTCACATGCTCCGCATTTGGTGTTATTCTCCGAAGCAAGAACGAATCATCCATGGCCCAGCAGAACTCATTCGACATTGTGTCTCAGGTAGACCGCGCGGAGATCACAAACGCTATTAATCAAACCATGAAGGAAGTCCATCAGCGCTT
>DASYTZ010000092.1:0-3279 GCA_036001745.1 Pyrinomonadaceae bacterium
AGGAATCGAAGTCGATCGCCGATTTGATCTGGGCGGCAATCTGGCGCACAGCGCATTGATTGCCGGACAAATCGATCTTTATCCCGAATACACCGGCACGGCCTTCACCGCGATTCTCCATCATCAGCCGATCAGCGATCCCAAAGCGGTTTACGATCAGGTACAGGGCGAATACTATCAGCGATTCAATCTCTGGGTTAGTCCGCCCCTGGGTTTCGAAAACACGTTCGCGATCCTGGTGCGCGGTGAAGATGCGCGCCGGCTTAACTTGAAAACGATTTCTGATGCCGCGAAGTATTCACCGCAGTGGCAGGCCGGCTTTGGTCACGACTTCATCAATCGCCAGGACGGTTATCCCGGATTCTCGAAAACATATAATTTGCAATTTCGGGGCGTCAGCGACATGGCGCTGGATCTCACGTACACCGCGTTATCTTCACACCAGGTCGATATGATCGCCGGGAACTCGACCGACGGCCGCATCGCGGCGCTCAACCTGGTGCAGCTTGAAGATGACAAGCACTACTTTCCGCCATATCAAGCCGTGTTCATGATTCGCAGACCGACAGAGTTCACCTCACCGAGCACCGACGCCTCTGTACCGCTGGTGTTAGTCATGGCCAAGCTCCATGACGCGATTTCGAGCGAAGAAATGCGCAAACTGAACTACGAAGTGGACGGCGCGCGCCGCGATAAGAAAGTCGTGGTGCGCGAGTGGCTCGTTAGTAAAGGCTTCGTTAAGCCCTAAAGACCCGCTTCCGCAAACTTGCCCTCCTCACGGTCGGGCTTCTGAAACGTTCTTCGTTAATAACTACGACCAGCCGGCGTCTTTTCAGATGGAACTCTGCTCCGGGTTCCTTGTCCAAACTTTTCACGCGGGCTCGTCGTACTGACTTCTGACCGTTTCGGACCGATGCGTTACATCTATTCCGTCTATGCCGACGCCGCCAGAATCGCCCTCCAATCGATTCTGGCGCACAAACTGCGCGCGTTTCTTACTTTGATCGGCATCATCATCGGCGTGGCGGCCGTGGTCGTCGTGGGCGCGTCTGTGAGCGGGCTCAACAGTTATGTCACGGTTAAAGTCACCCAAATCCTGGGCGCAAATCACTTCATGATTGCGCGCATGGCGCATCAGGGAGAGCGTACCGATGATGAATACGAGCGCATGAATCGACGCAACAAGCGGCTGAACTGGGACGATTACGAATGGGTGCGCGACCACTGCGCTTCGTGCGATGAAGTCGGCATTGAAATCGGGAGCGGCACAGACTTGAAGCAGGACGGCATCGAGTTCCCGGGTGCGATTGTGTTCGGCGTCACGTCCAACATGCTGGAGATTGAGAATAAAACGATCGCGGATGGCCGCTTCATTTCACCTGACGAAGTGGAACGCTCGGCGCTGGTTTGTGTGCTGGGCAGCGAAGTGAAAGAAAAATTCTTTCCGAACCAGGAGGCCATCGGCCGGACTCTGAAAGTTCGCGGCTTGCCGATGCGCGTGGTCGGTGTTGAGCAAAGCCGCGGTTCATTTTTCGGCGATTCGCTGGACCGGCACATCTACATTCCGGCAACCACTCATATTCAAATCTTCGGGCGCAACAATATGCAGATCCACGGTCGGGCGGCGAATCAAGAGACGTTTCAACCTGCGATCGAGGACGCGCGCGTGTCGATGCGCAACAAACATCGTCTCAAAGGCAGCGAAGAAGACGACTTTGGCCTGGTGGATACCGCCACGCTTACTGATCAGATCGATCAATTCACGGCCAGTATCGCCGCAGTGGTTGTGCCGATCACGCTCATCACTCTCGTCGTCGGTGGCATCGTGGTGATGAACATTATGCTCGTCAGCGTGACTGAGAGAACATTTGAAATTGGATTGCGTAAAGCTGTGGGCGCGACTAAGAGACAGATCTTGACGCAGTTTTTGATTGAGTCGGGAATGCTGTGCGCGTTTGGCGGCGTGCTGGGATTGCTGGCCGCGTGGGGCGTGACGACGCTGATTACTTCACTCGCCGGCATCACCATGACGATCACGATTGGCTACATCTTGCTGGCGATCATCGTCTCGAGCGTGATTGGCATGATCGCCGGCGCATATCCGGCGTTCAAGGCGGCAAGATTGGATCCGATTGCGGCGCTGACGAAAACAACGTAAGAGCGGTGCTTTGTGCTTCGTTCTTAGTGCTTTGATGTCTTTTCAAAGTTCAAAGTACAAAGCTCAAAGTACTGAAACTCGCAACTTGGAAACGTGAAGTGAAACTTCGAATTCCTAAAATCTTCCCTCGTGAAACGCTGGCGATGGCGCTGGACAGCGTGCGCGCGCACAAGTTCCGCAGTTTTCTGACGGTGCTGGGCATTGTCATCGGCGTAATGACGGCGATCAGCATTGCGTCGATTCTCACCGGCTTGCGCCAGAGCATCGTCGCGATCATCGAAGAGTACGGCACAAACAATATCTACGCGTTTCATCTCACCACCGGTCCCAGGACAACGACGGATCGCGCTGAACGCCTGCGTAAACCCTTGACGGTTGCTGACGCCGAAGCAATCAAGCTTTACGCATCATCCGTTGAAGACCTCGCTATCACCGCCCCGAACGTCGGCTACAGCGGCGGGCCGTTCGATGACAACATTACATATCAGGGCCACAACTATCGCTGGGGCAACACGGAAGGCGTGACACCAAATTACGCGGACATCGCGAATGTGACGATGCATGAAGGCCGCTTCATCACAGAGGCAGACGACGAACAGCGACGCAACGTAATGGTCATTGGCGTGAACGCCGCCGACGCCTTGTTTCCCGGCAAGCAGGACGGGATCGCCGGAACCGAAGTGCGCATGGGAGGCTACAATTTCGAAATTGTCGGCGTGCTCGAAAAGCGGAAGAACGGATTCTTTGGCGAAAACGAAGAAGACAATGCGGTGTTCATTCCCCTGCGTACGGCGCAGAAGGTTGCTCCTGCGCGCGGCTGGCTGCTGTTTGTAATCAAAGCTCGATCGGGACAGTTAACTGATGCGCTGACTCAGGCGGAAGACGTTCTGCGCCGGCGGCGCAACGTGAAGTTCGATGCTCCCGACGATTTCGACATCAAGACCGCGGATAACTTCGTGAAGCAGTTCGACAGCATCACGGCGATGGTTGGTCTCATCGCCATCGCGATTTCCAGCCTGGGTTTGCTGGTCGGCGGCATTGGCGTGATGAACATCATGCTGGTCAGCGTGACGGAACGCACCCAGGAGATCGGCATCCGCAAAGCGCTGGGCGCGCGTCGC
>DASYTZ010000093.1:0-2679 GCA_036001745.1 Pyrinomonadaceae bacterium
ACTGTTTACTTATTGGAGACCGCAGGTGCGACTCGGGCAAGAGTCGCAGTCGTGGAGATTCCCCGAAGCAATATCTGAGGAGAATAGCGATTGATGTCCCGCAAGGCCTTTACCGTATTTTTTTCAAGCGTCCTAATCGCCGTAGCCAGTGTTTTCATTCCGGCGATAGTTCAAGCCCAACCGGGCGGCTCTTCCGCGCGAGAAATTCCAACTGAAGTTCAGAAGAACGAAGCCCGTGTCGATCAGATTATCGAGCGTGCGAACGATCACTTTCGCAGGGGTAAACTCAATCTCGACGACAACAAGCGCGAGCAAGCGCGCGATGAGTTCGATAAAGCGGTTGACGAAATTCTGATGTCGGGGATTAACGTACAGGGATATCCAAGGCTGCGAGATTTTTACGCAGACCTTATTGACCGCGTGTATAAGCTCGAAATCCAAGAGAGACCGCAGCAAGGCATCGCTCCGGTGATCGCGCAGAAAGCTGCCACAGGCAACGCCGAGGCGCAGGATTCTACACAGCCGCAAATCGCGCAGCTTCAGCAGCCTGGTTTTGTTCAGCAAATCTTCGTACCGTCGACGCAGGATCCGCTTGCGTTAATGCTTACGGATGAAGAGAAGCAAGTTTCCGACACGCAGCTTGCTGATCTTGAGCAAGCAAAGAACGCCCTCGATTTCAAGTTCATTGCGAATCCGCTGGTTCAACAGTTCATTAACTATTACCAGGGCCGTGGGCGCTCGACGATGGAAAACGGTCTGCGCCGCTCCGGCCGCTACATGAAGATTGCGCGCGAAGCTTTTCGCAAGAATGGCGTGCCCGAGGACATCACGTGGCTGGGTCAGGTCGAAAGCGCCTGGCAGAACCGAGCGGTCTCGTGGGCTGGCGCTTCTGGTTTGTGGCAATTCGTTCGCGGCACCGGCGCGCAATACAACTTGCGCCAGACCGCCTGGGTTGATGAGCGAAACGGAATCGAGAAACCGACCTACGCCGCAGCTCAGTATTTGAAGAGTCTGGCAAACCGTTACAACGGTGACTGGCTGCTCGCCATGGCGGCGTACAACACGGGCGCCCTGAATGTTGATCGGGCAATCTCACGGGCCGGCGAAGCCAACTACTGGAAGATTTATCCGTACATCGCGCAGGAAACGCGTAATTATGTGCCGAACATTCTGGCGGTGATCCTGATTGCCAAGAATCCTGAGAAGTATGGCTTTCACGGTATTCGACCTGAGGCGCCGATGAGCTTTGAATCGATCCAGGTACCGTCGGCGACCAATCTGCGGCTGATTGCTGACGCGACTGACACGAGTGTCGATTACATCCAGAGCCTGAATCCGGAATTGAAACGTGACACCACGCCGCGCGGCGAGACTTACAACGTGCGCGTGCCCTCGGGACGCGGCAAACAGTTAGCATCGCTCTTGAAGCGAGTGCCGGCTGATCGGCGTGACACAGCCCGCGTCATCTCCGTGGCGCCCGGTGAAGAGTGGCAGGCGATCGCGAACCGCACGGGCGTGAGCGTGGCAACTTTGCAGGCGATGAACACAGGCGTTGACTTGAAGACGGCCAACAAAGTGTTCGTGCCGAACAGCAACATTCGGCTTACCAACTGGAAACGTTCCGGCGAAACGACTGCGGCGCCCAGTTTGACAAAAGTTAAGGCGCGCAAAGGCGATACGATTTCGAAAATTGCCGCGGCCCGAAAACTGTCGGCTGACGAAGTGGCCCGGTTAAATGGCATCGCACCCGACGCCGAATTGCGGACGGGCCAGGAAATTAAATTGCCGGCCGCGGGTACATCATCAGGGCCGTCCAGCCGTCGCAGGTAACAAACAATTCATTAGGCGTTCGCTTCGGTTCGAGCGCTGTACTTTGAGCGAGCGCGCTTTTTACGAAAGGCGCGCTTTTGTTTTCCACCCTCGCAAGTCCGCCGCACTTCCGCGGACTTTAACGTTGGACAAGAGTCGCGCGCAGTTAATCTGCGCTCCCCTGACTCCCATGCTCTTCCGCGCCCTTTCAGCCGCCGTCTACGGCATCGACGCCAACCTCGTCGATGTGGAAGTCGATCTCACTCCCGCGCGTGGCGAAGTCGATCAAACGCCGGCAGTCATCATCGTTGGTTTGCCTGACCTCGCTGTCCGCGAATCGCGCGAACGCATTCGGGCGGCCATCAATAACAGCGCGTTCTTCTTTCCGTTTCACAAGACGACCATCAATTTGGCTCCCGCAGACGTGCGCAAAGAAGGCGCGAGTTTCGATCTGCCGATTGCCCTGGGAATCCTCGGCGCGAATGGCGATCTGGCCAATGCCGAGCACCTGACCGACATCCTTTCGGTCGGCGAGTTGTCGCTCGATGGACGCGTACGTCCAATTCGCGGAGCGCTTCCGATAGCTTTGCGCGCCCGTGAATTGCAAACCAGGCACTTGTTGCTGCCGGACGAGAATGCAAAAGAGGCTGCCGTGGTTTCGGAAGTGAACGTCTACGCCGTGGCAGACCTCCGCCACGCGGTCGAAACGATTGCTGCTATTCGGTCCGAGAATCCACCCGTTCCGATTCGCGTCGATCCTTCGCAACTTCTTTCGCCGAACGATCATTACAGCGTCGATTTCCGCGAGGTACGCGGACAGCAAGCGGCGAAGCGCGCGTTGGAAGTTGCGACAGCCGGTGGCCACAACAT
>DASYTZ010000094.1:0-6487 GCA_036001745.1 Pyrinomonadaceae bacterium
GACGGAGCAATATGCAGCGCAAATCCGCCATTGAAAGTGAAGCAGTCGAGCGCACGTCCGTGCGCGACACGCGCGGCTGCCAAATAATTTTCGCGCTGATCGAGGAATGCGCCTGTCTTCTGGCCGCCGAGAGGCGAGACGAAAAAGCGAGCGCCGTGTTGGTTGATCTCGATCGCGGTATCCAAAGCGCCGTCGTCGCTACGACCACCCCAGCGCGGCTGCCGCGCTGGGGACCCCGGTTGCTCTGCCGGCACACTCCAAAGGATTCCGCTTCGCAACTCGAGTCCTTCAAACTGCCGAACGCGCGCGTCGTTGCGCTCGATAATCGCCTTTGGCTGGAATTCTGCGACCAGCAACTCGCACAAGAGATCTTTCAGCCGGTCTGACCCTTGGGAAAGCGTCTGCATGACCAAAACATCATCGTACCTATCAACAATCAGTGACGGCAGCAGGTCACCTTCCGAATACACGAGCCGGTACGCATTCGTCTCACGCGCCATGCTCCGGCGTCTCTCCGCGCAGGCGCGCAGACGCGCGCGCCACCATTCGCGATCGATCGTTTCTTCTCGCGTCGTCAGAAAGCGCAGCGCAATCTCGGACGCATCACTGTAGAACGCCTGGCCGACAAAGTTGTTCGCCTGATCGACTACGCTCACAATCGCGCCCGCTTCGACTTCATCTGCCGCAGTAACGTCGCTGCGATAGACCCAGAGGTGACCCTGACGAATTCGCTTCGCGCCTCGCGATGTGATTGCCGCACGCGCCATGCTGCTGAAGTTATCATAGTTAGAAGCCCGGCATCTGCGATCGAATGGTGATTGAGGTTTTGTTTTTCGCGCTCCGCATTAATTGATATGATGGCGGCTCGAGTCATGACAGCGAATCTCTACGACGAATTTGAATGGCGCGGGATGCTCTATGAAGCGACGCCCGATCTTCGCGACGTGCTCGCGAAGGGAAAGCTCACAGCCTACATCGGTTTCGATCCTTCGGCGCCGAGTCTGCACGTCGGATCGCTTTTGCCGGTGATGGGACTGGCGCGCCTGCAACGTTTTGGTCACACGCCGATTGCAATTGCCGGCGGAGGCACGGGTCTGATCGGCGATCCGAGCGGCAAGACAAAAGAGCGGCAGCTCCTGGAACACGGGCAGGTTGAAGAGAACCTGGTTGGCATCAAGGAGCAGTTGAGCCACTTTCTCGATTTCGACGCGAAAGAAAACCCGGCGCGGATTGTCAACAACGCTGATTGGCTGGCGCCGATCACGATGATGGAATTTCTGCGCGATGTCGGAAAGCACTTCACTGTCAATAACCTGCTCGGCAAAGAAGCTATCAGCCGGCGGTTGGAATCAGACGAAGGAATTTCGTTCACCGAATTTAGCTATCCGCTGTTGCAGGCGTACGACTATCTCGTGCTTTACGATCGATACAAATGCACTCTGCAAATGGGCGGCAGCGATCAGTGGGGCAACATTCTGGCAGGAATCGATCTGATACGCCGTCTGCGCAGCGCCCGCGCGCACGGGCTGGTCTTTCCCCTGGTCACCGCGGCCACCGGCGTGAAGTTTGGCAAGACTGAAGCCGGCGCCGTGTGGCTGGATGCCAAGCTGACTTCACCATATCGCTTCTATCAGTTTTGGCTGAACACAGACGATCGCGATGTGATTCCTTATCTGAAGTTTTTCACCTGGTTGTCGAAAGAAGAAATCGATCAGTTCGAGCAAAACGTTAAGAGCGCGCCGGAAAAACGCGAGGCGCAAAGGCGCTTGGCGCGTGAAGTCACCGTGATGCTGCATGGCGAAACTGAGGTGGAGAAAGCCGTGCGCGCGTCTGAAGTCTTGTTTGGCCAGGAAATCACCGGGCTGGGCGTAGCCGAAATCCTCGACATCTTTGCTGATGTGCCTTCGACTGAATTAGACAAATCACAACTCGGCGATGGACTTACGCTCGGCGATGCCTTGGTGCTTGCGGGACTCGCGCCGTCGAAGGGCGAAGCGAAACGTCTGGTTCAGGGCGGCGGCGTGGCGGTGAACAACGTGCGCGCCGACGACGTGCGCAAGTCTATTTCGGCTTTGGACTTTATCGATGGTCAAGTATTGGTCTTGCGAAAAGGCGCGAAGCACTATCACTTGATTAGAATCGCGTAGCGCAAATTGGTAATTTGCGTCTTTCTTAGCTTGGAATCAGTTTAATGCGCGCAAGTTAACAACTTGCGCTACCGTTCAAAACATCCCATTCTCATTTGGCGATTCCTTTGGCGCTTCCATTCCGATGTCCCACAGCTCGGCGATGCGATCATCTTCAAAGCGAAAGATGTGAACCGCTGCGATTGGAAGCGTGTTCGGGGCGTGCTGCACGCGAGAGTGCACAGCGACGAGATCGTTGTTTTCGAAAACGCGCTGCACTTCAAGCGTAGTGTTCGGAAACATTGAGGCCGCTTGCGCCATGCCGGCCTTGAGAGACTCGGCGTCGCCTTTGAAGTATGGGTTGTGATGACGAAAGTTGGGGCTGACGTGACTGTAGGCCTCGTCCAACTTTCCTGAAGCGGCATTCTTCAGAAATGATATGGCGGTGTCCTTTTGAACCTGCATTTTTGTCTCCTGCCTAATCGAATTCTTCTCGCATACGGATCAATCACGTGTTTTCCCGAAGTGGATGACTAACGCTATGACACCAAAGATCAGTAGGACGAAACTCATGATCGCATGAAATGTAGGATCCGGTTTCGTCTCGGATTCTAATTCGATCAGGCTATTTCCAGTTCCTCCGATGTAGATGAGGTCGAGAGTACTCACCAGGACTGCCAAAATTCCGAGGCGCAGCCAGATATGCTTGCTCGCCCGCTTCGGTGGCGCAGGTGCCGGTTTGTCATCTGTTGATGCAGGTCGTTTCGCTGTTTGTTTTCCGAAAGCCATCGCGATTTCCCGCCTCGAAACGCCGGGCTAAATCGATTTGTCAGCTGCCGTCTATGCGCCTAAGACTCAACGTCAGGCACGAATCTCTGAAGCAAATGTGTGGCGAGATCCGCGACTTTAATCCGTTCTTGTTCCCACGTGTCGCGATCGCGCACGGTCACGGCTTCGTCTTCCAGCGATTGATGATCGACGGTCACACAGAAGGGTGTGCCGATTTCGTCCTGCCGCGCGTACAACTTGCCGATGCCCCCAGTGTCGTCATAAACCGCGCGCAGAACTGGTTGCAGCGAGCGCTTGATCGCCTTTGCCATGCCGACGATCTCCGGTTTGTTCTTCGCCAATGGCAGCACGGCGACCTTGATTGGCGCCATTGAGTGATGAAGTTTCAAGATGACGCGCGTCTCGCCCTTTTCATTCGTCTTTTCTGAATATGCATCCATGAGCAACGCAAGCACGGTCCGATTCACGCCTGCCGCCGGCTCGATCACGTACGGATAGAACCGCTGCTTCGTTTGTTCATCGAAATAAGAAAGGTCTTCGGTCGAGTCAGGATTCAGGCGCTCGCCCTCGGCATCTTCAGGCTTTTTTGAATGCGTCTTGAGATCGAAGTCGGTGCGATTGGCGATGCCCATCAACTCGTCCCACTGCCGCTCTTCTTCTTCGCGCTCAGGGAAAAAGCGATATTGAATATCGACGGTCCGTTTGGCGTAATGCGCCAACTCTTCTTTCGGTTGTTCGTAAAGCCGCAGGTTCGCGTTTGAGATTCCGATCGTTTGAAACCATCGGTTGCAGGCGTCGATCCATTCCTGATGTGCCGCTTCGTCTTCGCCCGGCTTCACGAAGTATTCCATCTCCATCTGTTCGAATTCGCGGGTGCGAAAGATGAAGTTACCGGGCGTTACCTCGTTGCGAAATGATTTGCCGATTTGCGCAACGCCAAAAGGCAGCTTGCGCCGGCTCGTGTTCAGCACGTTAAGAAAATTTATGAAGATGCCCTGCGCAGTTTCGGGGCGAAGATAGACGAGCGAATCCGGATCGTCTTCGGCCGTCGCGCCGACGTGTGTGCGGAACATAAGGTTGAAGGGCCGCGGCTCGGTGAGATTCGTCGATCCGCAATTCGGACACTTCCCAATTTCCAGCTTGTCCGCGCGCCAGCGACTATGACATTCCTTGCAATCGACTAATGGATCGCTGAACGTGTCCTCATGTCCCGAATACTTCCAAACTTTTCGATTCAGAATGATCGACGAATCGAGCCCTTCAATGTCATCTCGTTCGTAAACCATCCAACGCCACCACGCCTGCCGGACGTTGTTGGCGAGTTCTACTCCCATGGGCCCGTAATCCCAGGCGCTGCCCAAGCCGCCGTAAATTTCAGACGATGGATAAACGAAGCCGCGACGCTTCGCGAGCGAGACGATGGTTTCGATGTTGGGTGCAGACAAGACGAGTGAATGGTAAATCGTAAATGGTAAATAGACGAACGTGGACGACGAGTCTAGCAGATTCAACGTGAGGTCAGAACCGCCTGCGGGCCCCGGAGTAATGCCCTAAATTCGAATCCTCTGCGACACCTCAGCGAGACGCTCTGCGGCCTCTGCGGTTGAATGCTCTTGAAAGTTCCATTAAGCCGCAGAGTACGCGGAGGACTTCGCAGAGAGGCGCAGAGAAGAAATTGGGTCACTACCCGGGCCGGGATGATTCATCCATAAGTCCGGGAGACATCGACCAAAAAAGAACCACCCGCTCTCGCAGGTGGTTCTGACTTGCGCGCTCTTATCGAGTCCTTAAAAGGCTTGCGGGCTGCTGATAATCCTGCGAGGCTCCCCCTAACCTCTGCAGGCCGCTTACCAACAGCCCTGCCTTTTTGCTCTGCGACTGTCCTGGCAACTCCGTTCCCCCGAAAGAGCCGCCATCGCTCAAGATGGGAAGCGCCTCCCCCAAAGCGCCTCTCAACTACTGTCTCAGAGCCTGACCCGAATTACTTACCTTCTGCCTTTGTCGTTGCGACCTTTCAGCAACGGTTATGCCAACGAGTGTTTTGCCCGAGGTCTTCGCGAGTCTGCTCGGGTTTGCTCAGAAAGAACACGCGCTGAAAAATGCGCGCGTGCTTCTGTTGCATTCCGGTTGTAAATCTTCGGTACAGAAGAGCGCGAGGTTTGCACTAAAACCACTCGGCGAGTTGGAAGAGTTCGCCTACCGTGCGCCTATTTCGACTCGTAAACGATCTGGCCACCCACCACCGTCATGAGGCAATGGGTTTTGAGGATGTCCATCTCGGGAATCTTCATGATGTCTCCCGAAAGGACGGTCAGGTCCGCGAGCTTGCCGACTTCGATCGAGCCGCGCAGCCGCTCTTCGAACGCCACGTAGGCTGGCCAAATCGTGAACATTTTCAAAGCTTGTTCGCGCGTGACCTTTTCTTCCGGATGCCAACCCGGCCCTGAAAAGCCGCGAATGTCTTTGCGCGCCACGGCTGCATAGAATTCGATCATCGGCTCCCCGCGCTCGACCGGAGCGTCAGAGCCGCCGGGAATGATCGCGCCCGTTTTCAGCAAGCTCTGCCACGCGTACGCACCTTTCAAGCGTTCGAGTCCGAGACGGCTCGGCGCAAAGTGCAAGTCGCCGATCGCGTGCGACGGCTGCATCGAAGGAATGATGCCAAGCTTTGCAAAGCGCGGAATGTCCGCGGGATTGATGATCTGCGAGTGCTCGTCGCGCCAACGCGGATTGCGAATCTTGCGTTGCGCAGAGGGCACGGCCAGCAAAGCCTTCTCGTACTCGTCCAGCACAAACCGATTTGCCCAATCACCAATCGCATGCGTCTCAACCTGAATTCCTTTCCGCAAAGCTTCTTTCAGCATCGGCAGCAGATCTTCCTCTTTCACGCGCAGGAAACCTTTGCTGTCGGGTGAATCGCTGTACGGGGCCAGCAGTGCCGCGCCTCGCGAACCGAGCGCGCCGTCGGAAACGACCTTGATTGCCCGGACGTTGAGATGATTGTCGAAAGCTTCAATGATCGGCCCTTCTTTCAACAGGCGGTTTGCTTCAGGGCCGGGACCGTAGACGGCTTTGTAAACACGAATCTTCAGCTTCCCTTCACCGTAAAGTTTTTTGTAAAGCTCGACATCGCGATAGCTGCCGCCCGGATCCTGCACCTGCGTCCAGCCGAGCATGATGCTGCGCTGATCGGCGAGCATCATCGCTTGCTCGATGTTCCCTTCACCGGCAGGCGGAATGTGTCTGGAAACAAAACCTTGCGCATTATCGAGCAGCATTCCGTTCGGCTCGCCAGTTTCTTTGTCGCGAAGAACCTGTCCGCCGAAGGGATCTTTTGTATCTTTCGTGACGCTGCCGATCTTCAAGGCGGCGCTGTTTGCCACCGCGCCATGGCCGTCGGCTCGCGTCAGGAAAACCGGATTGTTAGGCGAAATCTTGTCGAGGTCCCAACGCGTGGGAAACACCGGCGGCTTCCAAAATGTTTCGATCCAGCCGCGGCCCGTGACCCATTCGCCCGGTTTTGCTTGATCGACGCGCGCTTTAACCTTCGCGAGAAAATCTTCGAGGTTCGT
>DASYTZ010000095.1:0-19730 GCA_036001745.1 Pyrinomonadaceae bacterium
AACGAGACCTTCACGTTCGGCAATCTCGCGGCCAAAAGCGTCGCGATCATCTTTGTGACGATCGAAGACACGAATGTCCGCGCCGTAGTTGCGCATGCCCGCGACTTTCATCTTTGGCGCATCGTCGGGAATGCAAACAACCGCGCGCACGCCGGCTTCGCGCGCCGCCAGCGCCACCGCCTGCGCGTGATTGCCGGATGAGACCGCAAGCACGCCACGCTCCTTTTCGTCGTCAGTGAGCGAAAGAATCTTGTTCGTCGCGCCGCGCGCCTTGAAGGCGCCCGCGCGTTGCAGGTTTTCACATTTGAAGAACACTTCGCAGCCGGCAACTTCATTGAACGAACGCGAAGTCATCACCGGCGTGCGATGGACGCGCCCGGCGATCCGTTCGGCGGCTTGCTTGATTAAATCGAGTGTTAGCATAAACCCGTTTGTGGCTTGGCCACCTGATGTGCGGAAAGGCTTAGCCTTTCCGATGAGCCTCTTTCTTATCTCAGGCTACGCCTCGCTGTCGGTCTGGAGGCGGAGCCTCAATAGAATCATTGCGAGCGGACCGGAAAGGCACAGCCTTTCCGCACATCGAGCGGCAGAGCCCGCGACTAGGCAGCGGCGGCAGCCGACTCGGTTTCCATCTCAAAAACTTCAGCAAAACGCACGACGATCCGATTTTCAACTTCGCTCAGTTCAATCTCGCGACCTAATAATTCGTTCATCGAAGTCACCGGCTCGCCTTCGCACGCGATGATCAGATCAAAGTAGCTCAGGTCAGTATTCACGTTCAGCGCGAATCCATGCGTCGTTACCCAGCGCGCGATGTGCACTCCGATGGCGGCTACTTTTCCCTGCGAAGTATGCACGCCGGTGAGCCCCGGGATGCGGAACGCTTCAATTTCGAAATCCGCCATCGCGCGAATCAAAACTTCTTCCAGGTCGCGCACGTAGCGGTGCACGTCTTCACGATCCGGGCTCAAGTTGATGATTGGATAGCCAACGACTTGTCCCAATCCGTGATAAGTAACTCTTCCGCCGCGATTCGTTTCAAAAATCGTCACGCCGCGTGCCTGCAAAACTTCATCAGGCGCGATGATTGCGCCCGCTTCGGACCTGCGCCCCAGCGTCAGCACGTGCGGATGCTCGAGCAAAAGCAACGTGTCAGGCTGGTGGCCGGCCAACACTGCGCGCTCAGTAACTTTCTGAATATCGAGCGCCGCGCCGTATTCGACGCGGCCCAATCGCTCGACGTTCAGAGTTCGCGGTTCGCTCATTGCCGGAGTAGAATCGCGATTGTATCAATACCGCAGTTCAAGTGACGACCGGAGGAAACATGTATCGCCTTTCAATCATCGCTGCCATCTGTTTATTGCTTTTTTCGATCACCGGCGCCGGCCAGACGCGCTCGCGCACAACCAAGCGCACCGCTACCGCTAAAACGTCAACGTCTGTGGCGGAACAAGCGAACGCGATCAGGACCGAAGGCGCGTCCCGCGTCGCCATTCAAATCAAAAATCTCACCGCATTTCTCTATCTGTTGGGCGGAGTGGCCAAGGGCATGCAGGAACTCGATGCCGCGGCGAAATCGGGGAACGCGTCGCCGGCCGCGGTGCAGCAGAACGAGCAGAACAAAGCCAGGATTAAGTCGAGCTTTGGGGACTTTCGCGTCGGTTTGGACAATCTGGAGATTTATTTTCGCAGCACGCCGGGTCTGCAAAGCTATTATTTGAAGCTTGCCGGATCGGCTAATGGCGCGGCGAATGCGGAGAATTTTGCGGCCGCCGGCCAGTTCGATCGCGCTGGCCGCACCCTGCTCGATGTCGTAAATCGTCTCACAGACACGCTCGCGATCATGCGCTGAAGTCAGAACTACCTGCGATAGCGGGTGGTTGATCTTTCCGGATCCGACTATGCCAAAAATATATCTGGCGGCTTTGTTTTCCTGTTTGGTTTTCGCGAACGGATTCTCGCAGCCTAAGCCAGCACAACTTTCCCTCTCGCAGGAGCAGGCTTCCCACTTCGCGCGGCTCGCTTTGAAATGTGTTCGCAAGGAGTATCCAAACAAACCTGATCACACAATTAACGACGGCGACGATGTGCGCAATCCCAAAGCGATCCATCCGGCGTTCTACGGCTGTTTCGATTGGCACTCGACGGTGCACGGCCACTGGATGCTGGTGCATCTGCTCAAAATGTTTCCGAACATGCCGGAGGCGCGCGACATTCGCGAGGCGCTTGATGCGAATCTCAGCGAGAAGAACATCGCCGGCGAAGTTGCGTATCTGAAGCAGGCTAATCGCGCTTCGTTCGAGCGCACGTACGGGTGGGCCTGGCTTTTGAAATTAGCGGAAGAGCTGCGCGCCTGGAACGACGAGGATGGCCGCAAGTGGTCGCGGAACTTACAACCTTTGGCCGGCGCGTTTGTCGAAAAGTATGTCGCGTTCCTGCCCAAGCAGAACTACCCGATTCGCACCGGGGTTCATCCGAACACTGCATTCGGTTTGGCGTTCGCGCTGGATTACGCGCAAGCAGTTGGCGACAAGAAGTTGGAAGCACTGATTGTCGAGCGTAGTCGGACTTACTTCGGCCATGACGTGAATTATCCTGCCGCGTGGGAACCCGGCGGCGAAGATTTCTTCTCGCCTGCGCTGATGGAAGCTGACCTGATGCGGCGAGTCATGAGCAAGACAGAGTTCGCTGCCTGGTTTCATCGTTTCCTTCCCGGAATCGCTCGCAATCAACCGAAAGCTTTGCTGCAACCGGCGATCGTCACCGATCGCACCGATCCGAAACTCGTCCATCTCGACGGTTTGAACCTGAGCCGCGCCTGGTGCATGCGCAGCATCGCCGCCGCGCTTCCCCCGCGCGATCCGGCAAGAAAGGTTCTCGCCGGTTCAGCTACCGCCCACGCGCAGGCCGCGCTTCCTTTCGTTTCGAGCGGCAACTACGAAGGCGAGCACTGGCTGGCGTCATTCGCGGTTTATATGTTGACAACGCCAATGCCGTAGCAGCCCCAGCATTAGGCCATTCCGAGAATCTCACTCGCGCGGTTTATAATTCTCTTTGCGCAGAGCAAGCAGGCTTTTTTCGTGGGGCAATAATGTCAGCTAATCAAATCACAAAACGCGCGGATCAAATCAAGGTCGCGGGCCGCATTCTGTTTCTCACCGAAGACACCGCCTTGATTCGCCGTCAACTGGAAGCGAGCGATGACGAAGCACGCGCGATCGAAGACGAGCTGGCCCAGCGTATGGCAAACGATGACCTGCCGTTGATGAACAACATCTCGACTGACGAGATCACGCCGGGCTGGGTTTGTTTTTATTACGACGAGACGCTGGGCCAATACGTCTACGTCGGTATGCGCGACGGCGCTGTCAAGAAAGATGAAGTTAAGAATGGCGGCTTCGCGGTAGTTGTTTCCGGCTTGTCGAAAGGCTGCGGCTCGTCGAGAGAGACAGCACCCTACGCGGAAAAATGGGCCGGGATTCAACTGGTCGTCGCGAAGAGCATCGAAAAGATTTACGGACAGAATTCGCAGAACATTGGGCTGCTGACTTCGACTGATTTCGGTTTGGTCGAACGAGTTCGTCGCGGTGATGAGATCGCGCTGACGGAATTCACCAAGGGCCTCGATCCAATTTCGACTGACATCGTTGAATACGGCGGCCTGTTCAATTACAACAAAGCGCGACTCGCAGGCGGGATCTCGCCGCCATCTTTGTCAGTACCATCCGCGTCAGCGGATGGATCAAACGACAAACCTCGCCCGATGAATATCGTCGAAAAAATCATCGCGCGTCACGCGTTCGTAAGGGCCGGCACTATCGGCGTCGAATCGGTGAAGCCCGGCGATGCTTTGTTCGCGGTTGCTGACGTGCGCTTCTCGCATGAATACGTGACGCCGATGGCCGCGTCGCTTTTGACTCAGGCACTTGGACCTGAAGCGAAGGTCACGGAGCCGGACTCAGTCTTCGCCTTTCGCGATCACCTCACCTTCCTTAACAAGATCATGTCGCCGAAGCATCGCGAGATGGGCCTGCTCGAAAGGGCCGAAGGGCTCGCGACCACGCAGGAGAGTTTTACCGAACGCCAAGGAATCAAACTCTACGGCGAAAATCCTGAAGGCGGCTCGGAAGCGATTTGCCACAACGCGGTCGTCGAAGATCTCGCGCTGCCGGGACAGATTGTGATCGGGACCGATTCGCACACGTGCATGGCGGGCGTGCTCGGCTGTTTTGCGTTCGGCGTCGGCTCGACCGACATGGCCAACGCCTGGTACACGAAAGATATTCGCATCCGCGTGCCCGAAACAGTGAAGTACATACTGAAAGGAAACAAGCGCGCGGACGTCGCCGCGAAGGACGTGATGCTTTACATCCTGGCGACCGATTACATGAAATCCAGCCACGGCATCGGCAAAGTTTTGGAGTTCGCGGGCGAAGACTTTATGAACTGGCCCATGGATGAGCGGGCGACGCTGACGAACATGAGTGTCGAAGCGGGAGGCTTCACCGGCATTATCGAACCCGATGAAGCGACGCTCGCTTACATCGTGACGATGCGCGGGCTCGACGCGGACGAAGTTCGCAAAGGATTTGTTTACAGCGACCCGGACGCCGAGTACGCGGCTGTATTTGAAATCGATCTCGACGAGATTCGACCGATGGTGGCGCTGCCCGGCGATCCGCGCAACGGAATTCCAATCGACGAACTTGATGAAGAAGTTCGCATCGACGCGGCGTACGGCGGTTCATGCACTGGCGGCAAGATGGCTGACATGGACATGTACGCGACCGTTTTGCAGCACGCGCTCGCGCAGGGCAAGCACGTCGCGCCCGGCGTGCATCTCTATTTGCAATTTGGCTCGCAGAAGATCAAACAGTACGCTCGCAGCAGAGGGTATTTGGAAATCTTTGAAAAGGCCGGTGCTGAACTCATCGATCCCAGTTGCGGTGCATGCATCAATGCCGGCCCCGGTGCTTCAAAGACTGCGGAGACCGTCACAGTCAGCGCGCAGAACCGCAACTTCCCCGGCCGCAGCGGTCCCGGTAAACTTTATCTCGCCTCGCCATACGTGGTTGCTGCCTCAGCAATCGCCGGAAAGATTGTGGAGCCGGATGAGTTCCTGCCGAACGGCGGCGACGAATAGTCGTGTTTGCTTAACGCATGCCGGAAAGTGGCGAGCTAACTCAAGTCCAAAGAAATCTATTGCTTTCCTTCCCCGTTTGTAGTATCTCAGACGCGAAAAGGTTCCGTGCGATGAATCAGATGGCCGGTTTGCTTTTATGGACGGATCGGCGCTGGCGCGATCATCGCACGTCCCAGGGCCGCACGCCGCGGCAAAGCTAAACAACAGTCTTCACGAAGGAGGAAACTGACGATGCATATCGGTCTGACGGTTCGTCGCCTGTTCGTTTTGTGCGCGTTTCTGGTTTTCCCGCTGGTTATCTCTGCGCAACAACTGGAGATTCATTACATCAACGTCAGTTGGGGCGGCGCGGTGCTGGTGAAAGGACCCAATGGCACGACTGTTTTGATGGAAGCAGGCAACACAGGCAAAGGCACCGCCTATGTTGTTCCTTATCTTCAGTCGATCGGTATTATGCCGGCGAACGGATTGGATTACACGATTGCCGGCCATCAGCATTGCGATCACATCGGCGGGCTCGATGAAGTCGTGCAGGCCGGCTACAACGTTCATCTAAAGAATTACTACAACGGGTCGTCTTATGCTTCGAGTTGCGTCGATCAGTGGAACTCGGCCGCAGCAACGACCACCGCCGGCGCCCCAGTAGTTGCACCTGTCGGTACGCAAATACTTTTGGGGAACGGTGCGAAGCTCACGATTGTCGCGCGCAATGGCAGCATCATCGGAGGTGGCACCGTTTCAGTTTCCGACGAGAATGATCGTTCGATTGCCGTGCTGATCCAGTACGGCGGCTTCGACTACATCTGGGCGAGCGACATGGGCGGCGGCAACATCGACGAAGCGTGCACGGGACGGTTTACCTCTTCGCAGACTGACGTCGAGTCGTCAGTAATCCAGGCAATTTCGCCGGGTGGCGCCTTCCCGCTGATTTCAGCGGGCGGCATCGACGTGCTGCACGTCAACCATCACGGGAGCGAGAGCAGCACGAACATTAACTGGATGAATTTGAGCAAACCGGCCGTCGCGCTGATCTCCACCGGTTCCGGCCAAAGCTCCGGCTGGGACCTGCCGCGTATCGACGTGGTTGAGCATGTTCTGCTGGCGCAGGCGACGGCGTGCATTACCGTGCCGCCGGCGCTGGTGCTGCAAACCGAAGAGGGCGCGCCGGTTGGCTCGCTGACCAGCTTTGCCGGCTACTGCGTGGGCGATATTAAGGTAACGACCGACGGTGTCAGCACATTCACCGTATCTGCCGACGGCGCAGTAACGCAGGGTGCAAATGAATTGGCCGCGTCTGCTCTGCCGCGCACTTTCAATCTCGATGACGTTAGCGGTCCGCCCGATACAACGCCGCCAGTGATCTCTGGCGAACAAGCCAGCAACATAACCGCGGGCAGCGCAACTGTCACCTGGACGACCGATGAAGCGTCCAATTCAGTTGTTGAGTACGGACTGACGACCGGTTACGGCAGCACCGCTTCGGATGCGACGAACGTGACCAGTCACAGCGTTCCGCTCAACAATTTGGCGACCAACACGCTTTATCACTATCGAGCGAAATCGACTGACGCGGCCGGGAATACTGCCACCTCTGCGGATCATTCGTTTCAGACAGGTGGCTCGACGAGTTACGCTCCCAGCGGTACAACGATTCTTCAGGGCACGCTTAGTTCAGGATCGTTTTCCAATCTGGCGACGAACAATGCAAGTTACTATGTCGTTAATTCGACGACGAGCGGCCAGACACGGTTTGCCGATTGGTACGCGAGCGTGTCCGTCAGCGAGTTGCCCAGTTCAGTCTCGAAGCTGACGATAACTTACGATGGTCAATACTCGCGCAATGGCCGCACACAGACGTTGTATCTTTACAACTGGACAACGTCATCCTGGACGCAGATCGATTCGCGCACGGTCGGAACAAGCGATGTGACAATCACCAGCACACAAACGTCACCGGCGAATTTCGTTTCGGGAACGGGTCAGATCAGATTGCGCGTGCTAGGGTCAGGCGGCGCGAATAAATCGTTCACCTGTTCCGGCGATTACGTGCAATTCACCGTCGAGACTGCGGGGACGAACATCTCGCGGTCATCGTTTGGGAATCGATTTGTCGTGGCTAGCTTGTTTGGTTCGACGCTGCCCGCGTCGCGAGATCCTGCGCTTCAATGGTGGTAATACTAATGAAAGAAACCTCGGCTCACAATTACATTGCCAACCCACCATCAACCTGAATCACCTGGCCGGTGATGTAGCGCGCGTCGTCTGACAAAAGAAAGCAGGCGATGCGCGCGACTTCGTCGGCTTCGGCGAAGCGGCCGAGCGGAATTTGCTCAAGCACTTTCGCTTGGTAGCTCTCGTCAAGCGCGCTCGCCATGTCGGTGGCGACCATGCCCAGCGCGAGCGCGTTCACGGTGACTTTGCGGCTCGCTACTTCCCGCGCCAGCGCTTTCGTCAATCCAATCATGCCGGCTTTTGATGCGGAATAGTTTGACTGGCCGGCCATGCCGACGACTCCGCTGATCGATGTGATGTTGAGGATCGAGCCGCCTTCTTCCTGTCGCAACATCACGCGCAGAGCGGCTTTTGAAAAATTCCACGCGCCTTTCAGATTCGTGTCGATGACGGCGTCCCAGTCGTCTTCCTTCATGCGGAGAATCAAAGTGTCACGGACGATGCCGGCGTTGTTGACGAGAAAGTCGATCCTGCCAAATGCATCCTTCGTCTGCTTCACCATCTCTGCGGCGGCTTCGGTGTTCGCCACGTCGCCCTGTGTCGCGAGCGCGCGCACGCCCAGCGCTTCGATTTCGCTCTTCAAACTTTCGGCTGCCTCGGCACTTTTCGCGTAGTTGAATGCGATGTCCGCGCCGCGTCGCGCCAGTTCAAGCGCGATCGCTCGGCCGATGCCGCGCGTCGCGCCGGTTACAATTGCCGCGCGGGCAGTGAATTGTTTTTCAGTTGCCATGGAGTCCTTTCGCTACGCCGACGCAATATAGCAAAAGCAAAAACAGCCGCGCTAGCGGCGAAATGTTTATAGCGCCACGCCGATTCTATTGATTCCCATGCGAATTGGGCAAAACGCACTAGATCGTGAGATTTCTTGGTTTGCCCCTGCCGTTCTTTTTTGTAAAGATGCCCGTTCATCTCGGAAACACACGGAGGAGTTGTGAAGTTAATTGTCCTGGCCGCGGGTTACGCGACGCGGCTTTACCCGCTGACTCTGAATCAGCCGAAGCCTTTGCTGCCCGTTGCCGGCAAGCCGATGGTCGAGCACGTGCTCGATAACCTGAAATCTCTTCAGGAGATTGATCACATTTACGTGGTGACGAATGCCAAGTTCGCCGGGCACTTTCAACTCTGGGCGGACGAATACGCGTTAAAGCATGAACGCGCGCCCATCACTATCATCAACGACCGAACGACTGACGAATCGACCAAACTTGGCGCGATTGGCGATATAGATTTGGTTCTGACCGAAGCCCGAATCGACGACGACATCATCGTAGTCGCCGGAGACAATCTCTTTAGTCACAGCCTGGAAGCGTTCGGCGAGTTTTGTCGCGAAACCGGTAAACCCGTCCTGGGCGTTTACGATGTCGGGAACCTTGAAGAGATCAAAAAGTACAACGCGATCGAGATTGATGCCGACGGCCACATTGCTTTCTTTGAAGAGAAACCGAGCGAACCCAAGAGCACTGTGACCGGCATCGCTTTGTATTACTATCCGAAATCGACACTGCCGCTGATTCGGCAATATCTAGCGGAAGGCAACAACCCGGATCAGCCGGGGCGACTCGTGCAATGGCTTTACCAGCGTACGCCGTTTTGTGTTTGGCATGTGCGCGGCACTTGGTACGATGTCGGCTCGCACGAAACGCTGGCCGAGGCCGATCGCATTTTTGCCGCTTGTGTTGAGCAGAAGAAAAGCTAAATGCTCGATCTGAATTACGTTAGAGATAATCTCGATGCCGTGCGCGCCGCGCTGGAAAAGCGCGGGATGGCGATGACTGCGCTCGATGATTTCGCGGCCGCCGATGCCGAGCGGCGTGGTGTCATTGCGGAATCGGACCAACTGAACTCGGAGCGTAATGCCGCCAGCCGTGAAATCGGCGCGCTGATGAAGGACGGCAAGCGCGAAGAAGCGGATGCGCGACGCAAGCAGGTTAACGAGCTGAAAGAGCGCATCGCGCAGCTTGATGCCGCCCGCGACGAAGCAGAAAAACGCGTGCGCGAGTTGCTGTCGACCCTTCCCAACATTCCGCATGAATCCGTTCCCGTGGGCAAGGATGAATCTGCTAATCAGGAAATTCGTCGCTGGGGCACAAAGCCTGAATTCGGTTTTGAGCCGAAGGATCACGTCGATCTGGGAAACGCGCTGGGCATTCTCGATCTTGAGCGGGCAGCGAAAATCGCCGGCGCAAGGTTCGCGATTCTGAATGGCGCGGGCGCGCGACTCGAACGCGCGCTAGTCGATTTCATGCTCGATCTGCACACGCGCGAACATGGCTACACGGAAACTTTGCCACCGTTCATAGTCAATCGAGACTCGCTTTTCGGCACGGCTCAGCTCCCGAAATTCGAACAGGAGCTTTTCAAGCTGGAAGACGAGCGCGGGTTTTATCTGATCCCGACGGCCGAAGTTCCCGTCACGAATTATCACCGCGAAGAAATCCTCGACGCGTCACAGTTGCCGATGAAGTGGGCCGCTTACACGCCGTGCTTTCGCTCGGAAGCCGGCAGTTACGGCAAAGACACGCGCGGCCTCATTCGCCAGCATCAGTTTGAGAAAGTTGAACTGGTCAAATATTCGCTGCCGGAAAATTCTTACGATGAATTGGAAGCGCTGACGCGCGACGCGGAAAAAGTTTTGCAACTACTCGGCATTCATTATCGCGTGGTGGCTCTGTCAACCGGCGATCTCGGCTTCGGCAACGCCAAGACCTACGACATTGAGGTTTGGCTGCCTTCGCAGAATGCGTTTCGCGAAATCTCTTCGTGTTCGAACTACGAAGCGTTCCAGGCACGGCGCGCAAACATTCGTTTTCGCCGCGCGGGCGGCGCGAAGCCGGAATTCGTCCACACGCTGAACGGCTCAGGACTCGCCGTCGGCCGGACGTGGATTGCCGTGCTGGAAAATTTTCAGCAGAAAGATGGTTCAGTTGTCGTTCCGGAAGCATTGCGACCCTACCTGAACGGGTTGGAGGTGATCGAACCAGATGGCAAACAAAAATGATCTGAACGCAGTGTTCGATCGCTTGAAAGCCATCTTCGCGCCTTATGAAAAGAAGATGAATGTGGCGCAGGACACTGACAAGATGTACGTACTAAACACGCGTTATCTTTTGAAGAAAAACTACCCGTTGATGTTCGGCGGAGTGCGGCTGGGGAAGAACTACGTAAGCTTCTATCTCATGTCGGTGTACGCCACGCCGGAAGAACTGAAGACGATGACGCCGGAATTGAAGAAGCGGATGCAGGGCAAGTCATGCTTCAACTTCAAAGAAGTTGACGAGAAGCTGTTCAAGGAACTGGCGAAATTAACCAGGGCCGGCGCGAAGCGATTCAGTGACGAGAAGTTCATCGACGAGTTGCGGAAAGCGCAAGCGCGCTCGTAATTGCCACACTCCTCGCTGCGATAACGAAGATCCACAGCAAACAATCTACAGTGCCGCTAGTCTTCGATGGCGCTCGCGACCTGGTCAATCTGTTCATTAGAGAGTTCCGGGTACATCGGAAGCGAGAGCACGCGCTCTGCAAGGTGCTCAGTCACGGGCAAACGGCCGAGTGTGTAGCCGAGCGATGCGTAGGCGGGTTGAAGATGAATCGGAATTGGATAATGCACGCCAGTTTGGATGCCGGCCGCGGTCAGGCGCTGCTGCAATTCGTCGCGCCGCTCAGATTGAACCGCGTAAACGTGATAGACGTGACGCGCGTAATCCATTTCGCGCGGTAGGACCAAACCCGAATTGCCTAACGCTTCGTTGTAACGGGCGGCGTGGCTGCGGCGACGGTCATTCCAATCATTGAGGTGCGGCAGCTTCACGTTCAGCACGGCCGCCTGAATCTCTTCCATGCGAAAGTTGTAGCCGACGATCGCGTGCGCGTACTTGCTGGTCGAGCCGTGATCGCGCAAGAGCCGCAGACGCGTTGCCAACTCTTCATCGTTAGTGACAATCGCCCCGCCTTCGCCATACGCGCCAAGATTCTTGCTCGGATAAAAACTAAAACAACCCGCGTGACCCTGGGCACCGACGCGTTTTCTTCTGTATTCGGCGCCATGCGCCTGCGCTGCGTCTTCGATCACTTGCAGCTTGTGTTTTGTCGCGACTTCGAGAATCGGATCCAGTTCCGCCGCTTGCCCATAGAGATGCACGGGAATGACCGCACGCGTGCGCGGCGTGATCGCGCGCTCGATCGCCGAAGCCGTGACCGTGTAAGAAATTGGATCGACATCGACGAAAACCGGCGTCGCGCCGAGCACTGAAACAGCTTCGGCCGTCGCAAAGAAAGTGAACGACGGCACGATCACTTCATCGCCTGCGCCAATGCCGCAGGCCATCAGCGCCAGTTGCAACGCCGCCGTGCCGCTGTTCAGTGCAATGCACGCGCGCGCGCCGACGTATTCCGCAAATGCTGCTTCGAAAGCCCGGACTTCGGGCCCCATGATAAAAGAAGTGTTCTCAACGACACGCGCGATCGCCGCATCAACTTCAGTCTTGATCGACCGATACTGTGCCTTTAAGTCAACAAACGGAACCGTCAAGTTCGCGGGTTGCGGATTGTGAATTTGGACTGAATCAGGTGCGTAGGGTTTGGACATAACGACTGCTACTCAAATTCTAATCTCCATTCCGTAATCGGCCGTCCGCAATCACCTTCGCGGGATTTCCTGCGACAGTCGCCCCGGCAGGAACATCTTTCGTAACGACGGCGCCGGCGCCCACGATGGCGTCTTCGCCGATCGTGACACCGCACAGGATCGTTGCATTACTGCCGATGCTCGCCCGCGACTTCACAACCGTTGGGACCACTTTCCAGTCGGCATCGCTTTGCAACATGCCAGCTTCGGTCGTCGCGCGCGGATACTTGTCGTTGATAAAGACGACGCCATGACCGACGAAAACTTCGTCTTCGACGCTCACGCCTTCGCAGATGAAACTGTGACTCGAGATTTTGCAGTTGCGGCCGATGCGCGCGCGTTTCTGAATCTCAACGAACGAGCCGACGCTCGATCCGTCGCCGATCTCGCAGCCGTAAAGATTTACGAAGTGATGAATTTTGACATCGCGCCCGAGTTTGACGTCGGGCGCGATCACGCAGAATTGTCCGGGCATGAAGCAGTGACGAGGTGCCGAGAATTCTTTGACGCCCTCGCGGGTTACGGTGACGCGACGCGCGCTGTTTCGGCGGTTTCATCGGCGTCGCTGTAATAATCCGACTGGTAGTACGCCGAATAATAGCCGCCACCGTAGTAGTAATCGTGCGACTCAGCTTTCACATTGTTCAGCACCACGCCAAAAATGTGCGCGCCGACGTCGAGCAACTGCTGACGCGCGCGGCGCACGACTGCGCGCGAGCTGCGGCCGCCGTGCACGACCAGAATCACGCCATCGACGAACGTCGAAAGAATTGCCGCATCCGTGAACGAAATCGCCGGCGGCGAATCGACGATGATGTGCGTAAACCGTCCCGACAACGTCTGGAGCAGTTTCCGCATTTCCTCAGAGCCGAGCAGCTCGGCCGGATTCGGCGGAATCGGCCCGGACGTGAGCAGCTTCAGGTTAGGCACTTTTTCGTACGACTGAAGCACATCATCAATCGGACTTTCGCCCGCGAGGTAATTCGTCAGGCCGCGCGTGTTCGCCAGATTAAAGTTCGCGTGCAGCCGCGGACGACGCAAATCGCAATCGACGATCAGTACTTCGGCGCCGGTTTGCGCCAGCATGAAAGCGGTATTGATCGCGGTCGTCGTCTTGCCCTCGGACGGCTGACTCGAAGTGATCAGGATCGTCTTTGGCGGATTGCCGGCGGACGACAGCAACAGTGAAGTGCGCAAGTGCCGATACGCTTCAGCAATCGGCGAGCGCGCGTCGGTTACCAACGCGAGCGCCGTCGAGGGATTTGGAGCGGCGTCAGCCGGAGCCGGCAACCGCCCCTTTTCATTTCTGGCAGCCGGAATCAGGGCCAACGCGGGCAGATGAATGTAGCGGTCGATGTCGTCAAGCGACTTGACGCTGTCATCAAGAAAGTCGAGCAGGAACGCGAGACCGATACCCGCCATCAGTGATAGCAGGAACGCGACAATAATCGTGCGCAAACGTGCCGGACCAATGGGCACATGCGGCAGGCGGCTGTAGTTCGCAATCGAGACGTTCGTGCCACCGTCACCCGACACAGCGTTCAACTCACGCTGTTTTTGGTTCAGCGTATTCAGGTACTGCTCGTCGGTGGCAAGTTGTGCCTCCATCGCTTTGAGATCGATCTCGGCTTTTGTCTGGGCCGTAGTTTTCCCGTGCGCCTCACTGTACGCGCTGACCAGGCTCTTGTATTTCGCCTCAGCCGCCTCGTAACGCTTTTTCATCGAGCTCAGAATTTGGGCGGGCGCTCGCTTTAAGTCTTCTTCTTTAGATTTTATTTGCGCTTCGATTTGCTTAACTTCCGGCCATTCAGGTGTGTAACGTTGGAGCAAAGCATTCCGTTTCTCGTTCAGATCGCTCAACTCGTCTCGCAGCTTGCGAATGTGCTCGTCCTTCTGAACTTCGGGATTGGTCAGCGGATCGTCAGAATTTTTCGCGGCTTCGTAAGCGGCTTTCAGTGTCCGCCGTTCGTTCTCAGCATCAAGCAACTGTTTGCTGTATTCGCCTTCGCGCTGGATCTCCAGGCTTTCAGTGCCGCCCGTCAATGGCAGGTTGTTGGCTTTGGCAAAATTAAAGCGCGCGTCGCGTTCTTCTTTCACTTTTTGCTGGTATTCAGCAATCGCTTTTGCCAGCGCTACTCCCGCTTTGCTCGTCCCCATCTGTTGGCGTTCGATATTGTTCTGGACGAAAACGTCCGCCAAGGCGTTGGCGATTCGCTGCGCCATTTCCGGATTCGTGTGCGTGTAACTGATGACGACGAGATTCGTCTTCTCCACAGGCGTCACGGTTTCGTTGCCGACGATTGCATCTTCGTAAGGCTCCAGTTGCGCCAGTTGTTCGGCCGTAAGTTGACGATCCGACATTTCACGTTCACCGACTGGCTCTGGATCTGGGTTCCGGCCCTGCGCGGCTTTGGTTGTGGTTTTCTCGCGCGAAAAGATTCGTTTCAACGAAGAGAAAATACTGCTGTTTGCCTGACCGCCGACGAAGTCGGGATTGTTATGCAAGTCGAGCGTGAGGATCACTTGCCGCGCCAAAATCGGGTTCTGAAGTAGCTTCAGTTGCGTGCCCCAGAAGTTCGGGTCCGTCTGGTTGATCACGAGCGCATTACCCGTTTGCAGAATGTTACCGCCTTTGGGTTCGATCCGAATCGTGCTGCTGCCCTGGTAGATCGAAGGCTCGCGATAAGCCTGAATTGTCACGAGCGAAGTGATGACGAGGACCAGACTCAGGATGAGCCATTTGCGCTTTAAGATAATGAAGAGATATTCACGGAGATTTGTCTCCGGTTGATTTCCGTAGCGGCTGTATTTGCCGTACGCGCGGCCTTGCGCGATCTCGGCGAGCGAAGTATCCACATCACGCCCGGGCCTTACTGGGAGCAACCGTTCATCTTGAGTCATAACACCAGAACCTATTTCCTTGAGTTGTTTGCCTGGGGCAACAGGCGATCATAATAACAGACCCTTAAGTCGAGGCAAATCGAAACGGTGTGAGGGCCGCTCGGGACCGGGATTCTACCCCGCCGCAGATGCGCTTCCGGACTGCAAGCTAACAAAGCTGCGTAACGCTTCGGTCCAGTGCGGCAGCGCTTCTAACCTGAGAGCTTCAGACCAAAGACATCGCAAACGGGAATTGCGCGGGCGCGAGGCTGGTCGGTGCAACTCAGCCAGAGTAACGCGCTCCAACAAAGCGGAGTTGAGGCCCGCCATTTCCAGCGCCGCGCGCGCGAAATCTTCAAAGCTGGCGCCCGCGCCAGAGTTAACGACATGAAAAATGCCCGGCAAATCCAAAGCCGCCAATTCACGCAACCGGCGCGCAAGATCAGGCGCGTAGGTCGGCGTCCCGACCATGTCGGAAATCGCTTTGAAGGGTTCGCCGCGTCCGGCGCGTGGCACAAGCGTGCTGAGAAAATTCCTGCCGCCAACACCGAAGATGTAGCCGCTGCGAACCACGATCGTGCGCGCCCAGGCGGCTTGCGCGCGCCGCTCGCCTTCGAGTTTGGAGTGACCATAAACGCTGATCGGGTGCGGCTGATCGCGTTGCGTGTAAAACCCTTCTTTGCTTCCGTCGAAAACGTAATCGGTAGAGATCGTAATCAGCAGAGCCTCGATGTCGCGACAAGTCGCCGCCAGCAGCTCAGGTCCAAGCGCGTTCGCTCGTTCAGCCCGTCCTGGATCCGATTCGCAGCCATCGACATCGGTCCAGGCGGCGCAGTTGATTACCACGTCAGGCTTCGAATCTTTGAGTGCCGTTTGCACGGAAGACGCATCGCTAATGTCGAGCGACTGATGATTGAAACCGCGCACATCATCGCCGTGAGCAGCGCAGTTTTCAACGACTGCGCGGCCAACCAGCCCACCCGCGCCGGTGACGACAACTTTCAATGGGCGCCCGCCTCCACGCCATATTGCCGCGAGTAATATTCGCGATAAGCGCCGCTGCGCACTCGGTCAAGCCATCCGGTGTTGTCGCGATACCAATCAATTGTTTTGTGCAAGCCGCTCTCCCAGGTCTCGCGTGGTCGCCAACCAAATTCGCGCTCGATCAACCTCGGATCGATTGCATATCGACGGTCGTGGCCAGGTCTGTCTTTGACGAATCGAATTAGCGACTGCGGCTTGCCCAGCGCGTCGAGCACGCTGTACGCCACATCGATGTTGCGCCGCTCATCGCGTGCACCAATGTTGTATGTGCCACCAGAACGGCCCTGTTCAAGCAACGTCAAAAGCGCGCGGCAATGATCTTCGACGTAGATCCAATCGCGCACATTCAGCCCGTCACCATAAACTGGGATCGGTTCATCGTTCAGCGCATTTGCCAGCATCAGCGGCAAAAATTTTTCAGGAAACTGGCGCGGCCCGTAATTGTTTCCGCAGCGCGTAATCAGTGTGTCGAGGCCAAATGTGTGATGCGCCGCGCGCACCAGTTGTTCAGCGGACGCCTTTGAAGCAGCGTAAGGACTGTTGGGTTGAAAGGGCGAATCCTCGGTAAAGAATGCTTCATCGTTCTCAGGCAAACTGCCCATCACTTCGTCAGTTGAAACTTGCAGGAAGCGCGACACGCCGCGTTCGCGGGCGGCATCGAGTAGCACCTGAGTGCCGAGCACATTGGTGTTGATGAATTCGTGCGCCGAGTGAATGCTGCGATCGACGTGCGACTCAGCGGCGAAATTGACGATCGCCTCCAAACCTTCATCAAGCGCGCCGAGCACCGCATCGCGATCGCAAATATCGCCATGGACGAAGTGATGTCTGGACTCGTCGAGGCCCTCCAGGTTCTCCAAATTTCCGGCGTAAGTCAGCGCATCAAAATTGACAACTTCGCAGTGCGGCAGCTCTTCGAGCACGAGCCGCACGAACGCCGACCCGATAAAGCCCGCGCCTCCGGTTACAAATAACTTTCGCAGTTTGTTAGATCCGCCGATTCTGCACCTCCCAGATTTGCGCGATGTGAGCCGATATTAGCACGATCTTTCGCCGGATCGTGGGGTACGCCTAACGGTATCAAATCGCGGATTCTCAGTCAGTTCCGGGAAAATGTCGTTATTGCAATTTCAACCACCTAAAGGTAATTTTGACGGCCATGAGAGTGTTGGTCACGGGCGGTGCAGGGTTCCTGGGTTCGCACCTTTGCGATCGGTTGATCGGCGAAGGACACGAAGTTCTGTGCCTCGACAATTTTTTCACGGGCCGGCGTGAGAACGTGACGCACCTGCTCGATCATCCGTGCTTTGAGCTGGTGCGGCATGACGTGACCGAGCCAATCCTTCTCGAAGTCGATCAGATTTATAACCTTGCTTGTCCCGCCTCGCCCGTTCACTACCAGTACAATCCCGTGAAGACTGTGAAGACAAACGTCATGGGCACGATCAATATGTTGGGACTGGCGAAGCGCGTGCGCGCGCGAATTCTGCAAGCATCAACCTCCGAGGTGTACGGGGATCCCGAAGTGCATCCGCAGCCCGAGACTTATTGGGGAAACGTGAATCCAATTGGGCTGCGGAGTTGTTACGACGAAGGGAAACGCCTGGCGGAAACGTTGATGATGGACTATCAGCGCCAGAACCACGTGGACACGCGGATCATCCGCATCTTCAATACCTACGGCCCGCGCATGCTCGAGAATGACGGCCGCGTGATTTCGAATTTCATCGTACAGGCGTTGCGCGGTGAAGAGTTAACGATCTACGGCGACGGACAACAAACGCGCTCGTTTTGCTACGTGGACGATCTGATCGAGGGCATGGTGCGCTTGATGAATCTCACGGACGGTTCGGTCAGCATCCACGAACCGGTTAACGTCGGAAACGACCACGAATTCACGATGCGCGAGTTGGCGATTGAAGTGGGGCGTGCGGTGGGCGTGGAACCAGAGATTCGTTATTGTCCGTTGCCTGCTGACGATCCACGGCAGCGTCGTCCGGATCTCACCAGAGCGAAGCAACTGCTGGGCTGGTCGCCATTGGTTCCATTTCAGGACGGCATTCGTCGCACGGTTGAGTACTTCGCGCAGCGTTTTGATGAGAAGCGCCCGCCACTCGCGCAAACCGCCCACACCGAATAGTCCGCAACGTCGAACCGAAGGAGTAGTAATCGAGTAATGGCAGAGACGCTTGGCACGCTCGCCGATAAGCTGATCACCGTAAAGCTGAAACTCTGGCACACAGAAGATGAGGAGCGGATCGCCAGTCTGGAAGCGCAGGAGAAGCAGCTCAAGGATGAGATTGATGAGTTTGTGGCGGCCGCGATGTCCGGACGAATACCGATCGAGAAGCTCACGTTCGCTGCGAACAAAGTCTACAAAAAAGACGGCAATGCGATTTCAGACTTCTCGGGTAGCATCGGCGAACTGTTTTCGCAATTAGCTGAAACAGACTGCCGGCTCTGGCACATCCAGGAGAAGGTTTACGAGTTCGAGCAAATCCCAGTTGCGGAGAAAGACGAGGTGATCAAGGAACTCGCGGTGGTTAATCTCGAACGCAACCAATGCATCGACCGGCTCGATCAGGAGTTTCAAAGGTGTGTCAGCTCACCTAAAGAACGTGCCGGCACGTCACTTTGACTGCGCGATCGCTCTTCGTCGATCACGTCTTATCTTTACCTCAGTTTCGCAAAAGGAATCGTAGCTGCCGCCGTAGCAACTGAAACAAACGATTTATATTCAGCGATTCATGACTCATTGACATCATCGCGTAATTGGAGTATCTATGCGGCTGCTTTTTCGTCTATTGCCCGACCAAGTCAGCCCTTCGATTATTCCACATTCCTGAACAGGTTCTGTGTTTACGATCGGTTTGCTCTTTGGATGGCTAACTAAGAAAAAGCCTTGACGACGTTTCCAACTACGGCTAAAGTATGCGACCTCTTTTGCAAGAGGGCGAAGTCAAGAGTCGTCATCAAAGACAAAACGGCGGTGTTCCTTGTTGGCAATTATTACTCGACCAATTGAGCTTTAACAGTGGGATTTGCGGCAACAGTGATCCGGAAGGCATCCGTGTTCTACTGGCGGCCAACCCAACTTTCAACCAGAAGAAAAAGGAGACTCCAAATGAACATGTTTCGGTTCACTATTAAGTTGATGGTAATCGCGGCCTTTATGTTCGCGTTTACCTCGTTGGCCCAGGCGCAAGCGACGCGCACTTGGGTTTCAGGCGTCGGCGACGACGTTAATCCCTGTAGCCGCACCGCGCCCTGCAAAACCTATGCGGGTGCGATTTCGAAGACCGCTGATAAAGGCGAAATCAGTACTCTCGATCCAGGTGGTTTCGGCACTGTGACCATCACGAAAAGTATCACCATCGACGGCACGACGGGCGCGGGCTTCGGCTCAATCCTCGCCGCCGGCACGAACGGCGTGAACATCAATGACAGCGCAAGCGCCACACCCCAAACCAGCATCGTCCGCCTTCGCAACTTGTCGATCAATGGCGGGGGAACGGGCTTCGACGGCATCCGATTCACGTCGGGGCGAACTGTGTACATAGAGAATTGCCAGATCTTCAACTTCAGGGGTAATGGTACCAATTCCGATGGAATTGAGATTAACCTCACGGCGGGCAGTGGCACTTTCAACGTGTCCGTGAAAAACACCTTTATCGAAAACACGACGGGTGATGGGATTCGACAGAACACGACGGTCGGCACTCTCAACTGTTATTACGACAATGTCGTGATCGGGGGTAACGTCAAAGGCCTTGAGGCACTGGGAGGTACGGCAAACGTCAGCCGCTC
>DASYTZ010000096.1:0-33839 GCA_036001745.1 Pyrinomonadaceae bacterium
CGGTAAGCGACGCCGCCGCGATACATGAAGGCCGCCGCAACGATCAGCAACGAACCGATCGCCGTCGCTTTGAAGACGCGCGCCACGTCGTCGACGAACGAGAATTCGCCACGCACTCGATAGAGGTCGTAGTAGCGCAGCAGCAGCAATCGAATCGGAATTACTAGCGGCAGGAGCACTGCGTAGGGAGCAAAGGCGCTGCTCCAGGCCAATGCGCCTTGCGCGTCGCGAGAGAAAATCGATTCGTGATGGCGCAGATAAAATGCCGCGGCGAAGGACAGGGACGCGAGGACGACGTCGCTAATCGCGAGTGCGAATTTCACGAGCGGCACCACCCAGCGCGGCGCGCGCGCGGGCACGCGCACGGCCTGTGCGGTCGTCTCGGATTTCGCGGGCTCAGCTTTCATCGAGAATCAGTTTGGCGACTTTAGCGCGCGCGTTCGTGTTGGCGCGTGGATCTCTTCCAATTTTTTTCTGCACTACCAGCGATTCGATGTCAGCCTGAGAAACGATCTTCTGCAAAAAACCCTCTCGTACCAGTCCCTCGTCGATCGCTGCCCATTTACCGGCGTAAATGCTTGCCGCGGGCACACCCAACGCTGCGGCTTCACGATTCATGGTGCCGCCCGCGCTGACAACCAGGTCGGCAGCCGCAATCAGATTAGCACCGTCCAGCGCCTCGCGCGGCATGATCAGCTTCGAAAGACTTTGCTTCTCGTACTCAGCTCGCTGAGCGCTGGTTCGCGGCAGCAAAATAATCTTCACTTGCTCGAGAGAACTGAGATGCGTTAGTAGCTCGTCAAACAATTCGTTCTCGAATCGATGATAAAGCGCTTCGCGGGCCGGCGGTCGCGCCACAATGAGCACATCTTCGCTTGCGATGCCGAGTTTTCGCAACGTTTCCGGAAACGCCGGATCAGGCGTGAAGTCCGCGAGGTAAACATCTTCTTTCAATCCGTCGTAACGCTTCACTTTGCGCAGCGACGCTCCGTACTTTTTCAACTCAGACGCCGGGAATACGCGCGGCACAATCACGCGCGACGCCAAACGGAACGCAAGATGATTCGCCGGCTGATGCTCGTAATCCATCAGCGTGACGCTCTTGATTCCGAGCGCTGCCGCGGCCGCGATTTGCGCGTATGAGTTATGACTCACGGCCAGATCGAATCCGCGATCACGCGCCCACTTGCGCAGCGCGGCGGCCCGCCCGGCGAGGTTCCCCGCTTTGCCGGTCAGCTTGCCGCCGCCATGACTGCCAATCACGTGCGGCAGCATGCCGGCCTTTGTTGCCAACTCTAAGGTCTGCGCAAAATCGCGCGCGGTAATTTCCGTGCTGTGACCACGCGCGGTGAATTCAGGAATCAACGCGCGAAAGAAGGGCACGTGCGGCGAGTTAGCCAAGTCAATCCAAATGCGCATAGAACAAGGCAAAAGGAAAAAGTAAAAAGGCAAAAAGAAGAGCGATCAGACAGTGCTTCGCTTTGTTCTGACAACTATCGAACCGAGAACGCGTTTGATTTCCTCGGCCTCGTCTTTTAGCTCCGCTATTTGTTTCTCTGGCATGATCTTCGCTGCGATAACAATCCGCAACCAATAATGGCATTCGCGTGCTTCTTTCAACGCAATGGAATTCTTGCCGATGAAGTCTGCTCGGCTCCGCCCGGCTTGAGCCTCTTCAACGTTCGCTCCAATCGACGTACCCGCCCTCAGCAACTGGCCGCTTAAGGTCCTGCACGCACCAGGCGTTTTGTCGAGATGTTGACACAGTTTCACTATGCGAACTGCAAACTCGAATGTTCTTTCTCTGATGTCTCTGACGTTCTTATCCATGGGAGTCCTCCTCATTTTTCATTTTTTCCTTTTTCCTTTTTCCTTTTTACTTCGCGTAAGCGCGCCAGCGCATAAGCCATCCAGCCTTCAGACCAGCGCATGTACTCGATCCGATTCGTGTAAAAGCGATGCTTTTGATAGTAGAAGTAGCCGCGCGGGCCACAAAGATTTTCAATGGCCCATGATGCGATCTGTTCCGCAAATTCCACCGTGCCTGGAAAACGCCCGCGTAATTCAAGCAACGTCACGATGGCGGCGGCTGCGGAGTGCGCATCTGCCGGGTAAAGCCGATCGGGAAAATATTTCGGCCAACCGTTGACGAGAAAGAATCGCTCTTTCCAATCTTCGTAACCGCGCACGAGCGCCGGCTCAAGTTCATCGCGCGCGTCGCAATGTTCGATCATTCGCGAGAGGCTTGTCAGAACAAACGCCGTATGAAAATTGTCACTCCAATTCTGACGACCGTCAGCCCCATACCGCCACCATCCATCGGCCATCTGCCGTCGAATAACAAAACGCGCCGCGCGCATTCCCAAGTCGCAAAGACTCTCTTCGCCGGATAAACCGCCGACGGTCGTGAGCACTTCTCCGGCCATTAGACTTGCATTGAAGACTCGCGTTCTGTCGAGCGGCGAATAGCTGAAGCAAACTTCATCGCTCGTCTCTTCGGTTCGATTCAGATCGTTGAGAATGAAATCACAGATCGTCCGCGCGTAGGGAAGATACGCATCCCGATCGATTACTTCGGCGGCTTCGCATAACGCACGCGCAGCGAATGCAGTCGGCACAATTGTCGGCGTTCCTTTCGGCGCAAAGAATGAGCGCGATTGCCAATCAAAGTTGTAACCCCAGCACGCGCCTTTGAATCCTTTCAAGCTCATCGCGATCAAATCATCGAGCAGCTCGCGAGCTTCGACTTCAGCCTCTTTCGTTCTCTTGTGCCGATAATCGGCCAATGCCGCCAACGCAAACAGTGCCATGCCTTTCGCGTTGCGCTCGCGCGGCACGCCGGCGAGTTTGCGAAAGTTAATTGGTGAGCGTTTGAAGAATTGCGTCCATGCCAGGCGTGCGACGTGTGAGTTTTTGAACGGTGTGGCTTGAAAGAGTCGGCTGTTCAGACCGTCGTAAGGATCGTAGCCGGCAAAGTCATGCGCGCGGCACCAATTCCACAGATCGAAGTGCGCTCGCTCTAGGTTCGGATGGTTGTCGATTGAGGTTTTACGGCTGGTTTCCACAATGGCCTGCCCGCTATCGCAGGCGGTTCTGACCTACTGAGCGGTCAAAGACGTCTCGATCCGTCTTGGCGTCTCGACGAAACTCTCGCGCCACAATTCGAAAGAAAGCAACGTCCAGAGCAGTTTGCGATGATTGGCAATGCCGCGTTCGTGTTCATCCTGAAGTTTGGCGACGTACTCTGGATTGAAGAGACCGCCGCGACGCAGGCGTTCCGGCGACAAAAGATCGCGCGCCAGTGGACGCAACTCGCCCTTTAGCCACTTCGCAAACGGAACGCCGAACCCTTTCTTGCCCCGCCGCCAAACAAAAGCCGGCACTAAATCCTTCGCCGCGCGCTTCAAGATGTATTTCGAAGTATAGCCGTGCAATTTGTAGCGAGATGGCAGCGACGCAGCAAACTCTGCGACGCGGGGATCGAGATACGGCGCGCGCACTTCCAGGCTCACGGCCATGCTGGCGCGATCGACTTTCGTCAGGATGTCTTCCGCCAGATAGAGCTGCGTGTCGAGACTTTGCATGCACTCCGTCAAATCCGTCGAGTCGCATTCGGCAAACATCCGCCGCGCGTCGCGATAAATGTCGGCGTCGCTCGATTGTTTGACTTCATCCGTCAGCAACAGGTCCTGGTCATGTGGCATGAACGACCCAAACCAAACGTGGTGACGAGCGACTTCGTCATAATGCGACGCGGCCACGAATCGGCGCGCGCGATAGTCCAACGAAAGATTTTTCGTTTTCACCGGCAACGCATTCACGAGCGGCTCGATGAGTCCGGTTCTGAGCAGGCGCGGAATCAGTTCGTACGCGCGGGCCATGCGATGGCCGAAGTACATCGGATAACCGGCGAATATTTCGTCGCCGCCGTCGCCGCCGAGCGCGACCGTCACATGCTTGCGCGTGAACCGCGAAAGCAAGTACGTCGGCAGCAGCGAAGGATCGCTCATCGGCTCATCGAGCCAGGCGCCGATTTCGCCGACCAGATTTGCGGCAAGGCTGGCGCTGAATCGCTCTTCGTGGTGATCGGTGCCGAGGAATTCCGCCACCCTCCGCGCATATTGAGACTCGTCAAACGACGCTTCAGCGAACGAAATCGAGAACGTCTTGACCGTCTCTGATGAAGCGCGCACCGCCAGTGCCGTCACCATCGAGGAATCAATGCCTCCCGAGAGCAGCACACCCAGCGGCACATCGGACACTAGTCGCAGGCGCACAGAATCCTGCAACAAATCGCGAAGTTGCGACGCTGCTTCCGCAACCGTCGGCACGGACGGCCGCGGTTTGTAACTCAGTTGCCAATAACGCTGCACTTCGACGCGGCCCTCTTCAAGCGTCAGGTGATGCGCGGCGGGAAGTTTGTTGATACCTTCGTAAATCGAAAGCGGCGCCGGTACGTAATCGAATGAAAGATATTGACGCAGCGCGTTCAAATTAAGATCGGGACGGACCGATGGATGCGCGAGCAGAACCTTCGGCTCAGACGCGAACAAGAGTGTGTTATCGAAAACGCCCCAGTAGAGCGGCTTCTCGCCAAAGCGATCGCGGGCAATGAACAAGCGGCGGCGGCGATCGTCCCAAAGCGCGAACGCGAACATCCCGTTGAGATGTTCGACCATTCCGCGTCCGTATTCTTCGTACAGGTGAGGGAGGACTTCAGTGTCTGAGGCGCTGCGGAAAGTGTGCCCGCGTGTTTCGAGATCGGCGCGCAACTCGCGATAGTTGTAAATTTCGCCATTGAGGATTACCGCGACGCTGTGATCTTCATTGAACACCGGCTGTTCGCCCGTTACGAGATCGATGATCGCCAGACGCCGCATGCCGAGTGCGACCCCATCGTCGATGACGTAACCTTCTGAGTCGGGCCCGCGATGCACCATGCGATCGCACATCGATCGCAACAACTCTTCCGCGCCGTCAGGCGGCGGTGTACGCGGATTCAGATGGGCCCAACCGGCAATTCCACACATAGAATCAGTGAGCAGTGAGCAGTGGGCAGTGAGCAGACACGCGCATGTCGTTAATCATTATCGAAGCCGATGCGTTCTCTTATCGCATAAATGCGTTTGGCCTGTGACTCGTGATACGTGCGCACGAGCATCTCAGCCAATAATCCCATCAGGAAGAACTGGACGCCGAGCACCAGCAAGACCATCGTCAAAACCGGCAACGGCGTTTGAATGAAATCAGCGTGATGCGGCCAGCTCGCGAACTTCATGAGAAATGCGAACACAGCGCAGATCAGCGACACCGCAAAGGTCAGCAAGCCGGCCCAGCCGAAGACATAGAGCGGCTTGGTCTGATACGACGCCATGAACTTGATCGTCATCAGATCGAAGACGACTTTGATTGTGCGCGACAAACCATATTTCGATTTGCCCATCGTGCGCGGGTGATGCTCGACTGGGATTTCGGTCACGCGCGCGCCCGACCACGACGCGTAAATCGGAATGAAGCGGTGCATCTCGCCATAGAGCTGAACATCAGCGAGCGATTCGCGGCGATAAGCCTTCAGCGAGCAGCCATAATCATGCAGCGGCACGCCACCGATTTTCGAAATCAGCCAGTTCGCAATCTGCGATGGAATCTTGCGGGTGATCAAAGGGTCCTTGCGAGCTTTTCGCCAGCCGGAAACGACATCATAGCCTTCGTCGATCTTATCGAGCAGGCGTGCAATGTCCGCCGGATCGTTTTGCAAGTCGGCGTCCATCGGAATCAAAACTTCGCCGCGAGCAGCATCGATGCCGGCGGCCATCGCCGGCGTTTGGCCATAGTTGCGGCGCAACGCAATCACGCGCACGCGCGGGTCGCGCGCCGCGATTTCTCGCAGTACTGTCAAACTGCCGTCGGAAGAACCATCATCGACATAGATGATTTCCGCGGCGCGGCCAAGCTGCGCCAGCGACCGATCCAGCTTCTCATGCAGCGGCCGCAGGTTTGGCTCTTCGTTGAAAACGGGCAGGAAAATAGAGATTTCCGGCGCTTCGCTGTCGCGCGGCGTGCGCTCGGTCAGACGTGGCCTGGCCTCGATTTCGGTTGTGATCAAATCCGCGCCTCCTCGAACCGAGGCATTTTAACTGAATGATGCGGCATTGCAGTAGTCGATGCGTACCGTAGCCAGCGAACGAGCGGCGCTAGGACGTTTGGACGCGTGTCTTTTCCCGAGTTTGATTCGCTTTGAACCATTCGACGAACCGTTTGAGGCCGGTCTCAATTTGTGTTTGCGGATCGTACCCGAGCAACTTTCTCGCCTTTGAAATGTCGGCGAAGGTCTGCGGAACGTCGCCCGGCTGCGGTGGCTGCCAATCGATTCCAGCGCGTGTGCCGAGTTCCTTTTCGATGAGCGAAATCAGTTCGCGCAGTTCGACGGTTCGCGACTCGCCGAGATTAATTACTTCGTAATCGCTCGCGTCGTAGTCGATCGCGGCCCGCACGCCCGCGATGATGTCGTCGATGTAAGTGTAATCGCGACGCGTTGTGCCGTCGCCAAAAACCGGAATCGCTTTCCCTTCGCTGATCAGTTTTGCGAATTTGTGAATCGCAAGGTCGGGTCGTTGTCGCGCGCCGTACACGGTGAAGAATCGCAGGCAAATAATTCGCATGTCGTAAAGATGCGAGTAGGTGTGACAAATCAACTCACCCGCGGCCTTCGTCGCCGCGTAAGGCGAGATCGGATTGAAAATTGGATCGTCCTCGCTGAATGGAACTTTCGGATTGACACCGTAGATGGAAGAAGATGAGCCAAACACAAACTGTTTGACACTATGCTTTCGCGCCAGCTCGAGCAGGTTGAGCGTTCCATTGACGTTTGTCTCAACGTACAGGCGCGGCTCTTTCAACGAAGGTCGCACACCCGCGCGCGCCGCCAGATGCACGACGCAGTCATACCTTGTGTCGGCGAATGCCTTTTCTAACGCGTCACCATTGCGAATATCGGCTTCCATCAATTTGAAATTCTGATTCGGCAAATGCTCGCTGATGTTTTCGCGCTTGATCGAAGGTGAATAAAAATCGTTGAAGTCGTCAACGACAGTGACCCGCCAATCGCCTTCCGACATTAAGCGATCGACAAGATGCGAGCCGATGAAACCCGCGCCACCGGTGATTAAGATGCTTCGCATGTACTTGGTGCTTGGTGCTTAGTACTTTGTGCTTGGTGTTTTCGCGGCCGTGAGTTCCGGGACATAGTCAAAGCACAAAGTTCAAAGTACAAAGATCATTTCGTAGCATAAATCCACAAATGCCAGCCCCAGCGCGAGGCGAGCGCTGATTCAATCGAGCGCGGCAAAAGATTTCCGACGATCGGAATGAATCGTTTGTTCAGAAAAAAGGGGCGCAACTCGACCTCACGAAAATCCTTGAACAGTTCGCGCGCTTCGCGTCGTGAATAAACGCGCGCGAGCGGATTGCCGGCGCCGTCCGTGCTCTCGTTAAGCAGATCGGCCGCGGACAAGTGACCATTCGTCGTCGCGCGCATCAGGGCAGCCCGCTCCCGCAGAGCGTCGATGGGTTCGCCGGTGAGCACGTTGATCAGTTTGATTCCGGCTTCGCTTTTCAAAAGGCTGGCGCCCGCACGTCGCAAGATGCGAATGCCAACGCGATAGTTGTAGCTGCCGCGATGATACAGCATCACGATCGCGCGGCCGCCTGGCTTCAGCACACGATGAATCTCCCGGACAGCGGCGGCGATGTCTGGCGTGTGATGCAAGACGCCATGCGAGTAAACGACGTCGAATGATTCGTCAGCGAAATCCAGATTTTCTGCATCCGCGACTTGCAGCGTGCCCTTCAATCCGAACAGCTCGAAGCGTTTCCGGGCCAGCTCGATCGCCGCTTCCGTCAGATCGACTCCAGTGTAATCGGCGCCCGCCTTTGCGAACTGCGCGCCGTCGGTTCCCATGCCGCAACCAATTTCCAGAACGCGCAATCCGCTCGCGCCGGCGAAATCCGCGGCTGCCGGAATGTGCCATTCCTTCGCGTAGCGATGCCTTTCGATGCGCTCAAAGAACTCGCGGGCGCCAATCTCCGCGTCGCTGAACTTCATGCCGCACGGATGCGCCTGCCAAAACGCGCGCACGCGTTCTTTCAATTGCTCGTCAGCCAGTTTTTGACTCGCGCGGGCCATTCAAGGTAGAAGATGCGGTGTCAGTATAAACTGAACGTCGCGAGGTTGCAGAAGAACAAGGGCGAGCAGAATGCTCGCGCACCCAGCAATGGTCACTTTTCAAATCGCGGGTTACTTAACAGAGTTCACGTCGGGCGACGCGGAAATTAAGATCGACGCCGCGCCCGCGACGGTTCGTGATGCGTTAAGCGAACTCTGGGAGCGGTACGTGGGTTTGCGAGATCGCGTGCTGACGGAACAGGGTGCAGTGCGCCAGCACGTGAACATCTTCGTCAACAGCAGTATCGTCCGCCGCGATCAAGTGCTGGACGCGCCGCTGCAAACAAATGCTGAGATTTGCATCATGCCGGCCGTCAGCGGCGGTTCAGAACCTTCTGGCAGCCCTGCAAACCTCGCGATGACTGCGACAAACTTAAGTTTGGCGGACACAATTAGAAGCTACAGCCGAACGACTTTAAGGCTGCGTTCTGCTGCTCGGCAATCTGTTTACAAGTCGCGGCCAACTGGGCTTTCGTAGCGGGATCGGCCGCCAACTTTCGCCATTCACTGCGCCAACGCGCGATTGCATCCTTGTATTGCGCGCGAACCATTTCCGGTACTTTGTTGGAAACACACGCGTCGTACTTGGCGATGAAGTCATCGCACTCCGGCACGCCAATCTTATCGCCCGCGTTCGAAGCCATCTCGGTCTTCGGGGTGGCCATGGATTTTTCACCAGTACTCATGTTTGAGTTGCTGTTGTTAGTTGTCTCTGTCTTGGAACAGCCGATTAAGACGATGGCGAACGCGAAAGACAGAATTAGCAAAGTCGTTCTTCGCATGAAATGCTCCTCCGATGAATTGTTGGGGTTGAAAAGCGCGCAAATCATACACGCAGACGCGAAGATTTTGTAGTTTTGCCGGGTCGAGCCGGTATTGACTTTGCGAGACCTCAGATATAGAAGTTACCACCCCGGCTATGAAGCGCTGCCCCCAATGCAACCGAACTTATTCTGACGAGTCGCTCAGTTTTTGCATTGCCGATGGCCAGTTGCTGTCGGCGTCGTATCACGATCCAGCAGCCACTGTGCCGCTCACTCCGCGCGTCACGGATGCGGCGCAGACACTTGTCCTGCCCACCCCACTTTCGCCTGAGCGAGCCAGAGCGATCATGCGACGCAATTGGATTGCCGGCGCCGTCGGCCTTCCCGTCGGCGCAATCATTTTGCTCATTCAGATTTCTACGATCCCTGATAGCGGAAGCCAACCGCTCGGTGCTTTGATTTTCGGCGTGGTGTTAGGCGCCTTGATCTACGGCTATATGTTCTGGGCTTGCTTCTGGGGCTTTCCGACAGTCTGGCGTTGGTGGCGGAACCTGGCTACGAAATCCTATCAGTTCGTCGTTAACCGCGTAGAGTTCAATTGGATCGTTACCGCGGTACTGATCGTGTTTGGTTTGTGCGCCCTCGCTCCAGCGCTGGCCGCGGTGCTTCTCTATTTTTATTCGCTGTTTTGGGTCGGCTTTTTCTATAGCTTCTTCGGCGGCGGCATTTATCAATTTGTGAAAACACGTAAAATCGCAAGACAGGAGCTGGTCTTTGAAGGTTGATCCCGCCATGCGCCAGTCGTGGCTTCGAGTATTCTTTGGTTTGGCGGCTTGCTCCTGGATGCCGCACTGGTCTTGTCATTACTACAGGCTAGAGACCGGGAGCGGGTTCGCCGTTGGGAGCTGGGACTTTTCGAAGCTCGACAGTGCAGCGTCCTTACTGATTTACACTGCATTCATCATAATCAATCTCATCGCGATCGTGCGATTGAGCTGGCAACGATCGGCAGCCCTCCTGTCGGGGGTGCTGCACCTGTCGATTGGCAGTTTGCATGTGTATCGACTGTTCGAACCGTTTCGTTTTGAAGTGTTCGGGTACCCGTGGTCGCAACGCGCGTCGTTGCGTGAAGTGATTATTGTTATTCCGTTCGGTCTTGTATGTCTGTTCGTGGCGCGAAAAACATAGACACTCGCTGTTGCATCGCCGGCGGCGGCCCGGCGGGAATGATGCTTGGATTTCTGCTGGCCCGCGCCGGTGTCGATGTCGTGGTGCTCGAAAAGCACGCAGACTTTCTGCGCGATTTTCGCGGCGACACCGTGCATCCGTCGACGCTGGAAGTAATGCACGAGTTGGGTCTGCTTGAAGAGTTCCTAAAACTGCCACATCAGGAAGTCCGTGAGCTGGGCGGGCAAATCGGCGAAGAGTTCGTGAAGCTCGCCGACTTTTCGCATCTGCCGACGAAGTGCAAATTCATCGCGCTGGTGCCGCAATGGGATTTCCTCGATTTTCTCGTGGAGCATGCGAAGCAATACGCGACTTTCAAATTGATGATGCGCGCCGAAGTTGTCGATCTGCTCGAATCGGAAGGCTCCATTGTCGGCGTCAAGGCTGAGACGCCCGACGGAGATTTCGAAGTGCGCGCCGATCTGATTGTCGGCGCGGATGGACGCGGCTCCATCGTGCGCGAGAAAGGCGGCCTTGCGGTTGAGAAGTTCGGCGCGCCAATGGACGTGCTGTGGTTTCATGTGTCGCGCAAGCCTTCAGACGGCGAGCAAACGCTGGGACGCATCGTCAAAGGCAAGATGATGGTCATGTTGAATCGCGGCGACTATTGGCAGTGTGGTTACTTGATTCGCAAAGGCGAGTTCGAAAACATCAAGCAGCGAGGCATTGATGCGTTTCGCGCCGACGTTCTTTCGGTCGCGCCGTTTCTGCGTGATCGCGTGAATGAACTGAGCGATTGGGAGCCCATCAAGTTGTTGACAGTCCGAATCGATCGCCTGCTCAAGTGGCATCGTCCCGGTCTCCTCTGCATTGGGGACGCCGCGCACGCGATGTCGCCGATTGGCGGTGTGGGAATTAATCTGGCGATTCAGGACGCGGTGGCCGCCGCAAACATTCTCGCTGAACGGCTGTCACGCAACACTGTATCGGTCGCTGATCTTCAGCGCGTGCAGTTCCGTCGTGGCTTCCCAACACGGATGACGCAAGGGTTGCAGGTCTTTTTGCAGAATAATGTAATCCGCCGCGTCCTCGGCAATCCTGATTTTCGTCTGCCGTGGCCGATGAAGCTATTCAATCGCTGGCCTTTTCTGCGGAGGATCCCGGCGCGGCTGGTGGGAGTTGGTTTTCGCGCGGAGCATGTGCGCAGCGCAGAAAACTTTCTTTCCAATCAAATTGGAAAAGTCTAGAATCGGCGCGCGGTAGCCGGTTGAAGTTCTTAATCTTCGGATTCTCTCAAAAACGCTGGACATGCCAATCTCCGACGAAACGCTGAATAAAGAAAAGAACCGATTCATCGCCGTCAAGGGCGAGGCCACCGTGGGCCAGGCGATTGCCGCTCTCAACGCGTTGGGAGGTCAGCCGTGGTGGCATCTGGTGGTGCGAATGGGCGATGGTTCGTGGGGCGTTGCTCGATTCAGCGAGTTAACGAAAGCCGTTTCGGCGGAGATTCATCTGAGCACCTTGCGCTTCAACATTGCTTCGGCGGTGGAGCGCGACAGTCTCGATACTAAAGCAGCCCTAACACTGGCGCGCAAAAGTCCTGAACGTGTACTAGTGATAACGGTTAATGGATTGCCGATTGGAATCCTGGTCGAAGGAGTCACTCGCGGACTGACAGTGGTTGAGACGGTTCATGGCCCCGGACCGACCCTCGATCAACTTGGCGGCAAGTATGTAAAGCTGAAAGACTATGGCGCGATCCTGCTGGGGTCTTCAAAGAAATGAGGAGTTCAGAGTTCCGACTTTAGTCGGGCTTTTGCCAACTCCGATGCCGACTGAAGTCGGTACTCTAAACAGTCATGCTGGGAATTTCGTCAAGCATATTCAACGAAGCAGGCAGCGTCGTCCGCGACTGGCTGAAGAACCCTCTGAACAGCGCGTTCTTCTTCTGGTACTTTCTTCCGGCGGTCGGTTTCGTCCTCCTGCACCTATTCATCATTGGACCGATTCTGGGTCGCCCGGTGCCACAGCTCCTGACCGGCGACATACCTCATGCAACCAGCGCTACCGATCTGGTTCTCATGATTCTGAATGCAAGCTTCTTTCAACTAATTCTTTTGCCGTTGGTTTTGGGCGTATTGTTGTCGGCGCTTTCAGTGCGCGTGCTGAGACTTTACCAGGGCAACCTTCCGATGGTTCGTCCTTTTTTCCAACCCTGGTTGACGCGAAATCGCAGACGCAACGTCGAGCTCTACACGAAACTTCGCACGCTGCGGCGTCAGTACCTGTTCCTCGTCTCGCAGAACGTGCTACTGGAAAACATCAACGGCGAAGAGAAAGCGAAACCGGTCACGGAAACTGAACGCGACGCTTTGATTGATAAATTGAAACAGGAAACGCAAGCGTTGCATGAGGAGCTTGAGTCGACTCCCACGGCGCCGGATCTGCCGGTTGATATCGATCGGGTCGGAGCTACCGAACTCGCGAACACGCTCGCCGTTGCCGAAGAGTATCCATTCGAGCGCTACGCAATGGATGCCGCCGTATTCTGGCCGCGGCTGTCGGCCGAACTTGAAGCGGAGAAAGCGGACGGGCTGAAGGCGAGCTTCGCAACGATGAGTGGCTTGTTGAATTTGTCGCTGCTGATTTATGTATTCGCAGTTGAGTTCGCAGTCGTGATTGTTGCAATTCTGGCTGGTTGGAATCCGGTGCGCCCGAACTCAAGCGTGCCTCAGTGGGTCGCGTGGTTGCCGAATCACAAGCCCGCCGTTGCCGGTTTGACGCTTGTGCTTGTGTTCGTACTAGCGGTGATTGGCTACGGCGCGTATCGGGCCGCGATCGCGTCGGCGCGCGCCGTAGGCAATGCGATGCGCACGGCTTTCGATTACTACCGCGGCAACATTCTGCGACGCTTCAATCTAAAAATGCCGAACGATTTGGAAGAGGAACGGGTGCTTTGGCTGAAGCTTGCCGCTTTCATTCGACGCGGCGAATCGTTCTATTACCCATCAGAGTATCGAAGCTGAATAATACCTCCTAAGCAATTCGACGTCCGCCGCTCCGCGTCACAAATCCTTCAACGATGCCCCACAAAATATTGATTAATGCTTGCTGATGCCCCAAGCCGACCGGTCCGGTGATCACCGAAGCAGCGGCATCCGCGCCCGCCGCAACCGAACTGCCTTGCTCGATCCATGCGCCGCCACCGATTGAAACCCTCAGCCGCGCAACTGATTGTTCCATGACAACGGTCGCCGCAAGGCCCGTGTCGGCCGCTTGACGAAGCTCGGCTTTCCTACCCTGAGCAACCCAAGCGCCGCCCTTCGCCAGTATCTGGCTTTCACAACCCTGGCTGAAGAAATATTGGCTAATCGCCTCGGCTACAAACTTCGGAATAAGCCCAGTTTGATAGATGCGCGACTCAAGTATGTGATCCGCAGGTGTTTGTGTCGCTACCGAACCACGCGGCTGCTGAGTTTTCGGATTCGGTGACGGTTCTGCTTTCCGTTGGGTCACTGGCGGAGACGCTGGTTGTGTTTGCGCGGGCGTAACCGGCGGAGGTGATACCTCTTTCTGTGGCGGCATTATGGGAGGCGCTGGTTTCTGACGCGTTATCTCAGGAAGCGGCGTTGTGGGATTTTTCGATCGGAACCAGTTATTCCAGAGTTCCCGCCCCTTGTCGAAATAGTCTTTTTCGTTTGAGGGCTCCGCCGGTTCAGTTCCCGGCGGGCGTTGGTACTGCACTTCCGGTGTTGCCGTAACCCAACTGCCCAATTGCTTCAAACGATCTTTCCAACCGGCCTGCTCCTCCGGCGTTCCCTGCGGTTCGCTGGGAACCAATGCATTCGTGGGCGACTGACCCAATAATCCGTTCCCGTCTGCCGCCAAGTCCTCGAGCCGCTGGGCGGCGTCTTCGAAATCCGCCCGCACGCTAACAACTTCGCGCAGCAAATCGATGCCCGCTCCTCGGTTTCTTTGCTGTAGTGCGAAAATTGCGCGCTGGTACTTCTCGCCACACTCCGCAGTCTCACGAAGTTCGGCTACATCCAGCGTCGGATCAAGCTTAATCGCTTCACTCAGTGCCTGAAGCGCCGGGCCATAATCCTTTACCGCAATCGCACGCTTCGCTTTTTCGAACAGCATCGCGGCATTGCTGCGACTCGCGCAGATTGAAAGCTTCTCACCCGCATCGCGATAATTTGGTACATAAACCATCGCACCGCGATAGGCAATCACTGCAGCTGCCCAATCACCGCGCTCCATTGCAGCTTCTCCTTCTGCGTAACGCTTGGCGGCGTTGGTCTCGAAAGCCGGCTTCACCGGTTGCGTTGTCGAGGCCGTTCGCGGCCGCGCCCCTTTGAACTCGAAAAGCTGCCCGTCCGTCACCTGCATGTAAAGGATCGGCGTGGCCCACTCCAGACTGTTCCGATTGAAAAGAAAGATTCTGCGACGCGCTTCGGTAAGCGCCGCATCAACCGGCATGTTCAGCGAAAGCGAGGTGTAAAAGGCTTCGGAGATTTCGCGCGCCGCATCGTCGCTGATTTCAAATTGCATCGCGATGACTGCGGGAATTCCCGACTTTACCAGTCCGGCCGCGACGCTGGAAAAAGGCTGAGCATCGCCGCCCTGGGTGCCTAAACAGGAATTGAGCAGAATCAAAGCCAGACGCGATCGGCCCTGCACCAGCACGCGCAGACGCTCGCTGTCGACAAGCTGAGTCTTGCCATCCTCGTCAGCCATGATCAAAACGCCTTCGTTGTTCGTTTCGTCGAATGCGCCATGGCCGATGAAATGCAAAATGTTAGTGCGGTTCGGCAACAACGCGTTCATCAGTTTTCCCCAGGTATTGTTTCCTTCGATAAAACTGAGGTGGACCACGCCCTGGTCTGTGAGTGGCTTCAACGCTGACGTGATGGATTCTTTCTCGGCATCAGTGTCGAGGGGCACTTCATCCGAAGGCTTGGCAATCACCACCAACACGCGCAACGGATACTCAACCTTCACCAGCGAACAGGATGCCGCTCCTTCGATGTAGCGCACCACCGGGCTACGCGGGTTCAGGGCCATGAAGTCATCGTTGAGACACAAAAACTCCCAGGGCAAATCCTCAACCGACTGATCGAGAGTGAGCCGCAAACGCATGCCGGCCCCTTCGCGGTCCGCCTGCGCTTGACACTTTTGATAGAACTCACGCACCGGACCTTTGACAGCTTCCTGAAAGAGAAGTGCTCCGAAGTCTTTCATCTCGCGAACTTCGGGAGCAGCCGAACTGCGCATCTTGGTTTTGCGTGTGGCAGATGACGATCTGAGTGCGGCCGCAGTCAGCGTGGACCTGACAACTTTTCGCTTGTCTTCATTGAATGGGTTGGTGAAGCGATTTTCGGCCTTTCCCCGGCCGGACTTGGCGCGGGCGACATATTCGTCACCATCCTCATGGCGCACACTGATTTCGAAATCGATATACTTGATTTCGCTGCTTTCGTCGCTCATGGCAGTTCTCCCGGGAGCCAAGAAATGATTTGAGTTGAAGGGATTCTACGAGCCGAGGCTTGCGAACGCAATGATTTTGACGAGTGGGAGTTAGCGTCCAATTCTTTCTGCGAAATCTGCGTAATCTGCGGATAATCTTATTTGAGCATCCGCTCAATCACCCCATAGCTCGCCTGCAAAGCTTCGGCGAGTTTCTCAGGCTGGCTGCCGCCGCCTTCGGCCATGTCGGCTTTGCCGCCGCCACGGCCGCCAATGATTGGCGCGAGTTCTTTAATGACCTGACCAGCCGGAACTTTCTTCGTGAGATCGTCGGAAGTGCGCACGATGAGAGAAGCCTTGCCATCGTTTGTGCGGCCCAGCACGACCACTCCCGATTTGATCCGCGCGAGGAGCGTGTCAGAAAGCTGACGCATGCCGGCCGCGTCGAGTCCACTGGCTTCACGCGCCAGCACCTTCACGCCCGCAACTTCTCGCGCCTCGTCGCCATTTGAAGCAGCACTGCCGATTGCGCCGCTGGCGATCTTCAATTTCAATTCTTCAGCTTCGCGTCGAGCTTTCTTCAACTCATCCTGTAATCGTCCGATGACTTTCGGCAGTTCCGCGCGCGAGGTGCGCAAGTTCGCCGTCGCTTCCTCGATCAACTTCTCGTCTTCACGGAAACGTTCGTAAGCATCGAACCCGGTGATCGCGTAGATCCGGCGCACGCCCGAAGCGATTGATTCGTCGCTGGTGATTTTGAAGACGCCGATGTCGCCCGTCGCGCGCACGTGCGTGCCGCCGCATAGCTCTTTCGAGAATCCCGGCACCGTCAGCACGCGCATTAGCCCCGCATATTTTTCGCCGAAAAGCGCCATCGCGCCCGCGCGAATAGCGTCTTCGACGGGCATCACCTCGGTATCGACCTTCACATTGCGCAAGATTTGTTCGTTGACGAGCCGCTCGACTTCTTTCACCTCGACTTCCGTCAGCGGCTGATAGTGATTGAAGTCGAAGCGCAGGTAATTCGGCGCGACGACTGAGCCCGCTTGCTTCACGTGCGCACCCAAAACTTCACGCAAAGCCGCGTGCACAAGATGCGTTGCCGTATGATTGCGCCGCGTCGCGTCACGCTTTTCCACATCGACTTCGGCAGTGACTGTGTCGCCAACTTTGATTGAGCCCTTTTCGATTCTGACCTTATGAATGATTAGCCCCTGAACCGGCGAATAAGTATCAGTCACTGTTGCGATCAGAGGTCCGGACTGTTCGTTGTTGGCGGACGCAAATAGATGCCCCATATCACCCACCTGCCCGCCGCTTTCCGCATAGAAAGGTGTCTGATCCAGAACCACGCCACCGTCTTCGCCTTCATTCAATTCCTGAACTTCTTCGTCGCCGCAAATAAGTGCAAGCACCTTCGCGTCATCAACTCGCGTGGTTTCGTAACCGCGAAACAGAGACTGAACGCGATTGGCGATCTTCGCATAAATCGGCTTCGATTTGGTCTTCTGTTCGGTCTTTCCAATTGTGCTTCCCTGTTGGAGTTCCTGAAGCGCGGCATCGAAATGTTCGTAAAACTTCGACTCTATGACAATTAAATCACCGTTTGGGCCAACGAAAAGAAAGTCCGGTTGGAGGTTTTGAGCCCATCTCTTGATCAAATAATTCCTGTTCAGGTTCCGCTCAACGGACACACGGGCCAGATCTGGAGGCGTCCCGAAAGTGTCGTAAAGCTTCGCGAGTTCTTTGAAGAGTTCCGCTTCACTAGATTGTTTGCGCTCTTCCAAGGTGATAATACGCTTAAGATCGTCCTCAGAGCTCCCTTGTCTTTCCCATCTTTCAATTATCTTGCGCCGTTGTGGCTCAAATTTCGAAAAGAAGCTATTCAGTTTCTGAAGGCCCGTCTCAAGAGTGGTATTGAACCTCTGCTCCTCCAACCTAACGACTCGCTCAATCACCTCGCGTGATGCTTCAAGCTCCGGGTAGGCATCACGCATCAATTCGCAAACATAATTTGTGACTTCGTGGAAGAACGGGTCTGTTAAACTCAGACCGTTACGGCCATGATATATGGCACGCCGCATAATCTTCCGTAATACGTAGTTTCTTCCTTCGTTTCCGGGAACGATCCCATCGGCAACGGAAAACGCTGTCGCGCGCGCGTGGTCAGCAATCACGCGCATTGCAAACCCTTGATCAGAAGTCGCGCTGTAGGGAATGCCGCAAAGATAACTAACGAACTGAATGATTGGTTGAAAAAGATCAGTTTCGTAATTCGACTTCACGCCTTGCAACACGACGCACAGGCGTTCGAGGCCCATACCGGTATCGACTGAGGGAGCAGGCAAAGGTTGAAGCGTGTACTCGTCGGTAATGGTCACCTTGCCTGCACCCATCTTGGCGATCCTCTGGCGATCGAATTGCATGAAAACGAGGTTCCAGATCTCGGTGATCGTGTCGCCTGGGCCGTTCACATTCGCGGCACAGTTCGCCGCGTCGCTCGGATCGTTGCCCATGTAGTAATGAATCTCGCTGCATGGGCCACACGGACCTGTCTCGCCCATCTGCCAGAAATTATCTTTGCGGCCAAAGCGCAGAACTCTTTCCTTCGGCGCGCCCACTTGCTGCCAAAATTTTTCCGCTTCTTCGTCCGGGCCAACTTCGGCGTCACCTTCGAAGACGGTGAACCACATGCGCGCCGGATCGAGCTTGAATTCGTTGACCAGCAGGTCCCACGCAAATTTAATCGCGTCTTCTTTGAAGTAATCGCCGAAGCTGAAATTTCCGAGCATCTCGAAAAAAGTTTGATGCCGCGCGGTCTTGCCGACCTCGTCCAGGTCGTTGTGTTTGCCGCCGGCGCGCAGACACTTCTGCGAAGAGCAGGCGCGGACGTAGTCGCGCTTCTCGTTCCCGAGAAACACGTCCTTGAACTGGTTCATGCCGGCGTTGGTGAAGAGCAACGTCGGATCGTTCGCGGGCAGAAGCGGGCTGGAGCGCACACGGGTATGGCCGTGCCGCTCGAAATACTCAAGGAATTTTTCCCGAATCTCGTTGCCCGTCATCATGAAATCAAAAGTTTAGCATGCGAGTACAACGGAGTCAGTACCGGGAGCGGTAGCAACCGGGTGATGCCTTCATCAATCTCGCGCCTTGCGCAAGTCGCGACCCGGTCGCTACCGCTCCCGGTACTGACCTCAAAACCGTCCACTTGATCGATCCGTTGCGCGAGACGATACTTCTGGCTCAGGTCCAAACTGTTGCGTTCGATTCGTTTTCAAATCATAGGCGCTATTGTCTGCTGCGCGTTACTCGCGGCTTGTTCGCAAAAGACCGCTCCGGCCGGACCCAAATTCAAAGGCCGTTTGCTGATCTTATCCGGCGACAGTGCGACGGAAAGAAGCTTGATTGAGCTAACCGGCGGGCCGAACGACTCTCTCAATTACAACACAGTCAGCTCCGGGATTTTCGAGGCCGCGGCGAATCCTGCGCAAACACTTCTCGTTTACGCGACCAAAGATGAGGTGCTTTTGCGCGATTTGCACACTGGCGAAGTTAAATCTCTTGTCAAAGGCGAAAACTTTTGTCTCGCCTGGTCGCTGGACGGTAAGCGGTTTAGCTACAAACAACGCGGCAACGGCTCACTCAAACTATATGTTTCCGACGTTGAAGGCCATGAAACGTTGGTGTGGAACGATGTAGGCGCCGCACCCGCCGACACCGGATGCCCGCAGTGGGTCGCGCCGGACAAGCTGATCTTCGTTCGGTTTGGACCGTCGCAAAAACGAACCAGCGACGTAAAACCCAACACCATGACGCTGGCTACAGTCGGTGACTCAGTAACGTTGGTGGACACGGAGAAAAAGTGGTCGGTGGAGGGAGTTTGCAAGACGGGCGCTGCATTACTGCGATCCGAGGAAGGACAAATCCTCATCGCGAAAAGCCTCGAGAATCTGAAGACCGTCAATCCAACTTCGGGACCGTGTTCCATTTGTCGATTTGTCGGCTTTGCCCCGCAGAGCTGCGTGCCCTTTTTTATCGAAGAGAACTCAAGAGACAGCAGCGACTTGTTTTACCTAAACCCCGCCAACTGGCAGCGACAAAGATCGGCTCATATCGGCCAGACATTTTCACCGGCCGCCAGAATGCTGATCAATTCTTCCACGAGATTGATGGTGGTGGGAGACGCGCCCGCCTCTCTGTTGTTGGTTGATACCGAATCCGGCGACGTCACGCCGCTGGTTTCCAAGTCCGGTCCAGCATTCCAGTTAGTGTCTCCCGTTCCCGTTGCCTGGATTGAAAACTAAGTCTTTGTTTCGTCGACTTCGCTCTTCAATAACGCCCGCACTTTCTCGCTGACCAATTCAAACTCAAAACCCTGCCGCAGTAAGTGATCGAAGAGCTTCTTCGCATCTTCACGTGTCTTTGGTTTACCCCGCAGTCGAACGCGTTTGGCAATCGCGCGATCGATTAAGTCTGCCTCGGGAGTTGCTTCGAATACTTCGTCGAGAGCCGTTTCCGCGGTTTGCTTATCGACTTTTTTCAGCCACAAATCTCTTTGCAACCGCCGCCTTCCAATCGGTCGCTCGCGCAGGCGAAGTGACGCATAGCTCTGCGCGAACTTAGCGTCGTCAAGGTAGCCGTACTCGCGCAGGTGAGCGATCACTTCTTCGACGTTTGCTTTGGTTGCGCCGCGTCCTGAGAGAAGTCGCTCGCGCAATTCTTCGACAGACCGCTGCTTGGCCGCCAGCAGTTTTGCTGCGCGCTGAAACACGCGTTCGCGGGCTTTTGCCGGATCGAGCGGAACGTTTTCCTCGCCGTGCCGTTTTTGCTTTCCTCTGTGACCTCTGTGGTAAATGATCGTTTATTTAACCACAGAGGACACGGAGGAACACAGAGATTACAATGACAACGTGAACGGCGCGCTCATCATCGACAAGCCTGCGGGCATGACTTCGCATGACGTCGTGGCGCGGGTACGAAAGATCATCGGTGAGAAAAGAGTTGGGCACACGGGCACCCTCGATCCGTTTGCGACTGGAGTGTTGGTGGTGCTGGTCGGGCGAGCGACGCGGCTCGCGCAGTTCCTCAGCGGCGCAGAGAAAGAGTACGAGGCGACAATCCGATTGGGGTACGCGACTGACACTGGTGATGTGACTGGGCAACCGGTCGAAAACGAATTTCACGCAAAGTCGCCAAGCCCCCAAAGTTTACGCAAAGAGGAAATTGAAGCGACGATCACCTCGCTGCGCGGCGAAATCGAGCAGACGCCGCCAATGTATTCTGCGAAAAAGATCGCGGGCCAAAAACTTTACGAGCTTGCGCGGCGCGGACAGGAAGTTGAACGTCAGCCGATTCGCGTCACGATTCACGAAATTGCGGCCCTGCCGGCGGAAGGCCAGCTGCTGAAACAAAATGAAGATGGCACGCAGGACTTGAGCATTCGCGTCGTCTGTTCGGCTGGCACTTACGTTCGTGTGCTCGCTGAAGATGTCGGCAGGCAACTGGGCACGGGCGCACACCTCGCCGAGTTGCGCCGCACTCGTGCGGGTCGGTTCGGAATCGAACAGGCAGTCACGCTTGATGAGCTGGGGAAACTGACCGCTTCGGAGTTGGAAAGAGTTCTGATTTCACCTGACGCGGCACTCTCGCACTTTCCATCAATTGCACTCGATGAAGAGCAGGCGCGACGAACTCTTCACGGAATCGATCTGCGAATCAGTCGCGAGCAAGCGGATTCGTGGCACGACCGGGACGCGATTCGCCTGACACTGGAAGGTGAACTGATTGCCGTCGGAAGATTCGACGCGAGCCAGGGCGCGGTGCATCCTGCAGTTGTACTCGGAACAGATTGAGCCACGCTCTGGCAGCGCCGACGCTTTCGATCTGCCAGGTCGCGGGTTAACATTCCCTTCCCCCATGAAGAAACGTTACCTATTCGCCGGTCTTTCAGGCGTCGTTGCCGGTGCGGTCGCCACGAAATTGCTCATCCGCCCGCGCGATGTAAGTTGGCCCGACAGCCTGGATTTCATTTACAACCCCGAGTATTCCTGGTTCACGCGCGTCAACGGAGTGCGCATCCATTATCAGGAAGCCGGCGACGAAAAAGCTCCGCCGATCATTCTGATTCACGGCTTCATCTCGTCAAATTTGATCTGGAGTCATGTGCTGGCGCCGTTCGCGCGCGCAGGTATTCGCGCGATTGCGCCGGACCTGCCCGGCTACGGCTATTCCGACAAGCCGGCGGATGCGCAGTACACAATTGCCGAGCAGGCGCGTTCCGTCGTTGGCTTGATGGACCGCCTGGGAATACAGAAAGCCGTGATCGCCGGCGCTTCTTACGGCGGCGCGATTGCCGCGACGATGGCCCTCGATTATCCAGAGCGAGTAGAAAAATTGATTCTGGTCGGCGCGGTCACGAACGATGATGCGAAACGGAAGTTTTTGCTGCGCGTTTCGTGTCTGCCGCTCGTCGGCGATATCGCGACGCCGCTGTTTCTCAGTTCGCGATGGATTCTGCGCAAACGAATGGAAGACATGTATCGGCGAATGGGTCGTCCGATAAATGAAAAGATGGTCGCCTCGCGACATCATTTACTGGCGACCGCAAACACACATCGCGCGATGATTCGCACCGCCCGCCGTTGGAGCGCCAACCGGATCGAACGCGAAGCTTCGCTGATTCGCCAGCCGACGATGCTTGTGTGGGGTGATGAGGACGATCACATCCCGCTCGAGAGCGCGTTCAAGTTGCGTGACGCGATCCCCAAAGCGAAGCTGATCGTCTTCCGCAACTGCGGGCACCTGCCTCCGGCTGAATCTCCTGAAAAATTCGTAGAAGCCGTCGCGGAGTTCTGCAAATGATTTGGAGTGCGGCGGCAAGCGCAGCGCGACGCCGCTTTGGATCACCGTTGAGCGGTTCCGCTCGATAACCCAACCAGAGCGCTGTTGCCGCTTCGCTCTGCCAGCGCACTCCAAATTCACGCCATCTTCAAAGCCGCGCCGACGGAGGGGTCTCTCCGCACGCGCCAAATCTTGGAATCCAGGTAGTAATGAATAAACGCGTAACCCCAAAGGAAAGCGATGCCGAGTTGGATCGGAGTGGAAAGCGCCGCTGGCGAATCGCCAGTGTGCAAATTGAGATAGCCGAGGAACTGTCGCGGGCCCTGGTAGATTATGCCAAAGATAATTCCGAAGGCGAGGTAGTAAATCAGCCGGCGGCTGATGAACGCCGCGGGACCGAAAGTGGCACGTGCATCCTGCACGTGATTCACGGGCGGGACACCCGTGCCACCGATGTACTTCTGATTATGAAACCAAATCAGCCGGTGATATTGGAGGTTGTGATAGATCGTGAGGATCGCCACCAGCGCGATCGGCTTTGCCGGCATCGGCGTAAACAACGCAACCCAATGCAGCGGAATCGCCGCCGCCAGCAGCAGATACTTCGGCACGTTCAGCGGCTCGCGCAACACGGCCCGCTGAATTTGGCGTCCTAGCCAGGCAATTCCCAGAACGATCGTGCCAATCAGCAGCAGCGTCGCGACTGCGTTGACTCCGCTGCGCAAAAAGGGCGGCACGCGCGCCATCGCCGTGGGATCGTTAGCGATGAACGCAACGAACGGATAATTGAAAGCGAACATCAGCAGCAGACGATCGAGCGCGTTGTCGACTGGCGCCAGGTCATTGTTCTTCTTTTTGTAAAGCACCATGAAACCGTAGTGCTGCTTCACCAGGTGGTAATAAGCCCAAAGTGCGGCGACGAAAAAGAAAGTGAAGCCCGCGCCAAGCAAAACCAACGCCGGCCCAACGATGAAGAACAGAAGCGACCCCAGCATCAGACGCTTGCGCGTCCTCCACTCCGATCGATCGAAGTACGTGCGCGAGAAAGTGCCGAACACATGCGGCGCGTCAATCAAGATCGCCCATCCTGCAACCATCGGAATCAGCGGAAGAATCCCGGTAACGTAAAGAACGAGCAGCAAGTAACTGGACGCGACCGACCCGATGAACCAGATCAGGTCTTCGCGCGCGCTGATGATCCAGCGCAGGGAGAGCGCGCGTGGACGGACTTGTTGCCTGATTGTGTCAGTTACTGCTGACATTTCTAAATTTTTAGTTCCTCTGTGCCCTCTGTGGTAAGTCTAGCTTTCCCGCAAATCTCTCCCTGTCATCTCCACCGGCTTTTCAATTCCGAGCAACGAAAGCATTGTCGGCGCGACGTCTTCCAATGCTCCTTCGCTGTGTAGTTTTGCGCCGATGGAACCTTCATCGATTAGATGAAACGGCACCGGGTTGGTTGTGTGCGCGGTGTGCGGCTCGCCCGTTTTCGGATCGATCATCAGTTCGGCATTGCCGTGATCGGCGGTGATCAGCGTTGTGCCTTTCGCGGTGCGCATCGCTTTCGTGATCCAGCCCAGGCAGGTGTCGACATACTGACAGGCTTCAATAGTTTTATCGAGCTTGCCCGTGTGTCCAACCATGTCCGTGTTGGCAAAGTTGACGATAAAGACATCCGTCTCGCCCTCTTCGATCGCGCGGAGCAGCTTCTCAGTAATTTTGAACGCCGACATCTCGGGGACCAAATCGTAAGTAGCAACCTTCGGCGAAGGGACCAGCAGACGCTTCTCGTGCGGGAACTCGCGCTCAGTGCCACCATTGAAAAAATAGGTGACGTGGGCGTACTTCTCAGTCTCAGCCAGGCGATAGTTGTCGATCTCGTGCGCGGCGAAAACTCCGGCAAGAATATTTCGCGGCAGTTCGGGCGGAAAGGCCGCCGGCAATGGATACGTCTTGTCATAAACCGTGAAGCAGACAAAGTGTGTATGTGGCCGATTTAGCGTCGGAAACTCGTCAAATCCGGGAACGGCCAGCGCGCTGGTGATCTGCCGCGCCCGGTCTGCGCGAAAGTTGAAGAAGATGACTGAGTCACCACCCTGAATCGTTCCGACAGGCGTACCATCATCGCGCACGATTACGATCGGCTCGACGAACTCGTCAGTTATGTCACGTTCGTAACTCTTCTTGACTGCCGCAACTGGATCGGTCGCGCGCTCGCCTTCGCCATGTACCAGCAACTTGTAAGCGCGTTCAATGCGCTCCCAACGCTTGTCTCGATCCATTGCGTAGTAGCGTCCAACAACTGATGCGATCTCGCCAATGCCAATCTCCCGACACTTGTCCTGCATCATCGCGACGTACTTGTCGGCGGATTGAGGCGGCGTGTCGCGGCCGTCGAGAAAGCAATGAACATAGACGCGGCGAACTTCGCAATCTTTCGCCATCCGCAACAGAGCGTACGCATGTTCCTGCGATGAATGCACGAGTCCATCTGACACCAGTCCCATTATGTGCAGCGCGCGATCGTGCTTGACTGCGCTATCCATCGCGGCGTTCAGCGCGAGGTTGTGAAAGAAGCCGCCGGTTTTGATTTCGTGATTGATGTGCTCGACGTCTGTGCGCACCACTCGGCCTGCTCCCATGCACAAATGTCCCACGTTTGAATTACCCATGACTCCCTTCGGCAAACCTACGCATTCGCCTGACGCTTGCAGCAACGTGTGCGGATACTTCTCGCGCAACTCATTGTAGAAAGGCATCTCGGCTTGAGCGATTGCGTTGCCTTCGCGCTCGGCGCGATAGCCGAAGCCGTCGAGAATGATGAGTGCGAGTGGAGTTTTTGTTTTCATTATCTAGAGGCGGCTATTCCCCGAAGGTCGCTCTAGTGTCAGAACCCGGAGCGGTAGCGATGGGATCATACATTCAAGTGCTGCCTATGATCCGGTCGCTACCGCTCGCGGTTCTGACACTGACGCTCGGGCTTCTGACACTCAACGCCAGTAATCCGGGCTCTCTTTCATATTCGGATCGGGTCGTTCCATCCAGCGCTCCGGCCGGTGCAGTTTCATAAACCCAAATCTTTCGTAAACTCTGTGCGCGTCTTTCGTCGAAAGCACCCAGCGGCGAAAGCCCTGCAACTGCGGATGCGCGATGATGACTTCCATCAGCCACTTGGACAAGCCTCGACCGCGATGCTCAGGCAGCACAAACACGTCCGCGACCCAGGCAAACGTCGCGTAATCAGTGACGATGCGCGCGAAGCCAACCTGCTCGTCTCCTTTGTAAATTCCGAACGGCAAAGAGTTCTCGATCGAGCGTTCGACCACTTCGCGCGCGCGGCCAGCTCCCCAGTACGAATGATTGCTGATGAAGTCATGAATCAGATCGATGTTCAGCCGTGCGGGATCCGTGCTGATTTCATAGTCACCGCGCTGCCAGGATGACAGCTCCCTCTCCCTTTGGGAGAGGGCCGGGGTGAGGGTTTTAGCGGAATCCATTTTTCTTTTTTTTCTTTTCTTCTCTTCGCTTCGCGCTACTACGCCTTCACCCCAAACCCTCTCCCAGAGGGAGAGGGAACGTCATTTCGGGGAGATTTCGCTTCGCAGATAAAACAACAAATCAGTTGACGGAGGCTCAATCCCAAGTTGACGGATCATCCCGACAATCTGGCCGCGATGCATCGTGGCGTGGTTCGCGACGTGCTGCATCTGATCGACAAGCCGCATCGAGCTCGGATCGCCGCTCAGTAATCTGAACGGCAACTCCGCGATCAGCCTGTCTTCATCAAGCTGAGAAATGAATTGTGCCCGAGCGTCGATAACTTCGCTCCAACGATCATTCAGCGTCGCCAAGTCGCCACACGATTCCGGCGTCCACATGGACCAGGCCTCAGCTTTCGCCGGCGACCTTCCATTCCAGCGCTCCAACCAAATCCATTCCGCGCCCCCCATGTGCGCCAGCGTGCCGAAGATCGACTTGTGACTGATACCGGCATCGCGGCGCAAATCTTCGTCGGGCAGTTCGTCGGCAGCTTCCATGGCGAGATCGTTCGCCCATTCCGTGTAGTCGAAAAGATGTCTGATGTCTGAAAGGTTCATGATTGATCAACCAATTCTGGAGTGCGCCGGCAGAGCGTAGCGGCGCCGGCGCTTTGGATTTGTTGACTATCAACTTGATGAACTCATCCAAAGCGGTGTCGCGCTACGCTTGCCACCGCACTCCAAATGCTTTTCGTCCCGGATAACGCGCCGCGTCACCCAACTCCTTTTCAATCCGCAGCAATTGATTGTATTTCGCAATGCGATCCGAACGCGATAACGAACCTGTTTTGATTTGTCCGGCGTTGGTGGCAACCGCGAGATCGGCGATAAACGAATCTTCCGTTTCGCCCGACCGATGCGAAATCACCGCTGTGCGCCCGTTCGATTTCGCTAACTGGATGCAGTCCAACGTCTCGGTCAGCGTTCCGATTTGATTGACCTTAATCAGGATTGAATTCGCTACGCCAAGATCGATTCCCTTCTGCAGGAACTTTGTGTTCGTAACAAACAGATCGTCGCCAACCAGTTGCATACGTCCGCCAAGCTTATCGGTCAAAGCTTTCCACCCATCCCAATCGTTCTCGGCCATCCCGTCTTCGATCGAAACGATCGGATATTTTTCTGACCAGTCTTTCCAAAAAGCGACCATCTGATCGCTCGAAAGTTTTCGGCCGTCAGATTTCTTGAAAACATACGACGAGCCGTCATAAAACTCACTCGATGCCGGATCGAGCGCCAGCAAAACATCGCTTCCAGCCTTGTATCCTGATTGCTCGATCGCCTGAAGAATAGTGTCGATGGCTTCTTCGTTCGATTTCAGGTTTGGCGCAAAGCCGCCTTCATCGCCGACGCTGGTCGCGTAACCTCTCTTCTTCAGAACGGACTTCAACGTGTGAAATATCTCCGCACCGATGCGCAATGCTTCGCTGAACCGATTAGCGCCGACCGGCACGATCATGAATTCCTGAAAATCGACGTTGTTATCGGCGTGCGCGCCGCCGTTAATGATGTTCATCATCGGCACGGGCAGAGTGTTTGCGTTTTCGCCGCCGAGGTATCGATACAGCGGCAGTTTGCGATAATTCGCCGCAGCGCGCGCGGTCGCCATGGATACTGCCAGCAGCGCATTGGCGCCGAGATTGGATTTGTTCGGAGTGCTATCAAGCTCGATCAGCTTTCGGTCGATCGCTCGCTGATCGAGCGCATCCATTCCTTTCAATTCGTGCGCGATGTTGTTGTTGACGTTCGCGACTGCTTTCAAAACGCCTTTGCCCCCGTAGCGTTTGGGGTCACCGTCGCGCAGCTCGACGGCTTCGTGCTCACCGGTCGATGCGCCCGATGGCACTGCGGCTCGGCCTCGTTCGCCGCTTACCAGGATGACATCTGCTTCCACGGTTGGATTGCCGCGTGAATCGAGAATTTCCCGCGCGTGGACTTGATCGATTTGGCTCATGAATTTCGCTGAAACTTTATCATCAACTTTCTTACGGAGCGAAGTGTGCAGAATAACCGCCGAGGACGCTGAGGGACTCGCAGAGGGGCACAGAGAATACTGCGTTCCTCCACTAATTCCTCTGTGTCCTCTGTGGTCAATTTTTCTGGCAATTATATACTTGACATACCCACTCTAACCTGTTAGGATTGCTTCCGTTGGAGGCAATGAGATGAACCTAGCAGACCTGATGGAGCGATTCAGCACGGTAGATGCGGCCCGTGATTACCTTGAGAAACAACGCTGGCCGGATGGCCCGGAATGTCCGCATTGCGGCCTCGTAGGCGAAGCCTACAAAATCACCCCGAAACCGATCCCGCCGACTACAGAGTATGAGTCAAAGAGCGAGCTCAAGGCCAAGCGCGTCCGCAAGCCGCGTCGTGGTCTTTGGAAGTGTGCTGGCTGTCGCAAGCCGTTCACCGTGACGGTCGGAACGATCTTCGAAGATTCACACATTCCGCTCAATAAGTGGGTTATCGCCGTTCATCTTCTCTGCGCTTCCAAAAAGGGCATGAGCGCCCACCAACTACATCGTATGCTAGGCGTGACTTATAAGTCCGCGTGGTTCATGGCGCATCGTATTCGCTACGGCATGAGTCAAGAACCTCTAGCCTCTCAACTCTCAGGCGTTGTCGAAGCCGACGAAACCTACGTTGGCGGTAGGCGTCGGCATCCGTCTCACGCAATTAAAGCGGATCAGCGTCAGCAAGATCGTCCTGCGCCGACAGCTGATAAGGCCGCTGTATTCTCAGTCCTGCAACGTGACGGTCGCGTTCGCTCAACTCACATGGATCGGGTTAAAGGCGAAAACCTTAAAGCCGCGCTTCGTGAACTTTGTACGCCAGATGCCCACATCATCACGGACGAAGCGAAGTTCTATCAGAACCTGAAAAAAGAATGGAAACATTCCACCGTCAACCATGCTGCGAAAGAATATGCTCGCTGGGAAGATGGCGTTTGCATTTCAACGAATTCAATCGAGGGGTTCTTTTCCATCCTCAAGCGCGGCATCAATGGTGTTTACCATCATGTCAGCAAGCAACACCTTCACCGCTACCTTTCGGAGTTTGACTTCCGGTTCAATGCCCGTGAGATGTCAGACAGTGATCGACGCGAAGCCGCGCTCAAAGGATTCAGCGGCAAGCGGCTGATGCTTCACGATCCTATCGCCAAAAAAGAGAACTAGGTTAGAATGCGGATGGCGGGACTTGAACCCGCATGGCTGCTACACCCTACGACCCCTGATCGTATGCGTCTACCAGTTCCGCCACACCCGCAAACGAAAAGCGAAGCCCGGAGTAATCCGGGTTTTCGTTTTTGGGGGTGGTCTTGCTAGTAGGCAAACAACACAAAAGGCGGCATTGATCATGCCGCCTATCTTCCTTTACACACGCCTATCCGGAATATTTCAGAATTGAAAAAGCTTTGACCTGCGTCAAAGTCGCCGCAGGATTGACGGGGGTCATTTCACGCACTCGATTGACCCATGTCACAAACGAGCAAAATCTGACGTAGGTCAACTTCTTGAACTTTTTGTACCCCCCTTCTTCTTTTGAAGTTTTTTCTTCCGTTCTTTCCATCCCTCTGAAAACCCATACCAAATAATCGGTTCGTCGGTAAATGATTGACCCCTCCAAAACTCTCGCCGTCGTTTCTGTTCGTTGGTTGCTGTCTTTTCCCAGTCGTTAGCCATTCTTAAATCACGTTTCAAGCTGGCCTCAGTTATGCCCGCGTCCTCATCCGTGATGCCTTCCTCTTGAAGGTGCTTTAGGTAAATATGAATCGCTAAACTCTGAAGGGTTGTATTCGTCTTGACGAACGGTCGCGCTGCGTCAGCCAACCCAACAAACTTTGCGTCCGGAGTATTGCGCATCTTTATTGCGCCGTGGGGGTGTTCTGGCTTAAGTGGCTCAACAATCTCAGTGAGGGCTACCATAATCTTCCGCAGTTCCCATGCTCGGGCTAATTGCGGACTAGTTTCGTACCTATCAATCAGTTCCTGGATTTTGGATAGCGGTAATTCATATTTGCCCGGCGCGATCAGTTTCTCGATAGCTTGCAGTTGTTTCTGTGCGATCTCATCGCCTTGGGCGGCGATGATCAAAAGGTTGCACATCCCGCTGATTATTCGCCGAGTGATTGGTAGCCTCTCAGGATGCTCCCTCTCGATTGCCGCGTTAGCTATCATGAGGATTGACACTCCCGGCTTATCGCGTACAAGGTGCGCAAGCCACTCCCCGTCAATAGAGCCGTCCTTATTAATGTAAGAGTGATGTACGTAACCGCTGCGCTTTGAAGTGTGCGTTTTGCGCGGCGGGGCTTTCGATGATCTAGACATCGTGGCTTTCCTGTTAGCCAGTCCTGAGTGAGTAATCGGCTCGCCCGTCGCGTCAGGATGTCGCGGCCTTTCCTCACGTTAGCTAGACGCAAGTAAGGCGAGCCGAAAGTGTGAAGCCTATTTCTCTAGTTCCGGTAAGCGCGGAAGGAATTCTTTCATCTCTTTTCGTTTCCGAGCTAATTCCCAACTCTGCTTTACTTTGCCTACGATAAAAACGGTGATCAGGCTCGCAAAGGTAGTAATAAAAGTGCCAATGCCTAACCTGTCTTTGCCGGTAGCAATTAAAAAGAAACTGCCGATGATGGCCAGACCTGCCAATATGAAAGCAAAAACCTGACCCCGCTTCTCGCTTGCAATATCAGCGTCAATTTTCCGATTTTCCAATCCGTAGCGATGCTCAGACTGAGCCTCCATTCTGCTTATTAGGCGATCTGCGGTCCCGGGCAACACGTGCTCGTACTGCTCCAACATGCGCGGAGGAGGCAGCGGCGCTTCATAGGTTATTTGTTGTAGGACTGTTCGCTGTAATTGAGCGGCGGGGAGATTGCGCTTAGTCTTGCGACTCATTTCTGTGCAGATTCTGACTCGGCGGATTCTGCGTCTTTTGCACTCTTGGCAAATGCCGACCACAGGTCTTTGTAGGTTGCCAGAGCATCAGCATTAAGCGCCAACCAGTCCGCTTGCGCCGGATTCAAACTCATATTGTAGTCATCGAATGTAGCCGCGAGATCGAGGGTTCTCGCAGCGCCAGAAAGCCAAGATGAACTAGCAAATAGAAAGTCGGACATGTTTCAACGCTCTTAACTGAGGCGCAATACTCTAGTCTCAGTTTCGTAGCCCGTCAAGACTTTTTAGTCTAACAACGATATAAGGCCAGTGTCCAGAGGACTCTCGGATTTTGGGCGGAAAAACGCCCTCCGGCCCTTTGTTGTATGGTAAACTCCCGATATGAAGTCTAATCCGAATCCTGCCGGACGTGAGGGAAGACCTATTAGTTTGCATCCGCTAAAACCAAAAGACGCGTTACGGGGTTTGATGATGGTGAAGCCGCCCGCGAAAGAAAAATCCGCTAAGAAAACGGCTCGCAAGAAATAACTACCTCTGGCTTATTTCTCTGATAAATTCTTTGAGTACCTCAAGATGCGCAAAGACTCGCTGATATTCTAGCCAGTATTGCTGCATCATGGAATGAGATATGAAGGGCGTCGTCGAACTGGGCTGCGCTTCATGAAAGCGCAGATAATCTGCTCGTTCCATTTCGCCTTGGATATAGCTCTCGATTCCGGCAATCCAATTGTTCACTTGATTTGTTGGAGGGGGATGGCCCCGATTGGAGCAGTCTTTAATTTCGACAAGCAATTGACCACCTTGTGAGACCCGCTCGCTCAACCATTCTTTAATCCTCGCATTCCTGAATACCTCAATAACAAACCACGTAACCGCGGTAACTGCTACCATGAGGATTAGAACCGTGAGAGCAAGTCGCGTTTTGAAGCCCAACACTGGGGCCAACATTACAGCGAGAATCAGCGCAGAAGCCGTGAGCATTATGCCAATGGCGGGTAGCTTGAAAAAGGCACGCGTAATCGCGCGAATCGGACGCGGCATGGCCGCGGAAGCCTATATCTGCTCTCTGGGTATGTCAAGTATATAATCCTCATTTTTCTGATAGACTCGCGGCACTTTGCCGGAAGCGATTAACAATCAAACGGCACTCGTTGAATTCCGCGATGTCAGCTTCGCCGTCAATCCCGATACGTCGGGACCGATTATCGATCGGCTGAATCTGACCGTCGCGGCCGGGGAAACTGTGGTCCTGCTGGGCGAATCAGGCTGCGGCAAAACAACAACGCTGCGTCTCGTCAACCGGCTGCTCGCGCCAACATCCGGGCAGGTTTTGGTTGAAGGAAAAGCGACAACCGAATGGGACGTCATTCGTTTGCGGCGGCGGACGGGTTACGTGATCCAGGAAGCCGGCTTGTTTCCGCATTTTACGGTGGCGGAAAATGTCGCGCTCGTGCCATCGCTCGAGAACTGGGATGAAGAGCGAACCCGCGAGCGTGTTGAAGAACTGTTGTCTCTAGTCGGTCTCGAGCCCGCTCGATTTGCCGATCGATATCCGCGCGAATTATCTGGCGGGCAGCGTCAGCGCGTTGGTGTCGCGCGCGCGCTGGCCGCGGATCCGCCGCTGCTTTTGATGGACGAGCCATTCGGCGCGCTCGATCCGTTGACGCGCGCTTCGCTGCAAAAAGAGTTCGCCGAATTGAAATCGAGACTAGGAAAGACCGTGATCTTCGTGACGCACGATGTGCGCGAAGCATTGCTACTCGGGTCACGCATCGCGTTGATGGATGAAGGTCAGATAGTCCTTCTGGAAACGCCGGAAGGATTCCGCAAATCGAGTAACGAATATGCACGAGCGTATTTGGAAACGATTACGACCGAAGACTAATCCGCAGATTAGGCAGATTTCACAGATTAGAAATAACTGCTTCCGGTTCTTTTTCTGCGTAATCTGTGCAATCTGCCGATAAATTCAGATGCTCGAATTTCTTCAATCCAACTGGTCAGACATCCTTTCGCACATCGCGCAACATGTGTGGCTGGTTTTCATCTCGATCGCGATTGCGGTTGCCATCGCTCTGCCGGTGGGCATCTTGATTACGCGGCAAAAGCGTCTGCGTGGACCGGTTCTGGGAATCGCGAATGTTATGCAGACGATTCCGAGCCTCGCCTTGTTCGGATTCTTGATCCCACTGCCTTTCATCGGCGGCATTGGACCGCGCACGGCGATCGTCGCGCTGGTTTTCTACGCACTGCTGCCGATCATACGCAACACGGTCACGGGAATTCTCGGCGTTGACCCAAACGTGCGCGAAGCGGCGGTCGCGATGGGCATGACGGATCGGCAAGTGCTCTTCAAGGTCGAACTGCCGTTGGCGATCAGCGTGATCCTCACCGGCGTGCGCGTGGCGGTCGTCATCACCATCGGGGTCGCCATCATCGCCGCCGAAGTCGGGGCTGGAGGCTTGGGCGAGTACATTTTTCGTGGCTTGCGCTTGAACGACAATCGCCTGTTGCTGGCCGGCGCCGTGCCTTCGGCGCTGATGGCCCTGGCCGCTGATTTCGGATTCAACCTAATTGAAAAACGGTTTGACTTCGCTGTTTCAAAGGGACGGGCGAGACAGCCTTTGCGAGTCGCGGCTTTGGCGGTACTCGTGCTCGGCGTTTTGATGATGGGCTACGCGGCGGCGAGAAGTTTTCGCGGCAGCGCAACGCTCAATCGCGGTCACATTACGGTTGGTTCGAAAGATTTCAGTGAATCAATTCTGCTGGCGGAAATCGTAGCGCAAATGCTGGAAGCGCAAGGAATCGAAGTCGATCGCCGATTTGATCTGGGCGGCAATCTGGCGCACAGCGCATTGATTGCCGGACAAATCGATCTTTATCCCGAATACACCGGCACGGCCTTCACCGCGATTCTCCATCATCAGCCGATCAGCGATCC
>DASYTZ010000097.1:0-21768 GCA_036001745.1 Pyrinomonadaceae bacterium
GCCCATTCGAGCGAGGACTTTATGCGAGGTCACGCCTTCCATCGGAATCTATCTCTTGCTTACATTCTTGACGCGATACTAACCCTTCGCGAGTGAAATGCCCATAAATGAAGAAGATTGGCAGGCTTCAAGAGGGCATCAAACACGGACAAGCATTCACTATTTGACCGGAGTCGATAACTGATGAGGGACTTTTTTAAATTCAAGTCGACGCGAAATCCTTAACAATTTGAACGAAAATGACTGAGGCAAAGGAGGAAACTCCGTAGCGCAAAATCGGCTCAAATGTTTAATGCTTGTAAGTTACTGAAATGATTGGTGCCGAGGGTGGGATTCGAACCCACACGGGATTACTCCCAACGGATTTTAAGTCCGTAGCGTCTGCCATTTCGCCACCCCGGCGTGTCGTCAGAAGATAACATAGCCAGTGAGCCGTGGGCAGTGGGCGGTGGGCAGTGAGCAGTGAGCCGGGACCGGTCGGATAGTTGCGGCTCAACGGCACCGGGGCAGCCGAACACAACCAAGCTTGGGGGCGCTCGCCGCTCCGAAGGGACTTCTTATCGGTGGCGGATTGCTGTTCACAATTCACCGTGCACCGCACCACTGCTCACTGCCCACTGCTCACTGGTGGTAGAATGCAGTTGTTTTCTTGTGGTGTCCTTCCCTACGCGACTGATGACTGAAGAGCAGGAAGTTTTCCTCAAACATATTCAAAAGAAGGGACTGAAGCGCACGGCGCAGCGCGATCTGATCCTTGAAGTGTTTCTCAACACTGAGGGTCATATGTCGGGCGAAGATCTTTATCGCCTTGTGAGCGCGAAGGATTCCACCATCGGCCAAACAACCGTTTACCGAACGCTGCGTTTGCTGACGGAAGCTGGGTTGGCGCGCGAAGTGCGATTCGGCGATGGTCGCGCGCACTACGAGCACAATTACAAACACCAGCATCACGATCACATGATCTGTTCAGAATGTGGCAAGATTATCGAATTCTACTCGCCGGAACTGGAAGCAATTCAGGACGCGATGGCTGCGAAGCATCGATTCGAGCTGACCGAGCATCTCTTGCGAATGATCGGTGTTTGCGGGGATTGCCGAAAGGGCCGCACGTCACGCAAGAAAACCGCGGCCGCCGCTCGATGATTTCGTTGCGCCATCAGCCCGTATCAAATCTTTCAAATGTCAAAACAACCACTTCGCTTATTCACGATTGTCTTCGCGCTGGTTCTGCCGCTTTCGCTGCTCGGTTGTCCGAGCAACAGCAACAAGCCAATCGACATGGCGCCGACGAATTCGTCGCCGGGAAAGTCAACTTCCGATTTTGACGGCAATCGCGCGCTGGAACACGTCCGCAAGCAGGTTGAGTTTGGACCAAGACCGGCTGGTTCAGCCGAGCTGGAAAAAACGCGTGGCTACATCATCGACCAACTCAAATCGTACGGGCTGAACGTTACGATGGACGAATTCCATCCCACCACGCCGCAGGGGCAGAAGAAGATGGTAAACGTCATAGCCGAAGTCCCGGGCGAATCTTCCGACGTGATCATCCTGTCCAGCCATTACGACACCAAGTACTTCAAGGATTTCAAATTCGTTGGCGCGAATGACGCCGGATCTTCGACAGGCGCGCTAATCGAAATCGGCCGAGTGCTGGCGGCGCAAAAGACGAAACCGAAATTCACCTATTGGCTCGTGTTTTTTGACGGTGAAGAAGCTTTCTGTACGGAGTGGGAAGACTGCAAGAATCCAAATCCTTCCGATCCGAGTAATGAACTGGCAGACAATACATACGGCAGTCGTCACATGGTCGATCAATTGATCGCGAAGAACGAGCTGAAGCGCGTGCGCGCAATGATCTTGCTCGACATGATTGGATCCAAAGACCTGAGGCTCGGTCGACCAGAGTTGAGTACGAGATGGTTGGTCGATGTGGTCTGGCAGACGGCGCGGGAAATCGGTTACAGCAACCAGTTCACCGACGGTCGAGAGGGCGTGGACGACGACGATCACAAACCGTTCTTGCGGGCGGGCGTAGACGCGCTCGACATTATTCAGCTCGGCACGTACTCGTACTGGCACACAAAAGAGGACACCCTCGATAAGATTTCCGCAAAGAGCTTAAAAGCTGTGGGCGATACTATGATTGTGAGTTTGCCGAAGATTGAAGAGCGATTGCAGAGCCGAGCAAAGTAATGGTAATAGTTGGCGGCCTCTTATCGCTTCCTATTCTCTCCTTGTGCCTTCTGACTTTTGTAGAGCAACGACAGGCACTTGCGGCAGGTTACCGCTGAAGAATTATTCGTGGCGATTCCTTCCATTTCAGCTCGGTGAGCAGCTTCACGATCGCGAGGATTGCACAACACCATTGCGTGCTCATCGAACGCATGCAGTTGTCGGTTCGTCTTATTGCTGGACATGATTTGCAAAGGTGAATGCTCGGAATATTCACCTCATTCTTTTCAATTTCTCTTCCACCGCGGCACCAACTTCACTGCATCGCGAGGCTTTCTCTTCGCCAATCAAATCGTAAGTCAGCGTCTTACCTTCGCTGAGAAGTTCGGCGACGGCGTGTTCGACTTTCGCTGCGGCTTGCAGCAATCGTTCGTCTTCGTATCGCGTGCCAAGCCAATCAAGCATCATCTGCGCGGACAGAATCGCGGCCAGAGGGTTCGCTTTGTCCTTGCCGGCATGTTTGGGCGCGCTGCCATGAATCGGTTCGAACATCGCGTGCTCGTCGCCGATGTTGCCGCCGACGGCGAGACCTAAACCGCCCGCGGTGGTGGCACCGTTGTCGCTGACGATGTCGCCAACCAGGTTCGGGCCGACGACGACGTCAAACCATTCCGGATTGCGAATCTGCCATTGACAGAACGCGTCAACGTAAGCGTAGTCAAGCTTCAACTCGGAAAATTCTTTCTGGCCGATTTCACGAAACACTTCACGGAAGAAGCGGTGCGCGCCGATGATGTTCGACTTGTCCACGCAAGTGACTTTGAGTTGCTTGTTGCGGAGGCGGGCGAGATTGAACGCATAACGCACGACTCGTTCAGTGGCGCGGCGCGTAATCCTGATCGGCGTCACGCGACCATCTGAAATCTCGTCAGTCTCACCCGTATAGGCGTCCTCAGTGTTCTCGCGAACGACGACGTAATCGACTTTTCCCGCCTTCCAGACTTGCTTGAGTTCGCCATGAATCTTGTGCTTCACGCCCGGATAAAGCTTCACCGGGCGCACATTCGCGTAGAGATCCAACTTCTGCCGATTGAGAATTACCTGCGCAAATCCAGCCAATTGTGGTTCGGGATAAGGCTTTCCGGGCTTAGTAAAGACGGTCTTGCCGTCAACTTCGTGACCGACCGCGCCGAGCAAAATCGCATCCGCCGCCTCGCATTTTTCGAACGAGCCTTCCGGCCATTCGATCTCGTGTTCAGCGTAGTAATGACCGCCGCAGGGAATCTCTTCGATTTCAAAGTTGATCTGAAATAGCTCACCCGTCGTGCGCAGCACGCGCAGAGCCTGCGCCAAAACTTCCGGGCCGATGCCATCACCCGGCAGCGCCACGATGTAATAATGTTTCATTGCCCTGTCAAAAGAAATTGACTATAAGCGACCACATGAAGAATCGACAACTTGCTGGATCATCGAAGCGTGGCAAACGACCGGCGCGCGGACGTCCCAGATTGTCGCGAGTGTCTGAGGAAACGAGAAGACTGGCAGCATTAATCGAAACTGAGGCCGTCGGCTGGAAAGGAGTGAGAACGCGTCCGATGTTCGGTATGACTGGGCTCTATCGTGGTCGCCGCATCTTTGCAGTGCTGCCGCGAACACGCGCGTTCGGGGCATCGGACGCAATCGGTTTTAGATTTCCGAATCCTTCGCGACAAGTGTTGGCTCGTATGCGAGATGATGAGCGAATCGTTCGCGCGCACCCTGACGGCAAATGGACTTCGTTTCAAATAATGTCAGACATTGATGTTCATGCTGCGCTCGAGTGGCTCGAGTTGGCTTACCGGCAAGCGAATAAGTGAAGACTCTTTTTCGTGCTTTCCCTTCTTCCTCTGTGTCCTCTGTGGTAATAATCCCTCGTGCTCTCCGCGGAAATCATCGCCATCGGTTCTGAGTTGCTCTCGCCGAATCGAAGCGACACCAACAGCCTTTGGCTCACGGATCGGCTCAATCGCATAGGCATCGATGTGAAGCTGAAAACGATTGTCGGCGACGACGACGCGCGACTGGAAGAAGTAGTGAAGGACGCGGTGAAACGTTCGCGTGTCGTGATTACCACCGGCGGCCTTGGACCAACCGAAGATGACATTACGCGCAAAGTTGTGGCGCGCGCGTTGGGGCGCAGGCTGACGCTTGACGAGAATGTCTTAAGTGAAATTCGTGCGCGGTTTCAGAGCTTTGGTATGACCATGCCTGAGCGCAATTCGCGTCAGGCAATGGTCATAGACGGCGCCGAAGTTCTGCCGAATCCAAACGGCACTGCGCCCGGGCTTTATCTCGAACATGAAAGTTGCGCCGTCGCGTTGCTGCCTGGGCCGCCGCGCGAGATGAAACCGATGTTTGAGAACCATGTGCAGCTACGCATCGCGAAACTCGCCAGCGACACGCGCTTTGCAACTCGCGTTTTGCGCGTGACAGGGATGGGCGAATCGGCCGTCGATGAAAAGATCTCGCCGATTTACACGAAATACGAAAATCCGCAGACAACGATTCTCTTCAACAGCAGTGAAATCGAAATTCACTTGCGTGCTCACGGACGGACAGAGGCGGACGCTGACGCGTTGCTTGATGATCTCTCTTTGAAGATTGAAAAGGCGCTCAGCAACGCCGTGTTCTCATTTCGCGGCGAGACGATGGAAGAAGTGGTCGGGCGGCGTTTGGCGATGACGGAATTCACGCTGGCCGTAGCGGAAAGTTGCACGGGCGGTTTGATTGCGCAACGACTGACGAACGTGCCCGGCTCTTCGAAATATTTCATCGAAGGCGTCGTGACTTATTCGAACGAATCGAAGACACGTCTGCTGGGCGTGGACAAAAAAGTGATCAAAGAATTCGGCGCCGTGAGCCAACAGGTCGCGCGCGACATGGCCCGCGGAGTTCGTCACAAGGCGAAGACCGACTTCGGATTGGCGGTGACTGGAATTGCCGGCCCGGACGGCGGCACAGAAGAAAAACCCGTCGGCCTGGTCTACATTGCTCTCGCTGACGATGCGCACACGGAACACAAGAAACTGATGCTGCCCGGCGACCGCGAACTGATTCGCTGGCGAGCGTCGCAGGCGGCGCTGGATATGTTGAGGCGAAGATTGATTTGAACCAGTTAAGGCGTGTTGCGACGGTACACGTGGATGTTGGTCGGAAGGAATTCCGAACGCGCTTCCATCACCGCTTCATACGGTCCAATCGGTTCGCCATACTCAACCCACGGAAACAATCTTGCCGGGGTCGAGCCGGGTTGCGGCGCAATTATCGTCCACTCGACTTTCTTTTCCGCCAGTGCTGCCAGGAAGCCATCGTAATCTTTCAGAACTTCAGACGAAGTTACGAATCGATCATCCGCAATCCCGGATAGCGCTCGCACCGTTCCTTCGTCGCAAAAGATCTTTCCGTTCGAGTTCGCATCAAAATGCGCGCGCAAATAATCGGCGACGCGTCGTTGTGCCGAATAGCGATTCAGCTCGCCAATCGCACCTGTAAATTGCGCCGAAGCATTGAGCACGCAAAGTAGAGCGATCGTCACGAACAGATCTCGCGCTGATTCTGGCCGGCGTCGCACGATCGCGAAGTAGGTCCACGCGAGAATCGGAATTCCCAGACTAAAGAGAATAAGACCGTACCGGGGAAAGATGATTGGCTGTTGATGCGTCACGTATGCGAAGAGAAGCAGGATAAAAAACGCGAAGAAGAAAACGAGCGCAGCCAAGACGGGTTCGGTGTTCGGCGTGCGGTGTCTACTTTGTTTGACGGTTTGTTGAGCCAGGAAGGCACCTGCAGCAAATGCGGCGATCAGCACTGCGATGTCAGTACCCGATAAGAACATCGCCAGGTCCTTTGCCACGCCCACAACTGAAAAATGCGCCAGCGCCGGATTCTGCGCGAGCAGCCAGTCGTGATATTGCTGCCGCATTTTGAAGCAGGCGAGCCAATCACCCGTCGCTTTCCACGAAACCCAAAACCAGAACAGCGGCGGAATCAACATGATGAGCATCGGCGAAATTGAAACGCGCCGTTCTCTCAAAACCTGAAGCGCGGGAATCAGTGCAATCAACATCCAGCTCTCGACGCGCGTCAGCCCGGCTAATGCTGCAAATATCGCCGCCACAATCCAATTTCTCTTGAGAACGAAATACAAACATCCGAGCACGAAGAACGCATGCGGAACGTCGGTCATGGCTGACGTTGAGTTCAGAATGTGCAGAGGATTCAGAGCGATCAGCAGAAACGCAAGCAGCGCCGCCAATTTGTGTGCGACCAGCCGCAGCGTAATCGCGTACACGAGCAAGCACACACCGACGCCGAACAGCGCTGAGACTACCTTGCCCACATAAAAGCCATTGCCGACAAACACGTTGACGTCTGCTGAAATGAATTGGTAAAGCGGCAGCCAGAATCCATACAGGTCGGTAATGGCAAACGTACCGCCTTTGATTTTTGTGCTTAGACTTCCAATGTCGCGGATGTAGACGTACGCGTCCCCGAAAGTGTTGGGCAAAAAAAATGCTCCGAGCAATCGCGGAATTGCGGCGATGGCGAACAACGCGAAACCAACTTTCACTTGACGATTCATTGCGCGGATTCCGTGAGGATACACCAGCGCGGCGTCGACGCGCTCTGCTTGTTCGGCCATGCCGGGCTTGTTATAGTCACCGTTCAAACCTTAATGGCAGTAGCGACTGAAGAGAAAGTGCTGGCGACGAACCGGGCAGCGTTTCATGACTATCATATCGCGACGAAATACGAAGCGGGCGCGGCGTTGACCGGAACGGAAGTGAAGAGCGTGCTGGACGGCCGCATCCAGTTGAAAGACTCTTACGTCGGCGTTCGAGATGGCGAGGCATGGCTGTTCAATGCGCATATCTCACCCTATTCCCATGGAAATCGCGAAAACCACGATCCGCTGCGGACTCGCAAACTGTTGCTGCATCGACGGGAAATCGACAAGCTCGATCAGTCAGCATCAGCGCAGGGAATGACTCTGGTTGTAACGCGGGTTTATTTGAAAGGGCGTCGAATCAAGTTTGAGGTTGGAGTTGCGAAGGGCAAGAAGCTCTACGACAAGCGAGAAACTGAGTTGCGTCGCATCGTCGATCGAGAGACGCGCGCGCAATTGAAACAACGAAATCGATAATTATCAGAGGCTAACTAATGGACGTACGAGGAACTTCACAATCGATCATTAAACTCGACGTAGATGCGATGGCGGTGCCGGTTTTCAAAGGTGAAAGCTTTAACGAGGGTGTGTTGAGGACGCTGGATAAAGCCGTCAATGGCGCTTTAAGTGCGGTTATCAAGTCCGACGAGTTCAAAGCGAAAGAAGGAGAGACGGCCTACTTTCATCTGACAGAGAGCGGATTACGAGCGCGCCGGCTGTTGCTGATTGGTTGTGGCGAACGAAGCGAATATCGGGCGCAACAGATATCGCAAATGGCTGGAACTGCCGCGCGATTTTTGCGCAGCAAGAACGCAAAGACGATCGCGATCGTTCCGCGAGCCGACGGCGACGTCGAGAGGGTAGCGCAATGGGCGATTTCCGGCGCAATCATGGGTTTGTTTGAACCTGACAAATACCGCACGAAGGACAAGGAGCAGAGACAGGTCGAACGGTTTGAAGTTGTCATTGAGGGCGCCGACAAGAAGGCGTTGGAGCGAGGCGCTGAGCGCGGTCGCATCATCGGCGAATCCGCGAATTTCACGCGCGACCTGGCGAACGAACCGGGCGGATACATGACGCCGACGATCATGGCTGAACGGGCAAAGATGATCGCGAAGCAATTCGGCTTGGACATCAACGTACTCGATCAAAAGCAGATCGAGAAACTCGGGATGGGTTCCTTTCTCGGCGTCTCTCGCGGTTCGGATGAGCCACCGAAGTTAATCGTCCTAAAATACACGCCGCGGCGAAAGGTGAAATCGGACGGATTGTTAGCGCTGGTCGGGAAGGGAATCACTTTCGACTCGGGCGGTATCTCTCTGAAGCCCGGCGAGAATATGGAATTGATGAAGTACGACATGACGGGAGCGGCGACGGTGATTGGTACGATGCGTGCGATTGCTCAGTTGAAACCGGCGGTACCGGTGCTTGGTGTCGCACCATGTTGCGAGAATCTGCCATCCGGCAAAGCGACGAAACCGGGTGACGTTTTGCGCGCGATGACTGGAAAGACCATCGAAGTCATCAACACTGATGCTGAAGGCCGTTTGATTCTCGCGGACGCGATTGCGTACGCGAAGAAACTCGGCGCAACTCAAATCATCGACATGGCTACTCTGACGGGCGCCGTTTCGATCGCCCTCGGAGATGTGAATACCGCGATCCTCGGAACCGATCAGAAACTGATCGATTCGTTCATCGAAGCAGGCAAGGAAGTCGGCGAGAAGTTCTGGCAATTGCCCCTGGACAACGAATACACGAATCAAATCAAGTCTGACATCGCCGATATCAAGAACGTTGGCGGCAAGAAGGCCGGCACAATTACGGCCACAGCGTTTTTGAAAGAGTTCGCCGACGGCGTCTCGTGGGCGCATCTCGACATTGCGGGCACGGCCTGGGGCGATCCGGCAACGCCCTACCGAGCCAAAGGGCCAACGGGAATCGCCGTCCGCACTCTGGTCGAATTTGTCGAGCGTTCCGCGCGGTAAATCGGGACCTGAACGTTCGCAGCCTAACTCCCAAAGGTGTTAAAATCTGCCTGAAAAATTGAGGCCGCCACGCTCCCATGGCGTGTCTTAAAAGGCTTTTTTGAAGCGCGGTTCCCCTGTCATGATTGATTACTATCAGGTCCTCGGAGTCACTCGGTCGGCGTCAGTCACCGAGATCAAGTCGGCTTATCGAAAGCTCGCCCGCAAGCGCCATCCGGACGTGAATCGCGGCTCAGAGAAAGCCGCGCGTGAATTTGCGTTGCTCTCGCTGGCCTACCACACTCTGATCGATCCACAGGAACGTGCGTTTCACGATCAGCAGCTTGACAGAGGTACTCACGGAGCAGCGTCGATCCTGCATTCGGACAATCTGCACGCGCAGCGCGCGCGCGAGATGCAAGCGCGTTGGGACCGCGTCGTCAATCAAATCCTCGAAAGCGATCGTCGCGAAAGTATTGCTCGACAACGGGCCGTCTTTACCACTGTGTCGCTTTTTCTTTCCACTTTTTTTGTCGCCATGATCAAACCACCGCTGTGGCAATCGTTCGGCCTGTTCGGCCGAGCGATTCTGGTGACGCTGTTCATGACGGGCGTCTGGCATCTGATTCGGCGTCTGCGAGAATACTTTCGCCACTACACCTACAAACCTGAAGAAATTCACTACTCGATTACGCAGGAGGAACGGCCGGAGGCGAAACCATTCACCAGGTTTTCGGCGTACGCGTTCTTGTTGGGCGGCTATGCGATTAGTTTGGGCATCGGATTGTTCATTGGCTGGCATGCGCAGGATTTCTTTTCGGACCTGACACTGTTGTTCCGGCATCACGTGCCGGCGGGGGGCGGCGCCGGTGGGTATTCAGCGACCGCGCTAATCATTTCGGACCTGTTGTTCTATCCTCCGATTGCTGTCCTGATTGTTGACACCATGCACGCGGTCGCGTTGCGAATCGATGCTGGATCATAACGATATGAAAGACCGGGATGAAGAACTAAATCTGTGGTTTGCACTGCGTGGAGTGTGTCGGCAGCTGGTAGTGATTGGGGCGGTGGCTCTGTGCTGCGCCGTGTTCGTCACATTCGTCGGCGCGCAAGATCGCCTCACCCCGATGCAGCGCGAGATCGAACGTCAAAGACAGCGGCTCAGTTCGGCGGATATCGAGGAACGGCGAGACGCCTTGATGCGCCTCGGCAATCTCAAGCGGCCGGATGCTTCGCGGGCTGCCGCAGCCGGTTTGAATGATCCAACGCCAACTGTGCGCGTGGCCGCAACACACGCCCTGGTGTCGATGCCGGGTACTGAGGCGACCGCTTTGTTGCTCCCGATGCTGAAAGACAAATCAGAGTTTGTGCGCCGCGAAGTGACTTTCGTCCTGGGCGAAATGCGCGACCGTTCGGCAACGTCACCGCTGATCGATCTCCTGGCTCGCGACAAGCGAGCGTCTGTTCGCGCGGCCGCCGCGGTCGCACTTGGCCAAATCGGCGACGAAGCAGCCGTGCCGGCGCTTTCGCGGTTGATTACCGGCGAGGGTTCGAAAAAGAAAAAGTCAAAGGGACCGGAAGACGAATTCGTCATCCGTTCTGCCGTTAGGTCATTAGGCAAAATTGGAAGTCGCGATGCTCTGCCAACTCTAATCGCAGCCCTCGAGAACGACGCGAACTCATTAGAGACGCGCCGCGAAGCCGCGACCGCGCTCGGCTTGATTGGTGATCCCGCGGGGCTGCCGGCGCTGCAATCAGCCTTTCAGTCGAATGCCGATCCATACCTGTCAGAGGCTGCGCGGCTCGCAATCCGCCAAATCAACCGGGCAAAAGCAAAAGGCGCCGTAAACTAGTTCCGACGCCTTTGCTGTTCTCTGTGAAAGCAGCGTTTAGCTTTCGCTGCGTTCGCTTCGTCCCTGACCTTTTCGCGCAACCTTGGTCTCCTTGGCCTGCGGAATCGGCAAGCCCACGCTGCCGGATCGAGCCGCCAAACGTTGGTCCTGAGCCGGCGTCTCGGGCATGTCAGTAATCAATGCGCCACCCGACTGCTTCGAGAAAACCAGCCGCTTCGTTGCGGGATTCAGCCCGACGAACACCAGATCGCCCAGGCCGATCTGACTTGTAGCCACAAGGTTCGACAGCGGGTACACCAGAAAGCGCTCAACCGCTCGCTTCAAATGGCGTGCGCCGTACTTGAAGTCGATGCCTTCCGCGAGCAGCATCTCCTTCGCCTCCGGCGAGCACTGGAAGACGAATTTCGTACCGGCCGAAAGCATGATGCGATCCTGCACCGCCTGCAGCTCCAGATCCAGAATCGCGCGGAGGTGATGTTCTTTCAATGAGCGGAACACCACGACCTTGTCGATGCGGTTCATGAACTCGGGCGAGAACTTGCGTCGCGCAGCTTCCACCGCCGTGCGATAGATCTTTTGATCGACTTCCGTGTCATGCGGGTTCTTGGCGCCCTTACCGGGAGCGAAGCCGATGCCTCCGGAAATCAATTCCGACATTTCGCGCGCACCGAGGTTTGAAGTCATGACCAGCATGCACTTCGAGAAGTCGACGCGACGATTGTCACCCAGCGTCAACGTCGCCTTGTCGAGGATGCCGAGCAGCAGTTGCCACAGCGCGTCCGAAGCTTTCTCGATCTCGTCGAACAACACGAGCGTTAGCTTCAGATCCTCGGTGTGCATCCGGTCAAGATTCTCCTGCGTCAGCATCGGAGAAGTCTCGCGATGGCCCAGGTATCCCGGCGGCGAACCAATTAGCTTCGCGATTTCGTGTGAGTGCTGAAACTCAGCACAGTCAATCTTCACTACGGCGTTTTGATCGCCGAACAGGACCTCGGCCGCGGCTTCAATCACACGCGTCTTGCCGGAACCCGTTGGCCCGAGAAAAAGCATCGTGCCAATCGGCCGATTAATCGGATTCATTCCAGCCAAAAAGATCTGGTAGAGGCCGGTCATCCGTCGAACCGCGCGCTCCTGGCCGACGATGCGCGCTTCGAGCCGTTCCTCGAAGTCCTGCGCCCGTGGACTTTTCTGATCGGGGTCAAGAAATACTGGTTGCTCTATTTGTCTCTCTGGGGTTGCCATAGTCTCTGTCCCACTTCCGCTGCCACGGTTGCCTATGCCCGGCCGTGGCCACCGGCTGGATCCTCCAACTGCTCCTCATGCAAGGAACGATCCGCTGCCACAATTGATGCGCGCGGCGATTTCTTCGTTTGCCTTCGTGAGAAAGGCGACACACACGCACAGCTATATATACGACGCTTCGTTAAATGTCATCCAAAATATTGGGACGATTCGAAATCATGGAGAAGTGGGGAGAGGATTGGCGGAAGAAGGCGTGACAATTCACGGCACTTTGTCACTGACATTTTGCAGTTCGTGCAAAACCGTGGCGTGACGGTACACCGAACCGGCTGCGAGGGCCTCAAAACGTCAAGTACGCGCTGAGATCAGTCGTAGTATTCCAGACCCAGGTGGGTGATCAAGTCCTCGCCGCGAAGGTGCCGCAAAGTATTTTTTAACTTCATGAGCTGAATGAAGATGTCATGTTCGGGGTAAAGCTCGGGCGCGGTCATCGGTGATTTGAAATAAAACGACAGCCATTCCTGCACGCCTTTCATGCCGGTTCGTTGAGCCAAGTCCAGAAAAAGCGCGAGATCCAGAACAATTGGCGCCGCGAGGATCGAGTCGCGACAAAGGAAATCGATTTTGATCTGCATCTTGTAGCCGAGCCAGCCGAAGATGTCGATGTTGTCCCAGCCCTCTTTGTTATCGCCGCGCGGCGGGTAGTAATTAATGCGGACGACGTGCGAGAAACCTTTGTAGAGTTTCGGATAAACTTCCGGCTGGAGGATGTACTCCAAGACCGAGAGCTTTGATTCTTCTTTTGTCTTGAAAGAGTCAGGGTCATCGAGCACCTCGCCATCGCGATTGCCCAGGATGTTCGTCGAGTACCAGCCGTGCAGACCCAACATGCGCGACTTCAGCCCCGGCGCCAGAATCGTCTTCATCAACGTCTGCCCAGTCTTGAAGTCTTTGCCACAAACCGCGCTCCCATTCTTGTTTGCCAAATCCCTCAATGCAGGAATATCGACGGTCAGATTCGGCGCGCCGTTCGCAAATGGAATTCCCGATTTCAGAGCGGCGTACGCATAAACCATCGAAGGCGCAATCGCCTTATGATTGTCGCGCATCGCCTGCTCGAACGATTTGAGCGTACGATGCACGGCGTGCTGCTTCATGAAAACTTCCGTCGACGCCGCCCAAACCATCACCAATCGATCGCATTTGTTCTTCCGCTTGAATTCCGCGATTTCATCAATTAGTTGCTGCGCCAGATTGAACTTGTTCTTGCCGGTTTTTACGTTGGTGCCGCTGAGGCGCTTGACGTACGACTGGTCGAACACGGCCTTCATCGGCTTAATTTTTTGCAGTGGCTTCTTCAGCTTCTCGATGAGGTCTTTTTCCAGCACCCCGGCGTGCAGTGCCGCCTGGTGGGCTGAATCCGGGAAAATGTCCCATGCCCCGAACACCAGGTCGTTCAAGTTTGCGAGCGGCACGAAGTCCTTGATCGCCGGCACGCGATTGTCTGTGCGTCTGCCCAGCCGAATCGTGCCCATTTGTGTCAGGCTGCCGATGGGTTCGGCCAAACCTTCTTTGATTGCCTCAACGCCTGCAATGAAAGTGGTGCTGACCGCACCGAGACCAACTAGCAAAACGCCGAGCTTACCTTTCGCGGGCGCGATTTCGGCGCCCTTCTTGACTGGCATTACTAAGCTTAACCTCCGAATAAGAGCAGGAAATGACGAGACGCAAGATGATACATGAGACGTCCGCGATTCGCACGTGGGGTAGCATAGACTTCAATCTGTGCGACTTGTCGATTCACTAAAACGAACCCAGACTGAAGTCTATGCTACTGCGAGCATCTTAGCGGGATCATTTGTGATGAGCGCGTGAACGCCGAGAGTTTGGGCCCGCTCAACCCACTTCGGATCATCAACCGTCCAGACAACTACCGGAATGTTTCGATCGCGAGCTTGCTCAACTAGGTTTCGCCGCACGAGCGCCCGATGCAAGAGGATTTCGTCTACACCGCAATCACCAGCCGCCCTGAGGATTTTCTCCCTGCGCCAAACGCTCCTGCTGCGATGAGTCGGAGCGAACAACGCACCGGTGCGAATCGTCGCATCGCGCGCTTTGATTGTCGCGATTGCGTCGTGGTCGAAACTCACGACAACCGTACGATGCTGAAATTCGAACTCAGCAATCGCCTCGGCGACTGATCGCACCAGATTGTCTGTGGCGGTCCCGCTCGGGCTTTTCAGTTCAATGTAAATGACGCCGGGCTGGTGACGGCAACGTTCGAGGACCTGATTTAACCTTGGAAGACGCTGTTCAGCATATTCGCCGCGCGCGAGTTCCGGGTAAGCACGATTGAACCAACTGCCGACATCGATTTTGGCCAACTGCGCGGCAGTTAGCTGTTCAACCTCGCCCTTTACCAATCCTGTCTGTTGCAGCGTCGCATCGTGGATCACAACGGGCACGCCGTCGCGCGACAAACGCACATCGAGTTCAATTCCGTTCGCGCCGTCGTCGAAGGCTCGCGCGAAAGCCGCAAGAGTATTCTCGGGCGCGACGGCCGACGCACCTCGATGACCAAGGATTAGTGGACGTGTATTTGAAATGGGCGTGCAGGTTTACTTTTGCGCAATGTCAGCATCGCCGTAACGAATGCGCTTGAGCTTAATGTCGATCGTACCGATGGGCGCTTTTACTTGCGCTTTGACGGGAATGTGGCGCGCGTCGTCAGTCAACCAAATCGACAGCGTTCCGCGCGAGCGAACCTCACGATTGTCATCGAAGATCGCTGGCTCGACGCGCACCGTGTTGACCCGGCCGACCGCGGTACTCATCTTCTTGCCCGCCACGACGTTCACCGAGCAGCGATAGGTGTGACCGGCATCGACCATCGCCACATCGAACGACTGGCCCGGTTTCAGGTTTTGAGTCCGCACAAAGTAAATCAAAGTCAACACATCCTGGATCGGGCCGGTGAAGGGAAGCGTTGTCGCGCTTGGTTTCTGATTCTGCTCGGCCTTAGTCCAAACAAGTTTGCCGGCGGCATGATCGAAAACACCTTCGCTGTTGATCGTCGTGCGCCGGTCTTCGTACAAGCCCTTAGTATGCAGCACAGCGAATGGACTGGGATCGGCCACCGATTCGACGTGCATGTGAAATTTCGAGCCGGTCAGCCTAATCAAGAACCCCCTGGTTACCGCATCGCCGATCATGCTGACAACCGGCGTCCCTGCCGAGCGCGCGTTTCCATCAGCAGAAACTCTGGCGCTGAAACGCAACTCGCCGACATCCATGCCTCGGAGGAGTCCGCGATTCAACTCAGCTTGATAAAAGAGCTCCTCGCCTCGAGCAAACGGCAGCGATGTGTTTTCGGGTTGTTGAGCCAGCGCGCCGGTGCAAGCGGCGGCAATCGCGAGCAATAGCAGCGCTGCGTGAACCAGCGAAGCGAATGATTCTCTGAATGATCTGTCTTGCATCGCTAAAACCGAAAATACAGAGCCTTCGCCACCAGCAACGCCCACGCGACGGCAAATCCGAGCGCTGCTTGATATTCGCGGTAACGCTTGTACAGTCCGGTATCGAACTGTGCGTTAGCCGCCGTGACTCCCCGATACGGCGTCACGCGTGGGAAAAACAGCGGCACCGACTGCGCATAAAGCCGATACTTGTCGGCGAACAACCCTTCCAGCGTCGCCGATTCGACGCGCATTACAGGCACATAGATGCCCAGGAAAAGCAGCGCGAAAACCAGCGCGAGGATCCACCGCCCGGCAGCAACCGTGAAGCCGAGACCCATCAGGAAGCTTCCGAGGTAAAGCGGATTCCGCGTGTAGGCGTAAGGCCCACCCGTGGCGAGTTCATCATTCTTTCGTAGATGACCCGCAGCCCACGCTCGCAGCACGAGACCGATAAACCCAATTATGGCTCCGATGGCTAATGTGACTGGACGCGGCCGGGCCAGGACAATAAATAAAGGCGCGATGATAAAACCCAGCGGCACACGCCAACGTTGAAACCACGTTCGGCCTCTGGGCGCCGTCACCGCGTGAACCTCGAAATTGTTGATAGCGTGGGAAGGGAGGCGAACGCTCGCGATTTAAAAGGGGAATCACTGGCAGCAGAAAAGCAAAAGCCCGAAGCGCAAAGCAGACGTAACTGCTGGCGCGTTGCCCGCAGCGTCTCCCCAGACATCAGCCCGCGCTTCGGACTTTCAGGCCTTCGATGAGGCGATGCCGAATCGGGTTGTCCCTGGCTCTTGTAAAGACTTTTCAGACAGCAACCTCCAAACGCTGCCGCATCAATTGTCGAGCTTGCTCAAATACCTCTTTGGGCGCGATGGCGGTCATGCAGCGATGGTCAATCGGGCAATCCCGCAACATGCAAGGCGCGCAGTCAGGAGGATGCCGAATGATCTCGCCCGCGGGGCCGTACGGTCGAGTCGTAAGCGGATTTGTCGGTCCGAAGATTACCAGCGTCGGCGTACCGACCGCGACGCCGATGTGTGCCGGCCCGGTATCATTTGTGATCAGCACGTCCGCAATGCTGATGAGCGCCGCGACTTCTGCAACTGAGGTCTCTCCCGTCAAAAGCAGCGGACGGGTGCGCGCCTGCGCGGCGACCGTCTGCGAGACGTCGAGTTCACCCGGCGCACCGATGAGAGCAACCGTTACTCCTGTTTCTGCGAACTGATCCGCCAATGCCGCATACCGTTCGGTGGGCCAACGCTTCGCGCGACTGTTGACTGAGCCGGGACAGAGAAGCACAAGAGGCTCACCGATTTCAGAGCCGTGAGCGAGCAGAAACTTTCGCGCACGGCTTTTTCGATCCTCCGAGACAGTGATTTGGAACTGCGGTTCGCTAACTTCGTCATGGGAAGTTCCCAAAAGCACCCGTTCAAGTTCAGCGACGAGGTTTAGGTAGTAAAAGATCTCGTGTCGCTCATCCTTCCACGACGGCAGCGGAATCGGATGCGTGAGCAGAAACCCTCGGCGGTCCGTGTTGTATCCGACTCGCAATGGCACGCGCGCGAGAAACGCGATCGCCGCAGCTTCAAATGCATTCTGGAATAGAAAGGCAAGATCAAATTGGCGTCGCTTCCATTCGCGAACTTGTTTCCAGGCCGAACCCAGACCGCGTCGGTCGAAAATGAAAACGTTATCGACGAAATCCGCGTCGGCGAAAATGTCTGCCGTGCCGGGCTTCGAGACGAGTGTGATGTGCGCGTTCGGCAGCAGGCGTCGTAGCTCACGCAACGCCGCGACACTCATCACGGCGTCGCCGACCCAATTCGGTGCGCGCACGACTATGCGATTAATGGAACTTGGGTTTATGAAGCTCACCGATCAGTCCAATGCGCCGTAGGCGCGAAATGTTTATAGATTGACCGCAACTAAAGCGCCCAGCTCCTTTAGGAGCGACATGTGCCGCTCCTAAAGGAGCTGATATTGTAATTCATCCTGGGACTATAAACATTCGGCTCCTTACGGAGCCAAAACCATTTTGCTCTCAGACAAGACTGCGTAGCCCTTCTTCAATTCCCATCTGCGGCTGCCAGCCTAATTCGTCCTTGATTCGACTCAAATCCGAGATGTAATTGAGCGGCACCGGCGTCGGCAGGGAATGCTCTTCGTCAATCACAGGATTGCACTGAATCATCTCCGCGACTTTGTCGATCATCTCCCGCAGCGTCAGCGCGTTCGCGCGCCCACCTCCGAGATTATACAGCCCGTGCGTTACGGACGAATCGATGAACGCCTGACACGCGCGCGAAAAATCGTCAACGTGCAGGATATCGCGCACCGGTTTGCCCTCGAGCGGCAAACGAATCTGCCAGCCGCGTTTTAGCGACTCAACGTAATGCGTGACGAATCCGTTCGTGTTTCCTTCCGACGGCCGGGCGTAAACCGTCGAGAGGCGAAAAATGCAGGAACGAAAGTTCCTTTCTGCCGCGTAATACTGCACGTATTTCTCTGCGATCAGCTTCGACCATTCCAGCGCGCTGTGGCTAGCGAAATCGGTGCTGCAAGTCTCAGGCACTTCTTCAAAATTGTCCGCGTATGGTCCGTAAACGTCCTTGGTCGAGGCGAAGATGAAAACCGAATTCGGCTCCATCTCACGCAGCAGGTTCACTGTCCCTTGGACATTTGTGCGAAAGACAGCTTCAGCGTCGGCCGTGTCTTTACTGAGATGCGCGGCGAGATGAATAACGACCTGATAAGCACCGACTCGCGCGGCGTCGAGCGGACTGAGGATATCGAGATGCGAGCGACGCGAAAGGTCTTCAGCGTTAAAAAACGCCCGCACATGAGTGCCGAGATAACCACTGCCGCCGGTGACGAGAACTCTCAATCCATGTACCGCAAGTTGTTAACTTGCGTGCCTTTCTTACCAACTCGCAAATTAACGATTTGCGCTACGCTATAACGCCGCGCGCGTCAACGCATTCAATTTCATGAGCGATTCGGCACGACCGATCGCGATCAGAATATCGCCTGCTTTAATCTTTATTGACCTTGCGGGATTGAAAATCATTTCGCCATCCTGGCGGCGAATGCTGACGACAACAATGTCGAGTTCGGATCGGATCGGTGTTGCGCGTAGTTCCTGACCGACCAAAGGTGAAGACGCGTCGACCTCGACTTGCTCGAAGCCGAGTCCCAGTTCGTTCGCAGTAATCGAATCCATGAATTCGCTGACTGCGGGTTTCGTCAGGGCAACAGCCATGCGGTGACCGCCGATGATGGTCGGAGCGATCACATGGTTCGCGCCGGCGCGCAGCAACTTTGCCTCGGCCTGTTCTTCGGCGGCGCGCGCCACGATGTGCAGCTTCGGATTCAAGTCTCGGGCTGTGAGCACCACATAAACATTATCCGCGTCATTGGGCAAACACGCGGCGAGTCCACGCGCGCGTTCGACACCCACTTCGCGCAGGCTTTCTTCAAGAGTCGCATCACCCACCAGGACGTCGACGCCGCGCTGACTAAACTCCGCCGCGCGCTGCGGGTCTTTTTCAATGACCGCAAATGATTCGCCGGACCGCAGCATGTCGCGAATCAGATGCGACCCGACTCGGCCAGAGCCACAAATGATGTAGTGATTGCGCAGCTTGCTCATTCGTTTTGATTGCCGGCGTTCGCCAAAGGCCGAGACAATTTCCGACTGGACGACAGATTGAACTATGGTCGAGACTGCCAGCGCAACTCCGCCGGCGCCGATTAGCATGACGAAAACAGCAAAGGCGCGACCCGCGCTGCTGTGCGGCGGCAGATCGCCGTAGCCAACCGTCGTGAGCGTTTGCACGGTTACGTAGAGGCTGTCAGCGGGAGACCAGCCTTCAATCAGCGTGAACCCAATTGTGCCGAACAGGATAGCGCCCAATAACGCGAAGAACGCGTATCGGATGCGCAAGCGAGTTCGTCTAGGCGGGGGCATAGGAAAAGCAAAGTTTCAAGTTTCAAGTTTCAAGTTTCAGGTTTCAAGTTCCAAGTTGGAACTTCAGGGTTGAAATCGTTCGCCGTTACGCCGGAGGTCGCTGCCTTGGTGACTGAATCAGCAGATTCGAACAACCTGAAACTTGAAACTTGAAACCTGGAACTTGAAACCTATTTCATCTTCCAGCGCACGCCGTCTTTGGTGTCTTCGAGGATGATGCCGCGCTCTGCAAGCTGGTCGCGGATTTCGTCGGCGCGCGCGAAGTCGCGACGATGACGAGCTTCTTGGCGTAGCGTGATCAGTGCTTGAATCTCCAGGTCGACATTTTGTGGTTCTGAATCTCCAAACACATTCAGCACGCTGTCGAAGCGTTCGATCGCTTCGATTAGCTCGCGCTTGTTGTCCTCGAGCAGCCGGGCCTTAGTCAACACGGGATTAACCACACGCGTCAGTTCATGAATCGCGGCGAGCGCCACCGACGTATTCAAGTCGTCATCCATTCCGGCTTCGAAATCCTTCAGCGCCTGTTCAGTCGCGTTGCGCACGACGTCGTCGCGGCCGAGATCGGTCTTTGCCTCTTCCAGCCGTGCTCGGAAATCGCGCAGGCTCTCGACTGTTTTCTCTGCTCCCTGCAACGCGTCAAACGTAAAATTCAGTTGCTTGCGGGGCGGTACGCTCAACACGAAATAGCGAATACCCGCGGGCGTGAATCCTTTCGCGGTCAAATCGCGAAACGTGTAGTAGTTACCTTTTGACTTCGACATCGTTTCGCCTTCGACTTTCAAATGCTCGAAGTGATACCAGTAGCGCACGAACTGCTTGCCCGTCGCGCCTTCGCTCTGCGCGATTTCGTTTTCGTGATGCGGAAAGACGAGATCGATTCCACCGAGGTGCATATCGAAAGTTTTGCCGAGATACTTCATCGACATCGCTGAACATTCGAGGTGCCATCCCGGACGGCCGCGTCCAACTTTCGTGTCCCAGGCCGGCTCGTCCGCGCTATTCGGTGCTTTCCACAGCGCAAAGTCCCTCGCGTCTTCCTTGTCGTACTTGTCCGTATCAACGCGTTGGCTGCCACCAGCAATGTTGCCCGCAAAATTAATCTTCGAAAGTTTGCCGTACTCAGGAAACGAGCTGATGCGATAGTAGATTGATCCGTCGGATTGATATGCGTGTCCGCGCTGCTCGAGCTTCTCGACGAGATCGGCCATCTCCGTGATGTGCTTCGTTGCGCGAGGCGCCACGTCTGGCCGCTCGCATCCGAGCGCATCGAAGTCTTCCCAGAACGCGTCGATGTATTTGGCCGTGTAGTCATCCAGCGTCTGCCCATGTTTCTGCGCCTGCGTGATGATGCGGTCGTCAACGTCCGTAAGGTTCATCACCGACGTCACGCGAAAGCCTTTGAACTTCAAATAGCGCCGGATGATGTCGGCGGCAATCGCCGAACGAAAGTTTCCGATGTGCCCATAATCCCAGACTGTCGGGCCGCAGTAATAGAACTTCGCTTCGCCTTCGACGAGCGGACGAAACTCTTCAAGCTGACCCGACAAAGTGTTGTGAATGCGCAGCATTGAAAGCGAGGATAGGGAAGGGAATTGAGTGAGTCAAACCAACTTTGGAGCTGGCCTTCATTTGTCATGACGTCCAGCGTTTCAACTGCGGAGAGGGCTCTTATCTTGAGCCGCGTTCGTTGTGGACCGGATCAAAAGCGCGCGTCGTGTGCTCAGTCACGCTCGGCACGGGTTCGGGGAGGCCGCCAGCCTGTTTCGCCTCGAGCTCTCTTGTCTGCGGCAACTTGTGCTGGTTTGTTTGCTGCGCTTCATCCTTCCGAGGTTTGCGGCGGAACAAGAGCAGGATGAAGACAGCCTCGAGCACCACGAGCAGAATCAGGCTCGCCCAGGCGAACGCCATCGTTTGGGCCGGATCGAGGTGAAGTCCGGCGTTCAGCATGAAAATAAGGAAAGCAATCCCCGGTAAACCAAGAACGAAAATGCCGGCCATCGCGCTCACCACCAATTGCGGCCGCACTTCGCGCATTTCGTGACCAGGGTCGCTTGAGGTGAGCCGGGAGCCACAGTAGTTGCAAAAGCTCAGACCTTTGGTGACCGCAACTCCGCACGATGAACAGTACATGCGCTTACCCTCCTGCACCGCACTACGATGACCAGTGAAGCAAAGTTCGCCAATCGAGGCGCGGCTAATCTGAAAAGTGCTGAAAGCCTTCCGCCGGCAAATCCCATTCGTGGTTCTTTTCGCGTATACGAATGACGCGGGGGTCCGCGGTGATTTCACCGATGCGGGAAATCGGCACGCCGTCGACGCGTTTGGGGAGGCGCGAAACATTTTCCGGCGCGACAGTGAACAGGAGCTCAAAATCTTCACCGCCGTGCAGCGCGAG
>DASYTZ010000098.1:0-4992 GCA_036001745.1 Pyrinomonadaceae bacterium
GCCGTCTATTCAGGCGAACAAAGAACGCCGGATGACGTGCTCGTCTTACAGTTGGAGGCGTTTGCGGGCCTGATCGCCTTGTACATCGCCGCTTTTTTCATCACCGGCTTCATCTTTCCGTTCGCGTATCAATTAGTGGTCGACCGAAAAATGAAAGGTTGGGCGGCGGTCAAGCTGAGCGCGCGAGCCTCTCGCGCAAACTTTAGTGGAGTGCTTGGTCTATTGTTGATCGAACTTGGGCTGGGCGCGGCAGGAGTCCTGGCATGCTGCCTGGGAGTCGTTTTTGTTATGCCACTGACAAAGGCAGCTTGGGCAATCGCCTATCGCGATGTTTTCCCGCCACCGCCGGACAATCAACCGGCGATCGCGCTACCGCCGCCACCGCCAGTGTTCAGCACGGTCTAGCGAACAACACCAGCCAACGGGCTTGACGCGCTGGCATACAGTTTTTTCCTCATTCGGCCTGAGAGATAAGCGAGTCGGCCGGCCTCGATCGCCAGTTTCATCGCCTCGGCCATCTTCGCGGGATCCTGAGCCTCGGCAATCGCAGTGTTCATCAGCACCGCATCCGCGCCGAGTTCCATCGCAATCGTCGCGTCGCTGGCGGTCCCGACGCCTGCGTCAACAATGATCGTGGCATCCGGAAGTTGTTCGCGCATGATGCGCAAGTTGGTTGGGTTCTGCACACCGAGACCCGATCCGATTGGCGCCGCAAGCGGCATCACCGCCGGACAACCGGCATCGAGAAGTTTTTTTGCGACGATCAAGTCATCAGTAAAGTACGGCAGCACGATGAATCCTTCTTTGACGAGGGTACGCGCGGCTTCGAGTGTCTGTTCATTGTCAGGAAACAGCGTCGTCTGATCGCCGATGACTTCGAGTTTAATCCATTCCGTCGCCAGCGCTTCGCGCGCGAGACGAGCTGTGCGGATCGCTTCCTCCGCGGTGTAGCAGCCCGCCGTGTTCGGCAAAATCTGCAACGCCGGATCGAGATGATCGAGAAACGATTCGCTGCTGTGATCCAGCGGCACGCGTCGCACGGCCACAGTCACCATCTCGGCGCCCGACGAACGATGCGCGGCCTTCATTTCATCGTAACTTCGATATTTTCCGGTGCCGATAATCAGGCGCGAATTGAAGGCCTTGCCGGCGACTTTGAATTGATCGGTTAATGCGGTTGCTGGTGTTGACATGAATGCTGACTTCCCTTTTCTGAATTATGAGTTGAATTTACACCCGTTATCGAATAACCAAAAATGCGCACGTCCGTTCTCCTGCCTTCTGCCGCCCGCTTACTGCTGCCTGACGTTGCCGCCGCCAACGAATTGAACGATCTCGACGCGGTCGCCATCGTTGATGTCCGTGCTCTCCCAATCGGCACGCCGGATGATTTGCCCGTTTACCTCAATCGCGATCCTTTGTGGCGCCAGTGACAACTTCTCGATTAATTCGCTCAGAGCGATAGATGATTGAGCGAATTCGCGTTGCGCGCCATTGATCTGAATTTGCACGATTGTCTAAGAATTCAGGCGGGATGAATGATGCGACGTAACTCCGCCACTTCGCCGTCCGCATCGGCGCGAATCAGCACGGCCCCTCGGCCCGACTCGAAAGTCGGCAGCGTTATTGAAATCGCGGAGCGCCCAGCGCTATCCGTAGTTGAATACGTCGAAGATGGTTGAAACATGCTCCCCAGGACTTTTACCGTTATGTTCGCTCTGGCCACTGGATGAGGCTGGCCATCGGCCCGCTTCGTCACCTGGATTCTCAACGTAACCGATTCACCAGCCCGCAGTTGTTTCTCATCGAGTATGGTTAACGTAAACGCTTCCTCAGGTTGTTCACTAATCGAAAAACGCTCGGCGACCGCCTCGGGTGGTTGCGTTGCGGAAACGCTCCCAGCCGCGGCAGCCTGATCGACCTCGCGCGCGTCACGAACGAGCGGCGCGACTTCTTCGGCTGCGCCAGCCCGCTCGCCCATCCGCTTCAATTCTTCAATTCTTCCTGCGTTGATCGCAGCGCAAATCAGTTTGTGTTGCCGTTGAAGTCTCTCGACCAGCGCCTTTTGATCGAATCCGCTCGCGATTAGATCGTCGTAAGGAGAGCGCTTGCTCGCGAGAATCGCGCCGCCTGTGTAGACGAGCGACAGAATAATCGGCGTCTGCAAACCTTTGTCTTCGGTCTGCACGTGATAGACCACGCCGTTGTGCTCAACGTCTGTGTTGTAGCCGGTAATCACCGTTCGTTCGTCTCTCGAGCGCTCGCGCGCTTACGCGACTCGTTCGCCTGCAAACCGGACGTTAGCACAGCGATTTTTACGGGGTCAATCACGATGATTTGCCGCATCGAAATGCGCAGATCGCTCGCTTGACACCCCCCAGGCACGGCATTACGATGGAGCTTGTACAATGATTCTCAAGCAGCTATGAGCTTCAACCTGGTTGATTACCTGCCTGTGTTGCTGATGTTCATCGTCGCCGCAGGTTTTGCCGCGACGATGGTCGGATTGTCGCAACTCGTCGGCCAGCGAAAGCACACGCGCACCAAACTGATGCCTTACGAATGCGGCAAAGATCCGGTCGGTTCTGCGCGTGAACGGTTCTCAGTGAAGTTTTACCTCATCGCGATGCTTTTCATTCTGTTCGACATTGAAGTCATTTTCTTGATTCCGTGGGCCGTCGTTTTCAGGACTCTGTCCTCGCCGCAATATGGAATGAGGAACTTGATCTTTTTCGAAATGATTGTGTTTATAGCCTTGCTGGCAGCGGGTTTGATTTATGTAATCAAGAAAGGCGCGTTTGACTGGAGTCAGCGCGCACGGCGCGAAGCTGAGGCTGAAGCGAGATTGCTCGAGCAAACGCTGGACGCGCAGGCGAAGAGGAAGGCGGCTTAAGACTTATGGGCCTGGAAAATGTCATAGCTGAGGCGCTGCCTGAAGTACTAACCACGCGCCTGGATTCGCTCATCAACTGGGCGCGCAAGTCTTCGCTGTGGCCGGCAACATTCGGCCTGGCGTGCTGCGCGATCGAGATGATGAACGCAACCAGCGGCAGAAACGATCTCGCGCGCTTCGGCTCGGAAGTGTTTCGCGCTTCGCCGCGACAGGCGGACGTAATGATCGTTTCCGGCCGCGTGGCGAGGAAGATGGCGCCGGTGCTGCGACGAATCTACGACCAGATGCCTGAGCCGAAGTGGGTCATCTCGATGGGCGCATGCGCTACCTCAGGCGGTGTGTTCGACAACTACGCGATCGTTCAGGGCGTCGATAAGATTGTTCCGGTTGACGTTTACATCCCCGGCTGTCCGCCGCGACCAGAGATGCTGATTCACGCCGTCATCATGCTTCAGGAAAAAGTGATGAAGGAATCCGTGCGTGATCGCCGGGACGCTCCGGACGAAGAAGCGCGCGAAGCGATCACGCCCGGAACGTTGCCGGTTACTGATGGGTCAACTTTGCGAGAACCGGAAAAAGGTCAGCCCCTGCCGTACACGATCGCGTCCACGCACGAGAAGCGTCGGTCGTTCTAACTTTGCGCAAAAGGGTTCAAACCATCAATGCCTGAACTTCAGCAGCCTGAACAGACCAGCGCGCAAGTTTCTGAACCAAAAGATCACCAAACGCCGTCGCAGATTGCGGCGGCGTTGCAGCGTGACCATCCGGAATGGGTCAGCGAAATCGTGAACGCACTCGGCGAGACGACTATCGTCGTTCCTCGCGAATATATCGTCGAGGCGTGCGGCTTCCTTAAGACCGCGCCTGGCCTCAACTTCAATTTTCTTGCGGACGTGTGCGGGTTTGATCGCGGGCCTGAAGAAGAGCCGCGCTTCGAAGTGAACTATCATCTGTTCTCGACCACAAAGCATCACCGGCTCCGCTTAAAAGTCTTATTGAATGAAGAAGACACGCACGTGCCGACGGTGACCGGCGTCTGGCGCACGGCGAATTGGCACGAGCGCGAGACTTACGATTTGTTTGGGGTAATTTTCGACGGCCATCCCGATCTGCGCCGCATCCTTTTGCCCGATGATTGGCAGGGACACGCGCTAAGAAAGGATTTTCCGTTGCGAGGCTACGAACCGTACAGCCTGAAATAGTCCAAAGTCCAAAGTCCAAGGTCGAACAACCGAGGGCGTTGGACATTGGACATTGGACCAATGAGTGCAGTCGCCAACATTCCACCGCAGTTCGAGATCGTCGATCGGCCGCTCGACACGCAGATGACGATCTCGATGGGGCCGCAGCACCCTTCGACACATGGTGTGCTTCGTCTTGAGCTGGTCCTCGATGGCGAGATGGTTGTGAAGGCAACGCCTGACATCGGCTATCTCCACACGGGCATGGAGAAGCTGTTCGAATATCGCAAATATCAACAGGGCATCGTCATCACCGACCGGATGGATTACCTGAATCCGCTCGGCAACAACCTCGCCTATGTGATGGCCGTCGAGAAGCTCCTGCAAATCGAAATCCCTGAGCGCGCGCAAACGATTCGCGTGCTGATGTGCGAATTGCAGCGCATCGCTTCGCACCTGGTCTGGCTGGGTACGCACGCGCTCGACATCGGCGCGATGACGGTTTTCTTTTACTGCTTCCGCGAGCGCGAGAAGATCATGAATCTGATCGAAGCTGCTTCGGGCGGGCGACTGACGCCGTCGTACTTTCGCGTCGGTGGTTTGATGATGGACTTACCGGCCGGGTTTGAGCGGCGCGTGCAGCAGTTTCAAAACGATCTTCCAAACGCGCTCGATGAGTTCGATAAGCTGGTTACCGGCAATCGAATTTTTCAGAAACGGACACAGGGTGTCGGCTACATCTCCGCTGAGAATGCAATCGACTGGGGTTTGTCCGGTCCAATCTTGCGCGGCAGCGGCATCGAGCTGGATATTCGTCGAGCGAATCCATATACCGGTTACGAGAATTACGACTTTGAGATTCCGGTTGAGCACGATTGTGATGTCTGGGCTCGTTATCTCGTGCGCATGCGCGAGATG
>DASYTZ010000099.1:0-3236 GCA_036001745.1 Pyrinomonadaceae bacterium
GCTGACTGAGCTGGGCGACAAGATTGCGCGGCCGCAACTCGAGCGCGCAGGCGGCGTCGGCGAGGTGCGCATCGTTGGCGGGCTGCAGCGCGCAATCAACATTTGGGTCGATGCCGACCGGCTCGCGGCGTATCAGATTCCGATTACTCAGGTTCGGCAAGCATTGCAACGACAGAACGCCGATGTCCCGGGCGGAAACGTGCAAACCGGAAAAGAAGAGCTGACCTTGCGAACGCTGGGCCGTTTCACAGACCCGCGGGAATTCGAAGACCTGGTGATCGCAAACATCAACGGCGCGCCGGTGCGTCTGCGCGACATTGGCCGGGCGGAAGACGGCACAAAAGAGCAGCGTTCACTCGCGCGACTTAACGGGGTGCCGACGGTGACGCTCGATATTCGCCGCCAGTCCGGCGCGAACACGATCGAAGTCATCAACGGCATCAAGCGCGAGTTGCCACGCGTCGCCAGTCAACTTCCTTCAGATGTGAAGCTGGAAGTCATTCGCGATCAATCGCGTTACATCCAATCGGCGCTGCACGAAATTCAAAAGCACCTGATTCTCGGCAGCATCCTCGCGAGCCTCGTCGTGTTGGTCTTCATGCGCTCGTGGCGTTCGACAATCATCGCGGCCGTCGCAATTCCGTGCTCGTTAATCTCGACGTTTGGCATGATGCGCGCGCTGAACTTCACGCTGAACAGCGTGACGATGCTGGCGCTGGTGCTGATGGTTGGCGTCGTTATCGACGATGCGATCGTCGTGCTCGAGAACATCTTCCGCTTCATTGAAGAGAAGCGCATGCCGCCACGCGAAGCCGCCAAGGAAGCCACGAAAGACATTGGTCTGGCCGTGCTCGCCACGACGCTTTCGCTGGTCGTTATTTTCCTGCCGGTGTCCTTCATGTCGTCGATTTCCGGCCGGTTTCTGTACCAATTTGGCATCACGGCGGCCGTGGCGATTCTGGTTAGCTTGCTCGTGTCATTCACGCTGACGCCGATGATGAGTTCGCGTTTGGTTCGAGTTGGCGATGCGGGTGGCCATGGACAGGCGGCTTCGCGCCGCGGCTTTTATCGTTGGCTCGACAAGGGCTACATGCGGGCGCTGTCGTTCGCGATGCGGCATCGTGTCGCAGTATGCGCCGTCGCGTTGCTTGTCATTTTCTCCAGCGTGCCGCTGTACCGAGCAGTCAAACAGGAATTCATCCCCACCAACGTTGACGAAGCCGAGTTTGAAGTGAACATCAACGGTCCCGAAGGCACGAACCTCTCCGTGATGAACGAAGCGATGCAGCAGATTGAAAAGGACATCATAACGGCTCCCGGCGTGCGTCTGGTGCTTTCGAACGTGGGCGGATCGTTTCTCGGCGGGTTGAACCAGGGCGGTGCCTACGTGCGCATTGCGCCACATGAGGAGCGGACGTTTTCGATCGGCCGACTGTGGACTGAAACGTTGAAGGGCAATCCGTTCAAAGCCTTTCGCGGGAATTACACGCAGCAGGACGTAATGACTGAGGTGCGTCGTCGGCTGCAAAAGTACGCGCCGATGCGCGCCGGCGTACGCAACGCGCAGTCGTTCAACTTTGGTGCCGGCGGACGCTTCGACATTGACTTTGTTCTGCGCGGCCCGGAGATCGAAAAGCTCTCAGATTACGCGGAAGACTTGGGCAGGCGCGCCGCGAAACTCGGCGGTATCGTCGATATCGATACGTCTTTGAAGCTGAACAAGCCGGAGTTGCGCGTCAAAATTGATCGCGAGCGGGCCGCGGACCTCGGCGTAGATACTTCCGACATTTCCACGAATCTGCGTTTGATGGTGGGCGGGGAAGAGCAGGCGTCGCGTTTCCGTGACGAGTCGATCAATGAAGACTACGACGTGCAGATTCGTCTGGATGAACGCGACCGAAACGATGCATCGACGATTAGCCGCTTGTACGTGCCGTCTTCGCGTGGTGGGCTCGTGCGTTTGGATAATCTGGTGAAGATTAGTCGCGAGACCAGCCCGTCGCGCATCGATCACCTCGATCGGGAACGACAGGTTTCGCTGCGCGCATCGGTGGCGCCGGGTTTCGCGCTGGCCGATCGCATCGAAACACTGCGCGGATCTTTTGCGCAAATGCATCTGCCGGCAGTTTACACAGCAACGGTTGCCGGCCGCGCGCGCGAACTTGAACGCACGTTTGTCGAGTTTGTCTGGGCGTTCATTCTGTCAATCATCTTCATGTACATGATCCTCGCGTCCCAGTTCGAAAGCACGTTCCACCCGGTAACAATCCTTCTGAGTTTGCCGCTGTCGATGCCGTTTGGTTTGTTGTCGTTGTGGTTGACGGGCGACACGCTGAATCTTTATTCAGCGTTGGGCCTGCTGGTGCTGTTCGGCGTAGTGAAGAAGAACTCGATTCTGCAAATCGATCACATGAACAATCTGCGTGCGATGGGAATGGATCGGGCTGACGCGATCATGCAGGGCAATCGCGATCGCTTGCGGCCGATTTTGATGACGACGTTGGCGTTGGTGGCGGGCATGTTACCGCTCGCGCTTGGCACCGGACCGGGCGCGGAAGAGCGGCGCTCGATTGCCGTGGTCGTCATTGGCGGACAGACTCTTTCGCTGCTGCTGACGCTCATCGCGACTCCCGTCGCCTACTCGCTGCTTGATGATTTGCGATCGACCGCGCGTTGGCGCCGCTGGGCGCGGTCGGTTCATTCGTTGACTGAGCCCGTGCGTGCGCGGGTTCCTCGGTTCCGCTCGCGGGGTACGGCGGAAACTGAATCGGCGGATCATTCAGCCGCGCGCGAAAGGGTCGGCCGACCGGACACACTGGACACTCGGCCCGTTGGCGGCGGGAAATAGTTGTTCACGTTCTCTGGTTCGACAAACCAGGGCTACTCTTTCTTTGCGGTGGCCCAATAAGTGAGAAAAGTTGTGAGTCTCTCCAGGTTGTAAGACTTTCCTTCTTCCAAAGCGCTCGTGTCCTGCGAGTGCAGCAGATTTCCATCCGCATCGAGCACGAACACGTGTGGATAACCGGGAATCGGAGCGTAGCGAGCCAGCACTTCTTTGTTCGGATTTTCTTCGCTGAAATTGATCTTGACGGTGACGAAGTTTTTCTCACGCAGCATGACGAGATCAGGATGAGCTTCAAAAAAGTTATCAAACGTGTGACACCAGCTGCACCATTCGCCGCCCACTTCAAGCAGGACTCGCCGGTTCGAGCGCTTGGCTTCAGCAGTCGCATCGC
>DASYTZ010000100.1:0-11908 GCA_036001745.1 Pyrinomonadaceae bacterium
GCGAAGATGGCTTCGTTAATCATCGGCATCAAGACGCGATTGGAAACGAAGCCCGGATAATCCTGACACTCAAGCGGCGTCTTGCCAAGTTTTTCGCTGAGCTGTCGGACAGCTTCATAGGTTTCGTCTGAAGTCGCCGCGCCGCGAATCACCTCGACCAGCTTCATCACCGGCACCGGATTCATGAAGTGCATGCCGATGACTCTGTCAGCTCTGCTTGTTACCGCGCCCAGTTTTGTGATCGAAATTGAAGATGTGTTCGAGGCGAGAATCGCGCCGGGCTTGGTGATTTGATCGAGCGCGCGAAAGACTTCAGTTTTTACCGCCAAGTCTTCGGTGACGGCTTCGACGACGATGAAAGCGTCGCTCAGCGCGCCAAGATCGGTTGTCGTCCTGATTCGATCAATGACGGCTGACTTTTCATCCGCCCGCATCCGCTCCTTGTCCACGTCGCGCTGTAGGCTCTTGTCAATCGCGTTCATGCCACGCGCGAGAAACTCCTGCGCCACGTCGCGCATGACAACGTCAAATCCGGCGCGCGCAGCGACCTGCGCAATGCCGTTACCCATCGTGCCCGCCCCAACTACGCCGAAAACGTCGGCCATTTACTGTTCACCTCGCTTCAGACGATCCGCCCAATTCATCATTGGCTGCGCGCCCCGCATTGCATCGTTCAACTCATCGTCGCTGCTTGATGTCGCTTTTCCGCCATACAACGTTCGGCCCGCGTCGCTGCGGAAGAATTTCATTGTATAGATTCCCAGCGCCGTGCCGATGGGAATGTTGACGAGCGAAAGAACCGCCACGAGCGTTCCGATTGGCTTCACCCAACGCGCTCGTCTACGAAAACCATAACCGACTATGAGCGGCAACAAACCAACAACTAGAAACAGAATTACAAATGCGATGGCGCCAATCACGAGTGCTGTCGTCGAAATAACTTCCGCTCCCGGTGTCGCAAACTTCACCACCAGCACGAGCAACAGCAATCCAATCAACGTCAGTCCATGCACTCCGCTGTAAACAAAGTACAGAGTTCCCAGCGTCTTGTTGTGCTCTTCGCCGGTCATTAACGTTCTACGGCCATAGCCACCGCGTTGCCGCCGCCGAGACACAGCGCCGCAATTCCGCGATGCCCGTTGCGGCGCTCCAATTCATAAAGCATCGTCGTAAGGATTCGCGAGCCGGATTGTCCGATCGCATGGCCAAGCGCTACGGCGCCGCCGTTGACATTAACTTTCTTAGGATCCAAATTCAGCTCGCGAGTTATTGCCACCGCCTGAACCGCGAACGCTTCGTTCAATTCGATTAAGTCAACGTCGTTCAATGACCAGCCAGTCTTGGTCAGCAACCTCTTGATGGCTTCCACCGGCGCCATCATCACCAGCTTCGGCTCGATGCCGGAAGTTGCTTGCGCAACGATTCGCGCCAGCGGCTTGACGCCCAAAGAGTTCGCGCGCTCGGCCGATGTCACAACCACAGCCGACGCGCCATCATTTACGCCCGGCGCATTGCCCGCGGTAACGGTGCCGCCTTCTTTGAATGCGGGCTTCAGCTTCGCAAGTGATTCGAGCGACGTGTCTCCACGCACCGGTTCATCCGTGTCGACAATAACAGGCGCGCCTTTCTTTTGTGGGATTTCGACCGGAACGATCTCGTCCCGGAATTTGCCGGATTTGATTGCTGCGGCCGCCTTCCGGTGCGAGTTCATCGCGTACTCATCCTGTTCAGCGCGCGTAACATTGAACCGCTCGGCGACCACTTCTCCGGTGCAGCCCATGTGCTGGTCGTCGAAAGCGCACCACAAGCCGTCCTGAATTGCCGCATCCAGAATCTTCCCGTGGCCGAGTCGATATCCTTCGCGCGCTTTCGGAAGCAAGTAGGGCGCGTTCGACATTGATTCCATGCCGCCGGCAACCACGATTTCCGTGTCGCCGAGCTGTACGCCTTGCGCGGCCATCATCACGGCCTTCAGTCCCGAACCGCAGACTTTGTTAACTGTCACCGCCGAAACAGTATTCGGAAGTCCGGCATGAAGCGCTGCTTGCCGCGCAGGATTCTGACCCAAGCCAGCTTGAATGACGCAGCCCATGATGACTTCGTCAACTTCTTCGGGGTTCACGCCCGCGCGCTTCACTGCTTCGCGCACCACGATCGCGCCAAGTTCAGTTGCTTTGACACTCTTCAATGCGCCAAGCAGTTTTCCCACCGGTGTGCGCACGGCGCTGACGATGACGGCTTGTTTGATTGATGACATGCATTTTTATCTCAAATGACAAAATGAAAAATGTCAAATGGCAAATGCTAAATGAACCGTGTTATCCTCGCGCTTGCAATTCAACCCCCGAATTCACGCGTTTCGAATTTAATTAATCATGCAGGCTCTCATTTTGGCTGGTGGAAAAGGCACACGGCTGCGCCCGCTGACCGTTTACACTCCAAAACCGATCGTCCCGATCTGCAATCGACCGTTTCTGCTCTATCAAATCGACACTCTGAAGCGCGCCGGCGTCACCGACATCACGCTTTCGCTTTCTTATCAACCGGAGAAGATCGAGCAGCAACTCGGTGATGGGTCGAGCTTCGGTGTGAACTTGAAATACACGGTTGAGCCGCAGCCCATGGGCACCGCCGGCGCGTACAAATTCGCCGAGGACTTAATTCGCGAACCGACGGTCGTTTTTAACGGCGACGTACTGACGGATCTCGATTTGAAGGTGATGATTCGCCAACACAAGGAGCGACAGGCGATGGCCTCAATTTTCTTAATTCCGGTCGAGGACGCGAGCATGTACGGCGTTGTTGAAACTGCCGAAGACGGTCGTGTTCGCCGGTTCGTGGAAAAACCCAAGCCAGGAGAGACGAATTGTCGAAACATCAACGCGGGAGCTTATGTGCTGGATCCGAAGGTCCTGGACCTAATCCCGAAGGGCGAGAGTTACTCTTTCGAATACGCCTTGTTCCCCAGTCTCCTCGAAAAAGGTGAAGCGTTCTTCGCCCACGTTCCCCAGCGGACTTACTGGATGGACATCGGCACGCCCGCGCGATACTTGCAAGCTCATCACGACATGCTCGCAAATCGCGTGACGCGGTTCCATATCAAAGACCGCCGCGGCAATTTTGATTCAGCAACGCACTCTGAAATCGATGAGTTGTCGATCGTAGCCGACGATTGCACGATCAAACCCGGCGTCGAAATCATTAATTCAGTGCTTGGCAAAGGCTGTTACATCGAAGAGCGCGCGCGGATCGAAAACTCGGTGATTTGGAGCCACACGCGCGTCGGAACCGCCGCCCAATTGAACGGCGCACTGGTCGGCCGCGGTTGTCACATCGGGCGATCAGCAGTCGTTGGGCCCGGTTGCGTGCTGGGTGACAAGACATCGCTGACCGATTACACAAGGACGTCTCCGTAAGGAGTTGCCACTGAGACACCGAGATACTGAGGAATGGCCACAGATAAACACGGATTTGCACAGATAATTTCAGAAATCAGTGTGCATCCGTATTCATCCGTGGGCTGATTCTCGTCCTACCTCCGTGTCTCTGTGCCTCTGTGGCAATATCGTCGGATAATAGACGGCATTATGAACTTCGATTGTTTTCGCGCTTACGACATTCGCGGCGTTTACCCGACCGATCTCGACGAAGAGGCGTTTTATCGAATTGCGCAGGCGTACACCTATCTCTTTCATCCGAAGACGATGGTCGTCGGCAGGGATGCACGCGAATCGGGGCCAGTGCTGCAGCAGGCTTTGACGGACGGATTCGTCGACGCCGGTGTGAATGTCGTCGATATCGGCGGCATCACGACCGACATGCTGTACTTCGCGGTCGGTTCGTCCGACGAGTACTCGGGCGGTGTCGTTGTGTCAGCTTCGCACAACCCGAAGCAATACAACGGTGCGAAGATGGTAAAGGAAAAGGCCGCCGCGATTTCCTCTGATACTGGTCTGTTCGAAATCCGCGACATCATCAAAGCCGGCACAGACAAAACGGTCACCTCCGAAACGAAAGGCACTGTGACGCAAAAGAACGTGCTGAAAGATTACATCGAGCACGTGCTCAAGTTTATCGATCGCAACGCGATCAAGCCGTTTCAGATCGTCGCTAACGCGAACTATGGTTACGTGGGCAGCGGCGTCCAGCTTATTGCTGATACGTTGGGCTTGAAGATGACGAAGCTGAATTGGGAGCCTGACGGCACATTTCTGAAGGGCACTCCTGACCCGATGCAACCAGCGAATCGTGCTGAGTCTGAACAGTTGATGCGCGAATCGAAACACGACTTCGCCGCAATCTGGGACGCGGATGCCGACCGCTGCATGTTCCTGGACGAAAAGGGCGACTTCATCTCCGGCGCGTACGTCACGGCGCTGCTGGCTGACGTCCTACTGACAAAGCACGGCGGCGATAACAAGATCATTTTCGACCCGCGCGTCATCTGGCCTACGATCAAAGTCTGCGAGCAGCATGGCGCCCAACCGCTCATTTCAAAAAGCGGCCATGCCTTCATCAAAGATCGCATGCGCAAAGAAAATGCGATCTTCGCCGGCGAGATGAGTGCGCATTACTACTTCCGCGAAAACTTCTATGCCGACAACGGGGTGATTCCCTTCCTTCTCGTGCTCGAGCAGCTTTCACGCACGGGAAAATCATTTTCGGAAACGATGCGGCCCTACATGGAAGGTCACTACATGTCAGGCGAATTGAACTATCGTGTCGCCGACGCGCAACAGACGATCGCAGCCGTCAAGGCTCACTTCGCGGGGCGCGGCGCGGAAGACCTCACTGATGGCTATTCACTCACTGTTGATGATTGGCGCTTCAACATTCGCCCGTCGAACACAGAGCCACTACTGCGGCTCAATATCGAAGCGCGCAAACCTGGCCTGGTTGAAAATGTGCGCGAGGAAATCGAGCCAATCATCGGAAGTAAACCTCATTAAATCTTTTGCGCGGCCTTGCGTCTTGGCGTCTTGGCGTGAGATTGGTTCTCGCAAAGGCGCAAAGACACGCGAGGCGGCACATCGCTTGCCAACCAACCCACTGATTTCACCCGGCACACGGCCCGACAACGAGGCCGCCACAATCAGGAGGAATTGCGCGTATGGGGCTGATTCTTCTCATAATTCTGATAATTCTGCTGTTGGGCGCCGTTCCAGCGTGGCCTTACAGCAGGAATTGGGGCTATGGACCGACCGGCGGGTTGGGCCTGTTGGTCTTAATCGTGATCATTCTCTTGCTGTTGCGGGTGTTCTAAGTCAGGACGACTGCCTCGCCGTTTGTAATTCAAATCGTGCACTAAGACGGACGTGCGCCCGGTTGACTGCGGTCGAGCGGCAATTCACACTTGCGCGCGATGCCAGAGCTTCCGGAAGTCGAGCACGTGGTGCGCGCCCTGCGCCGTGTCATCGTTCGCCGCAGAATAATTGCCACTGAAATCCTCCTGCCAAAGCTCGTGCCGCGCGAAGCACAAGCAGCATTCAATCGAAAACTGAGGGGCTGTCGCATCATCGGCGTTCGTCGCCGCGGCAAATTCATTCTGATCGACATTGACAGGGCGAGACGGCTTTCGCATCGTCGCGCCGCCGGCACGCGCCCCGGTTCCGGCAGCGTCTTGATCGTACATCTGCGAATGACGGGCAAGTTTCGTTATCTGACGCCGGACGAGGAGCTGCCGCGATACGCGCACGCAATCTTCTATCTTGATAATGATCGGCGGCTCGTGTTTTGCGATCAGAGACAGTTCGGGATCCTGAAAGTAGTGCCGTATTCGCGGTTCGCGCGGACGAAAGGGATTCGCGAACTCGCTCCGGAACCTTTCTCTGACGAGTTCAGTTTCGACTATTTGAAGACGACCCTGGCTCGTTCGCAGCGAAGTTTGAAGACGTTGCTGCTCGATCAAACCAAAGTCCTTGGGTTGGGAAACATCTATGCATCGGAAGCCTTGTTCCGCGCCGGAGTGAACCCTTTCAAAATTGCGGCAACGCTGTCGCCGAAACGAGCTGCACGATTGCACCAGGCCATTCGGGAGGTGTTATTAGACGCTCTCAGTGACGGTTCAGGTTTGCGAGTCAACCTCGAACATCCCGAGGGGTTTTCGTACGGCGAGGCATTTGAAGAGTTCTGGCAGGTCTACGATCGCGAAGGCGACGCATGCATGAAGTGCGGCGCGCGCATCCGGCGCGTAACGCACGGCGGGAGATCAACTTACTGGTGTCCGCGGTGTCAGAGAAGATAGTCCGCAGATTTCGCAGATTACACAGAAGAGAAAGCGAGCCACAAAGAGGCACAAAAAGAAACCTAAAGCAACTCAGGGTAGTTTCCTTGATGCTGGGGCTTTGGGCGTTTTTTCTTTTGTGCTTTTTGTGCCTTTTTGTGGCTTGCTTGTCTTTCCTCTGTGAAATCTGCGGATGAAGCTTCTTACAGATTCCCCAAAATAAAATCCGTCATCATCTGCCGCAAGTGCTTGACGAGCACTGGATCAGTTACTCCGTGGCGCGATTTGGGATACACCATCAACTGCACCTGCTTGCCATTCTTCTGCAATTCGTAGAGAAACTGAATCGTGTTCGACATGTGGACGTTGTCATCGATCGCACCGTGAATCAGCAGTAGTTTGCCGTGCAGATTCTTTGCGAAGTGTACGGGCGAACTCTTCCAGTAGCCTTCAGGATTGTTTTGCGGCGTTCGCATATAGCGTTCTGTATAAATCGTGTCGTAGTTGCGCCAATCGGAAACAGTGCCACCGGCGATGCCAACCTTGAACGTCTGGCTGTGCGTCAATGCGTAACTGGTCATGTATCCACCGTAGCTCCACCCCCAAAGACCGATTCGTGTTCCATCGACGTAAGGCTGCGACTTCAACCAACTGAATCCATCTTCCAGATCGCGCAACTCCAGCTCGCCAAAATTCTGGTAAAGCGGCCACGCGGTGTTCACGCCCTTGTTGCTCGCGGTACGGTTGTCGCACATCCAGATGATGTAACCCTTTTGCGCGAGCATCTGATGCCACATGAAAGTCGTGCCGCCCCACGCGTTACGCACCTGCGGCGCTTGTGGACCGCTGTACGTGTATGACCATACCGGGTATTTTTTCGACGGATCAAAATCCGGCGGCTTGATCATCATCGCTTCCATCGTGAAGCCGTCGCGCGTCTTCACGTTCATGAATTCGACTTTGCCGAGCTTGTACTGCGAGAGCGCATCGACTCTGTTTTCATCGATGAGGCGTACGAGCTTCCCGGCTGAATCGTAGAGACGCACCTGCGTCGGCGTATTCGCGTCGCTCCACGAATCGATAAAGTGCGATGCGCTTGAATTGAAGGAAGCCCGATGCGTGCCTTCGGTCATCGTGAGCCGACTGAGACCTGTGCCGTCCATTTTGATCGCGTACTCATGGCTCGCAATCGGGCTGTGCTCCATCCCGCTGAAGTAAATCGTTCCCTTCCCTTCGTCGACCGTGTCGAGCGCACGCACGTCCCAATCGCCTTTCGTGACCTGCGCCACTAGCTTGCCGTCCGCGGCGTAGTGATATATGTGTTCCCAACCGTCCCGGCTGCTGAGCCACAAAAACGAACCGTCTTTCAGCCAACGCAAGCCTTCATCGACAACTTCGACCCAGGCCTTGCTGGTTTCGCGAAAAAGATTTGACGTCTTTCCATCGTCAGGATCCGCTGAATTCAAATCAAGAAAAGTCTGTTCGCGATTCTGCGCCTGAAACCAGACCTTCTTGCCGTCAGGAAACCAGCCGACACGCACGATCAGCAAGTCTTCCGGCATGTATTTGCCGTTATCGACCCAGGTGACGTCGCCGCCGGCAGAGTCGACAACCCCCAGCTTCACGAGCGGATTCGGATCGCCCGCCTTCGGATAAGGCGTCATCTCGAGTTTCTGCTCGATCGGAATGTGATCGACAACCGGAAAATCGGGCACTGGATTCTCGTCGAGCCGCAGAAAAGCAATCTTCGTCGAATCGGGACTCCACCAGTACGCGCCGAAATTTCCGCGGCCGTAAAGCTCCTCCTGGTAAACCCAATCGAGGCGTCCGTTCAGAATCTTTTCGCCGCCATCGCTTGTCAGCGCGCGCTCGTGCTGCGATGCGAGGTCTTCGACGTAAAGATTTCCGTTACGCACAAAACTGATCATCTTGCCGTCAGGACTGAAACCCTCGCCGACCTCTTCGGCGGGGCCGTGCGTGAGGCGAAGCGCGCGATCGCTGCCGAATTCGTAATAAAAGAGATCGTTTGACTGATTGATCAGCACGCCTGTCTCTTCCGGATTCATGCTGTAGGAAGTTTGATTCGCGAGCCGGTGTGCCGTCTCACGGCTGATGCCCGGCAATGCCGCGAACGCCGCTTCCATTTTCGCCGCGTTGTAAAACGGCTCAGATTTTCCGTTTACCGCATTCACTTTCAGCAGACGCGGAAAGGCGTTTCGTTCTTTGCTGATAACGATGTAATGCACGCCGTCTTTCAGCCAGCGCGGTACGGACGGCGTGCCGCTGAAGTTGACGCGCTTCTGCGGATCGAAAATGTCATCGATGGTGAGAAGTTTTTGTTGAGCGAAAACTGCGGCAGTGAACGCGAAGGAAACTAATGCCAGAAGGACGAGCGAAAACGTCTTGCGCACAATGATCTCCTATACGATTGTTATTTTGCTTCGGCTGGAATCAGCTTTCGAATTAACGGCGTCAGCGCGAGTAGCAACACACCGGCCGCTACCAGCGCGACGGTTGTACCAATGAATAGAACCGGCATCTGTTCGAGCTTCTCAGGATCCACGCGGCCGCCGACCAGCCCTGCAATCAGATTGCCGACCGAACTCGCGAGAAACCAAACACCCATCATCTGGCCGACATATTTACGCGGGGAAAGTTTGGTCATCGATGACAAGCCGACGGGACTCAACGAAAGCTCGCCCAGGGTTTGAAAAAGATAACTGACCGTTAGCCACATAAATGAAACCTTCACCAGGCCGCCGCTCCCGACTACGATGTTCGCGGCAAGAATCATCAATGCGAAACCGACGCCGGCCAGCAACAATCCGATCCCGAATTTTGCGGGGCTCGAAAGCTCCATCCCGCGTCTTGCCATGGCTACCCACAGTGAAGCGAAAACCGGCGCCAGCAGAATAATGAAAGCCGAGTTTACCGACTGAAACCAGATCGCGGGAATGGCCCAACCACCCACTTCGATATTCGCGTTCAAGACATTCGAACTCCACTCAATGGTCGTCAGCGTCCATGTGCCGTCACTGTTGTGTTTGATATTTCCGACTCCGTACCCCGAGTATCCAGGAGTGCGCGTCTGCGTGCCGGCCTGCTTTTGATTGATTTCGAAATCCTTGAATTCAATGTCCGCGCGCACCGCATTCTCCGCGGGCACCTCCCGAACGCTGGTCACTCGAATCGAGCCACTTGGCTTCATTTGTTCAAGGCCTTCGGATAATGCGTTTTGAACGCCTGAAGCTGAGGGCGTTGACGTACGCACCAGTCTGCGCTGCGTAAAGTCGCGCGCGAATAAGTTCAGCGACGTCGGCGCCTGTTCAAATGCCGCCCAGAAAATTGCCGCGAACACGAACAGGATGAAAATGACGCCAATGCGTTTTTTTTCGTCGCCCGTTAAACCGCCGAAAATGAACAGCGCCAGGAAATAAAACACCGCAACGCCCACGAGTACGTAAGTCATGTACTCGCCGATCACTTTCGGGTTCAGATGCAAGACGCCCGTGGCGGCAAGGATAATCACAACCAACAACAAACCGAGCCCAACTGTCAGCGCAGTTTTGATAGTTCGTTCCTGGCGACGTTGCTTGACCGGATCTGGATGACGCGATGGTTCGGTTCCCAGGTCTCCCAACGTGCGCTTAGATCGCGTGGCAAACCAGGCGAGGCCGATCAGCATGCCCACACCGGCAGCGCCAAAGCCAAAATGCCAGCCAACTTTCTCGCCGAGAAAGCCCGTCACCAGCTGGCCGAGAAACGCGCCGGTGTTGATGCCCATGTAAAAAATTGAAAAGCCTGCATCCCGCCGCGCGCCGCCTTCGGGATAAAGGTCGCCCACAATCGCCGAGATGTTCGGTTTCAGCAATCCCGTTCCCAGCACGATCAGAATCAACCCAATGAAGAATGGGACCTTCGTGTGCGCAAACGACGAGAAGCTAATCGAGATGTGACCTGCCGAGATCAGCACCGCGCCAATCATGATTGCGCGCCGCAATCCCAGCAGCCGATCGGCAACCCACCCGCCGGGCAACGAAGCCAGATAAACGCTCGCCGCGTAAATTCCCACAATCGCTGAGGCTGTCGGTCTGTCAAATCCAAAGCCTCCGGACATGAGCGCGGCGGTCATGAACAGGACGAGCAGTGGCCGCAAGCCGTAGTAAGAAAAGCGCTCCCACATCTCAGTGAAGAACAATGTGGAAAGACCCCGCGGATGTCCGAAGAAACTACGATCGGCAGAGGGCATCTGCTTATTAGAAGCTGGCATGTCCATGGGTTCGCTCATGTGAACTGTCTCCGATCAAGCGCCGCCGGGCGCGAGCTAGTCCTGAAGTTGGGTAAACCTTTGGAGAGTGGCAGCATTCAGCCAGATGCCGTTCGTCGTGTCAAGGTTCGGAGTTGACAGCCGCACTGGCCGCGGCGTATAAGCATCTTTGGAAAACGTGGTGAGTTAAGGCGACTTGCGGCCACGTAAAACAAACGGCTAAACAGCTCGGGAAGTTCAAAAGACGAACCCGAAAAACTTCAGATGGATTTGAAGTCCCGCGTTGTTTAGCGCGGGATTCTTATTTTGGTCTTTGGGCTGGGAACTTTGGCCTTTGATTGGTTGTTCCTGGATGCTTTTCCAAGACCTAAAATCAAAGGCCAAAGACCGACTCGTTTATGCCTGACTTTCGACAACTACTCGAGTCCGATTCCATCCACGTCTTCGATGGCGCGATGGGGACGATGCTCTATTCAAAGGGCATCTACATCAATCGCTCGTATGACGAACTGAATCTGGTTGCCGCCGATCTCGTGCGCGACGTTCATGCTGAATACATTCGCGCGGGCGCTGAGATTATCGAGACGAACACGTTCGGCGCAAACGTGAACAAGCTCCAGCCGTACGGCCTCGAAGCCAACCTCCGCGAAATCAATATCAAGGCGGCCCAAATCGCCCGTGAAGCAGCCGGCAATCGAGTGTACGTTGCCGGCGCAGTTGGCCCGCTGGGGCTACGCATCGAACCTTACGGGCCAACTTCATTCGATGAAGCCAAAGCCATGTTCGCCGATCAAGTTTCCGCTTTGCTCGAAGGCGGAGTCGATCTGTTCGTGCTTGAAACTTTCTCGGACATCTCGGAATTGCAGCAAGCCATTCGCGCCGTTCGCGAGTTGTGTGATCTACCGATTGTCGCGCAGGTCACGATTCAACTGGACGGCAATACATCATTCGGCACCACGGCGGAAGTCTTCACGACGCAACTAACGGAATGGGGCGCCGACGTCATTGGCCTGAACTGCGGCGTCGGCCCGGCGATCGTGCTGAACGCGATCGAAAAAATGCGTTCGCTTACCGATCGCAAGCTCTCGGCGCAGCCCAATGCCGGATTGCCACGCGAGGTTGGCGGCCGGCAGTTTTACATGTGCTCGCCGGAATACATGGCGGAGTATTCGCGCCGCATCGTGCAGGCGGGAGCGAGATTTGTCGGTGGTTGTTGCGGAACGACGCCGGCGCACATCAAGTTGATCGCTGACGCGCTGCGCATGCTGAATCCGCGAACGCAGAACGTTGTCGTACCGGACGCGGCGAAGGTCAGCATCAGCGACCTAAAACCGCCCGACGTGACGGTTGTGCCGGCGGAGGAGCGTTCCAATTGGGCGCGCAAAATCGCCAAAGGTGAATTCGTCACGACGGTCGAA
>DASYTZ010000101.1:0-4810 GCA_036001745.1 Pyrinomonadaceae bacterium
CCAATGGCGCCGATGAGCTTGCCTTCGTTCGCATTTGGCAATGGCGCGCTAGGATCGGTCCTTTGCAAACCATCAGGAGTAATCCGCGCACGGCCGACGGTGATGACTCCCGAAGCGCTTACTTGCACGCGTTCGCCGCGCCGAACGTAAACGCCGCTATCGATCCAGTTCGAGTCCAGCGTGACCTGGACATTTCGCGTTTGAAAGCGGGTGTCATCCATCGATCGTCCCTCAATCTCGATGCGGTCGATATCTTCAGGACGAAAATATTGAATGTCGCCTTGGTCTCGACGATTCCGAGCCACGTTCGAATCCGTGGTCGCACTTGGCGACGTCGAATATCGCGGCTCGACTCGAACCACAAAGCGTCCGTTGATAAAGCCCAACAGCGTGCCTTGAATCGTGCGTCCGTCGCGCAAGTAAATCGTGTCGGCGGCGGCAAAGGTGGCGGCGGCGATTAAGAGCATCACCGCAAGCAATAACTTCTTCATGGCGAGTTCCTCCCTCAGCAAGACGATTTTCAATACGGCTGAAAGCAGCCGGCAGATTGGGAGAGTTGATTAAATGGAATTTGCTCTAAAGAAAGCTTATACCCGCAGAGTGTAAGGGGCAAGCGAGGCCGAAAAATCAGCAGTGACCTAATCTGATTTCCTTTGTGTTCCCTCTGCGAAAACCTCTTGTATCCCTCTGCGGTTAACTCAAGATCGGAGAGTAATTAACCGCAGAGAAAAACCGAGCCAACGCAGAGGTGCGCAGAGAGTACACCGACAAGTTCAAAATAGGGTCCTACCCAGAAATCAGTCGGTTTCGGAGTTAACCTTTCGTCAATTCATCCGCCAGCTCATTCGCGCCGAAGACTTTGCGCAGCACTTCGCGCATGGCCCGCACATCGACGGAAATCGCGCGATTCACTGAATCGTCGAAATAGAAGTTGCCCACCAGCGATTGGATGTTGCCGTCGAAGATTAACCCGATCAGCTCGCCATTCTTGTTGATTGTAGGCGACCCTGAGTTGCCGCCGATGATGTCATCGTCGCTGACGAAGTTGAACGGCGTTGCCAAATCGATCGTCGACTTCCTTTCCATCCAACGGGGCGGCAGATTGTAGGGAAACTGGTACTTGAAGTTCGCGGCGCGATCGTACAAACCGCCGAGCGTCGTGAACGGTGTTACGCGTTTCCTCTTCTCTGAAAAGCCTTTGACCGTTCCGTAAGACAGTCGCAGCGTGAAGGTCGCGTCGGGATAGAGCTTCGTGCCTTCAGTGTCGAATCTCGCGCGCGCGATTTTCGCGTAGTTCGCGCGCTCGACGCCGGTAACTTCCGATTCGAAACGTTTGCGCAGCTCGCGCGCTTTCGGATCGACCAGCCGTGCCAACGCGATCATCGGATCGGTCGAGGATTCGATTGCCTTGATGCCGCCGCCGGCCAACTGCTTGCGAAACTCGACGTCTTTCAGTTTCGTGCCGTCGATCAATTCCGCGGCGCGCGCTTCGGGAGTCTTTCCAATCAGCACCTGCTTGACCAGCGGATCGTTCGCGCCGAGCAGTTCAACCATGAATCCGAGCGAATCCGCCAGCTTCAGCTTTTCAAAATCATCGAAGACCGGCGCCGGGGAAGACAGCCCCAGTTCGAGCGAAGGCCGCCGCGCGTCGGTGTACTCCGGCAGGCGCTCGGCGTTCGGTTTCTGATTCTCTTCGACCAGCCGTACGAGCGTCCGCGCGACATTGAACAGCGCCGTGTTGAAGCCGGCGGCCTGATCGAAAATGCGCCTCTGTTTCGCATACGACGCGTAATCGCGGTGCGCTTTGGCAATCGCGTCCCAGGCGTCGCCGTACTTTTTCTGCTTCTCCGGATCGGCCTCGATCGCTTTGCGCAGACGCGTTTCGTCCACCCGTTTGAGCGTCAACAGCTTTGGCTCTTTCAGACCCGCAAGCTGACCGCGATAAACCTTGAGACTGTTTTGAATGCTGTTCAGCTCGTTCTGCGCGCGCCGTGTCTGCTCTTCGCCCATCGCCATGTATTTCTTGAGCATCGCTTCGCGCCGCTCGAGCAAACGCAGGATGATCGGAATGCTCGTGTCGCGCAGCTCTTCAAGATGCGCGACCGTATTGAGCCTTGAAGTCGATCCGGGATTGCCGATGACAAATGCGAGGTCGCCTTCCTTTGCCCCGCTCGCGGACCATTTCAAGTAGCTCGCCGGCTGCACTGCTGTGTCGTTTTCGTAAACGCGCACCAGCGCCATGTCGATATTGAAGCGCGGGAAGTTGAAGTTGTCCGGATCGCCGCCAAAGAACGCTGCCTGAAACTCAGGCACGAACACCAGACGAATATCGGTGTACTCTTTGTAGCGATAGAGATTGTATTGACCGCCCTGATAGAGCGTGATGACATCGGAACGCAAGCCCGTCGCTTGCGTCGATTCTGCTTCAATCCTGGAAATCTCCGCGCGGCGGGCCGCGAACGCATCGGCGTCAGACGTTCCCGGTTTGACAGCGCCATTCACGCGGCTCGTCACGTCTTCGATGGTCATGAGGACATTCAATTCCAGATTCGGAATCTTCATCTCCTCGGCGCGAGTGCGCGCGACGAAGCCTTCTTTCGCGTAATCCTTTGCCGGCGTGCTCAACTCGTTCACAAAATCTTCGACGATGTGATAGTTCGTCAGCACGAGACCGGTCGGCGAGACAAAAGAGCCTGAGCCGCCGTTGTTGAATCGCACTGCGGCCATCTGCACCTTGTGCAGCCATTCATCAGTGACATCGAACCCGTACTTTCGTTTGATTTCCGCGCGCGGCACGTTGTTGAAGGGCCACATGCCCTCGTCCGCGAGTGCGGTGAACTGGAAAGTTTGTAAGCTGAACAGCGCCAGAATCAGGGCGCACAAGAACCTTCTAAATTTCATGATTACCTCATTCAACAGTATTCGGGAGAAGTACTTAGAGCGGACAATTGTCGCAATGGATGCCCGCCCGCTACCACGCTCGAAGTCAGGCTGCTGACGTTTCGCTTAAGATTTCACACCGCAGCCACGAACGCGCCAGTCGCCATTCGTTCTGTACCGTCGAGGGCGAGATTTGAAGCATCTCGGCGACTTCTTCGATGGTGAATCCGCCGAAATATCGGTACTCGATGACTTGTGACTTCCGGCGGTCGATCTCCGCTAGCTTATTCAACGCGGCGTCGAGCAGCACCAACTCCTGCGACTGCTCGGCTGAGAGCTGTCCGGCATCAGAGATCGGAACGTGCTCAGCCCGATGCCCGCGCTTCAGCGCTAATTGTGATCGCGCATGTTCGATCAGCACCTGTCGCATGCGTCGCGCGACTATGGAATAGAAGTGACTTCTGCTTTGCCAGGCGATTTTGTCTGAATCCAGCAGACGCATCAGCGCCTCGTTGATCAGCGCCGTCGTTTGCAGCGTGTGCCCACCGCGCTCGCGCGCCATGTAAGCATGGGCCAGTTTCCGCAGCTCGCGATCGACGAGCGGCATCACTTTGTCGAGAGCCGCTGCGTCGCCGTCTCCCCAGGCGCGCAACAAGTCTGTGATTTCATGAGCGTCAGCCATATCCGAACTGAGATTCAGATTTCAAGGCGGCGCGATTATAGCTGCAAGCACGAAAAAAGGTGACCTGCCCTCCCGGTTGGCAGTGACCTGATTTTAGTTTCCTCTGTGTCCCTCTACGAAAACCTCCGCGCTTGTCTACGGTTAAGTGATGTTTGAAAGCATTTACCGCAGAGACAAAGCCGAGGTAAGCGCAAAGACCGCAGAGGATGAGTCGAGAATTTCAAATTAGGACGCTGCCTCCCGGCCAAGCTTCTCCGCCGCCGATTTCGCCTGAACAAGTAGAGGGCTAAAACTCTCGCGGCGCCCGCAACTGTGCGCTGCCGAAGATTCACGTTCGCGAGAGATATTGCCAGAGCCAGGCGTCATGTATAAGATTCCGCGCCACGAACGCGCTTTTCTCTTTTGGCCTCTACGCAAACCGGGGCAACAACTTTCTGCTAGCGGAGCTTGATTAATGGACCCCCAGCGCTGGCAACGCATTGAAGAGATTTATCACGCGGCCCTCCCGCTGGCTACCGGTCAGCGCGCGGCATACGTGTCACGCGCCTGCGAAGGTGACGCTGCGTTGCTCCAACAGGTTGAATCGCTCCTCGAAGCGGACGATTCATCCGGTGAATTCCTGGAAACGGCGATCTTCGATGTCGGATTGCGCGTGTTGGCCAGCGACGGCCAGAGTAAATCCGAAGAGATCGATGAAGCCAGAACGCAGAGAGCACTCACCGGCACGCGGCTCGATGGCCGTTATCGAATCGATCGAAAACTTGGCCACGGGGGCGTCGGCGTCGTTTATCTCGCGCACGACGAAAAGCTGCATAACAAACCCGTGGTCGTGAAAGTCCTGCTGGAAAAATCTCAAGCCAACAAGTGGTTCATTCAAAAGTTTCAGCAGGAGAAGGAAGCGCTGGCGCGCGTCGATCATCCGGGAGTCGTCGGCATTCTCGACGCCGGTGAGTTGGCGGAAGGCGATCCTTACATCGTTATGCAATTCGTGGACGGCGTCTCTTTGCGCGAAGCCCTCAAAGAGGAGCCCGAAGGGCTTGACCTGCAACGCGTCGCTTCGATTGTGAAGCAAGTGGGCTCTGCGTTGGGCGCGGTGCACGAAAAGAAGATTTACCATCGCGACCTCAAGCCCGAAAACATCATGCTTCAGCGCCTGGTGCGCGGCGAAGAGCAGGTGAAGATTCTCGACTTTGGCGTCGCGAAGGTGAGGGAAAGTTTGATTGCGCCGAGCACCGCCACCGGCGCAGT
>DASYTZ010000102.1:0-20652 GCA_036001745.1 Pyrinomonadaceae bacterium
CTGAAACAGAAAATGAAAGGTATCGGTCCCGCGCGCCGCAAGAAGGTTGAGGCCCGCACTGCTGCGCTGATTGCCGAAGAAATGACCTTACAGGAACTACGGCAGGCCCGCAAACTCACTCAAGTGCGCATTGCGAAGGCGCTCGGCATCAGTCAGGATGGCGTTTCTCGTCTGGAAAAGCGCAGCGACTTCTTGCTTTCCACGTTACGGAAGACCGTCGAGGCAATGGGCGGCAACCTCTCATTGGTTGCTGAATTCCCAGACCGTGAGCCAGTCGTACTGTCCGGCATTGCTGAAGCAGAACCGGAGCCTACGCCGACCCGAAGGAAGCCCGCTCCTTCCCACGCGTAACATGGGCTAAGGGTTTGGAGGTGATCAGCTTTGGCTGAACCTATCCCGCCACTTTGGGACCACCGGATGGATAAACGCGAACTCGATCTAGCAACTGACTAGGGGGGCCACTTGGCTACATCAATGAGTGCGACCACACCAGGAGCAAGAGAACCGACCCGGCATTGAAGGTTTCAGTTGAGACATACCGTTGCAGTCACCCAGAAAGGACTCTCTTCCCCAAATTTGGTGTCTCAACTAAGTCTCAACTAAGGGTAAAAAGTGCGGGAAGTTTGAACAGTGTAAAACGGCGCGTGAGTGAAAAGACCAGTAAAAATGAAGAAACCGCATTTGCATGCGGTATCTTGATCGATGGTTTGGTGCCGAAGGGGGGACTCGAACCCCCACGAGTTACCTCACACGCCCCTCAAACGTGCGCGTCTACCAGTTCCGCCACTTCGGCTCGTTCAGGAAGGATGTCAAAGAGTTCGCGCGCCTGCCGCGCATACCGCCGCTACCTCTGAGTTGGTTGCGGCGACGGTGTTATCACGGTTGAAAAAGGTGTCGGCGTTGGCAGCGCCGTTGTCGGCGAGGCTACGGGTGTCGGCGATGACACCGGCACCTCGGGAACGCCTGATTGCAAAACCGAACTTGTTCCGCTGACCGCCGGCAACGACAACGTCAAAGCGATCAGCATGAATGCCGCCGCTGCGCCGATTGTGATTTTCGCCAGGAGAGTTTGCGTGCCGCGTGGTCCGAACGCTGTGCTCGAAACAGAACTGGTAAACAAAGCGCCGGCATCAGCCTTGCCCGGTTGTAACAACACAACCAGAACCAGGATGGCGCAAGCGAGAATAAACAATCCGTATAAGACGTAAGCAAGCATAATTAGTGAATCGTAAATCGTGAATAGGAAATAGTAATCGCTTCCGAAACGTCCGCCGCCTATTTACGATTTACCATTTACGATTTACTACTTATTGTAATTGACGATCTCCGCAAAACTCTCAGCCTTCAAACTAGCACCCCCGACCAGCGCTCCGTCGATGTCCGGCTGTTTCATCAAACCCGCGATGTTGTCCGGCTTAACCGATCCGCCGTACAGAATGCGCAAGCTGTCAGCCGCGGCCGGGGAATGTCTCTCCGTAAAAACGCGCCGGATAAACGCGTGCATTTCCTGCGCTTGCTCCGGCGTCGCGGTTCGTCCAGTACCAATGGCCCAGACAGGTTCGTAAGCAACGATGATACGGTCGAGATCAGAGGCTGTCAACCCGCTCAGGCTGCCGATTAATTGCTCTTTCACAACATCCAGCGCCTTGCCCGCATCGCGTTGATCGAGCGTTTCGCCAACGCACGCAATCACAGTCAACCCGGCCGCAATGCTCGCCTGAGCTTTCTTGCTCACGATTTGGTCAGTCTCCAAATAGTACTGCCGACGCTCGGAATGGCCGACGATAACGTGCGAACACCCAGCGTCCCGGACCATAAACGCCGCGACTTCGCCGGTGAACGCACCTTCGCTTTGTTCAGTCGCGCAATTCTGTGCAGCGACGTGAATGTTCGATCCTTCAAGCCGATCGGCGACAGACTTCAAAGCCGCGAACACAGGTGCGATGACTACTTCACAATGGTTCGCGTTGGCGACCAAAGGCTTGAGCGCGACGGCCGTGGCGACTGACTCGCTGATCGTCTTGTACATCTTCCAATTTCCAGCGATGACAGGTTTACGCATGCTATTTTAAGTACCGGGGAAGTTGGACACTCTAACACGACTGTGTTGCCCTTGGTAATCGAGAGGCACGCCGCGCATCCTCGCATCTCAGAGTCTCTCGGCGAAACACTTCCGAGACTTCTTCAGATATCGCGAGTTGTGATAATTCGACAATTCGTTGCCGAGGCGGCCGCTTGGCGCTACACTCCAAGCGCCTTGGCTTACCTGACTAACCAAAGTAAGCAGGTCGCAAAACGCAGCATCCAACGGCTCCACGCCTTGTGCTCGAGCTTCTCGCCAAACCTTAAAGGACCGGTTATGTTGCTGAAGTTCCTGCCCCCGGTAATTGCGGAAATTGTTGTCGTTTGCTGCTGCCTGTCGGTTGCCGGACAGAGCCAAACTAACGGCGCAATTGCCGGCATCGTTACGGACGAAACCGGAGCGGTAATTCCCAAAGCCCGCATCGTGGTTCGAAACCGAAGTACGGCCGCTTTAAGAAAGACAACGACCGATGCCACCGGAACTTTTACCTTGCCGTTTCTCGCTCCAGGAAACTACGAGATCACAATTGAGGCCAGCGGTTTTGCTCGCGCAGTAGTCCGGGACGTGACGATCGCCATCACGGAAACTACTCGCGTCGAGGTCGAACTATCAGTTGCCACAATCAGTCAGCACGTCGAAGTTTCGACAACGTTGCTGACTACCGGCCCGCAACTCGGGCGTGTAATCGAAGCTCGTGCGATTTCAGATCTGCCGCTGGCCACGCGGAACTTCACACAGTTGCTGGCACTCTCGCCAGGCAGTGATGCCGCACTCGCGGACAATACTGGTGTGGGCCGCAACTCGCAAAACATTTCGGTCAACGGCGCGCGCCGGACGCAGAATAATTTCCGAATTAACGGCGTCGACGCGAATACCACCGGCACGAACAGCGCACTCTTCATCGCCGTTCCAGCGCCGGAAACGATTGAAGAATTCAAGGTGCAAACTTCGCTTTATGACGCGAGTTTCGGGCGGGCGGGCGGCGGTAATCTCCAGGCGCTGACGAAGAGCGGAACCAGTTCCGTGCACGGCACGGTCTACACACAATTTCGCATCAGCGCCCTGAACGCGAATAATCCTTTTCTCAAAGCAAGTAGAGTGGAACGTCCGCCGTTAGCTCGCACTGTGGTTGGCGCAACGGTCGGAGGGCCAGCGCGCGGCAATCGTGCTTTCTACTTTCTCTCGTACCAGGAAACCCGCGAGCGCAATGGCTTATCAGTGAACAGCCTTTCATCGAATGTGCTAGTTGCCTCGGGCCTGACGAATGATCGATCTGAATCAGCGCTAAAAACCGCTTTCGGATTGCCAGCGATACATCCGGTGTCTCTTGCTTTGTTGAATTTCAAAATGCAGTCAGGCGCATTCTTGATTCCGACACCGCAACCAGGCGCCCGGTATTCAGGTTCAACGATCTCGAGCTACTCGGAGCATCAGTTCAATGTCAATTTCGACTTCCGGCTCAATGAGCGCGGCTGGCTAACAACCAAGTTCTTTTTCGCCAATGCGCCGTCAACGCTGGCAATGTTCAATGGACCGAACGTGCCGGGTTTCAATGACCAGCGACAGCTCAATCACCGATTGGTGGCAATCCAATTGCTCAACACGTTCGGATCTTCCACTACCAACGAAGCGCACCTCGGTTACAGCTTTGTCCGCAACAATTCGTTTCCCGACGAGCCGCTGCGCGACGCGCAATTCGGAATTCGGCGCAGCAATGCCGATGCGTTCCCGGGCTTCCCGCTGATTCGCATTGCGCCCACCGCCCGCGGCATCGCCTTCGGCACCGGGTTCGCAAACATTGATCTTCAGGCGCAACATCACGCCGCCACAGCCGGAGATGTCTTAGTAGTTGTTCGCGGTAAGCACGTATTTCGCGCGGGCGCCGAGTTGGTTTGGTATCGAGTTCCGCTTCGCCTCAACTTCTTTCGCCATGGGCAGATCGATTTTGCTACCTTCAACGATTTTCTGCGCGGAGCGCCGAGTGCTTCCTTTCTGGGATCTGGAATTCATGAACGAGACCTGCAAACTACCGATTACAGCGCGTTCTTTCAAGACGATTGGCGCTTATCTCGCCGGCTAACATTGAATTTAGGGATGCGCTATGAGTTGTCGATGCCCTTCGCAGACACGCGCGGAAGGCTGTCGACCTTCGATCCCGCCTTGTATGGCCCGCGGTTCGACATACGCGGACAGCCGGTGGGACCGCCTGCCGGCGGGTTTGTTCAAGCACGCAACGCACTTCCGCAGTACGATCTTGCGCAAGTGCCGAACGTCGAAAAACGATTAGTGAAGACTTTGGATCCTAACAACTTTGGTCCGCGTGTGGGCTTCGCTTTCTTTCCCACAATCTTGCCCGGAATTGTCGTTCGCGGAGGATACGGTATCTTCTATTCACGTATTTCAACCGGCGCGCTCAATAACATTCAAACGCCGCCAACATACCTGGTTGGGACGCGGGTTTCAGCGGCGTTATCTCTGTTGACCTTCGATGACCCGTTCTTTCCAGTCCCGCAAACCGAACAATTTCCGCTCTTCGTCACGGGTGCGACATTGACGGGCCAGTTCTTAGACCGAAATGTACGCACCCCATATATCCAGCAGTACAACACAAGCGTGCAGTATCGAATCGGTAATCGAAAGCTGCTCGAAATCGCCTACGTGGGGACGGGTGGCGCAAGTCTTCCGCGGCTGGTGGCGATTAACCAGGCACGCCTTGCCAGCCCGCAGCGTCCGGTTATTAATTCAGCCACGGGCGCGCTCGTCGTGACGAACACGCCGCAAAATGCGCAGCTGCGCGCGCCGTTTCAAGGTGTCTCAATTGTCAATTTCACTCAAGCGCAGACGACGGCGCAGTCTACCTACAATTCGTTCCAGATGAGTTTCTCCGGTGCGCATGCACACGGCAGCTTTCTCGCTTCATACACGTTCGCGAAAGCGATAGACAATGCGTCGGGCCGTGATGAGTTTGATTTCAGCTCGATTGTCGGAGATCAACTGGATGACCGGGCGAACCGCGGCGTCTCAGATTTCGATCGCAGGCACCGCATAGTGGTCAGCTGCGTGTGGGAGTTGACGCGGCATCGTTCCGCTCGGGACAGCCTGACGCGGCGGCTGCTTTCCGATTGGCAAATCGCTGGAATCCTTGTCGCTATGTCTGGCCAGCCGATCGACATCGTGGATACCGGCGCCGGATCTTTCTACGGTTTGAATAATGGACCGAATCCGCTGGTGCGGCCGAGCTGGGCGCCGGGCGCAACGCGGAGAACAGCGACAACAAACGTTCCTTCCGGATACTTCTTCAATCCGTTAGCGTTTTTTCGTCCTGTGGTCACCGCCGGTCAACCGATACCAAGCTCGAACGGGCTCGCAACCGCCGACGCACTCGGAACAGACATCGGAAACGTTGGGCGCAACGTGCTGCGGGGCCCTCGCCAGGTTGATCTCGATTTTTCGATCGCCAGACGCTTTCCATTCGCGGACACGAAGAATATCGAGTTGAGGGCTGAGTTTTTCAACCTGTTCAATCGAGTCAATCTGTCAAATCCGATTAGCGACCTGAACGCGGTCGTCGCCACGGGAAGTCTTGATCCGTTGAGCGGGCGAATTCTCAATCCTGGCGACTTTGGCCGCATCACTTCAACCAGCAACAATCCCCGCCTGATTCAATTCGCCGCAAAGCTCAATTTCTGAAACCTAAGCCAGCCGACTCGCTGCGCTGCTCACTTCCCGCAAAACCTGCGGTTTTTTCGCGTTGAGAAAAGCCTGAGAAAACGCTGATGGCGTGTTGAGGACTGGTCTCCATCGGTTGCGCCAGAGTGCAAGCCCGTAGTTAGGCAAATTCTCAAAAAAAGGAGATGACCCATGAAAGTACAAGTCAACAACAGAATCTATTCCTATCGGCTGATGATCGCGGCCGTCACGTTTTTCGCTGCTTCGTCCGCATTCGCCAGCGGCGTTCACGCGCGGTTCGACTGGCAAACGACCAACGGCGCGCCGTTTCCCAGCAACGTTTTCACAGTCGCCGACGCCGATCAGTTAACTAGCTTGCGCGTCAACTTACCGCGTCCAGACTGTTCTGTTCAGCCGTCAGATTGCAGCGACCTCGACATTATTAACGATCTCGACGGCTTCAACCTGTTGGCGCGACTCACGATTCCATTTGATGCGGCGATTGATCTGACCAGCGTTACCGGGGGCGCGATTTTTATCGTCAAGCTGGATGACGGTGAGCGCCACCGCATCGGAATCAATCGCATCGTCTGGGATCCGTTGACTAACACTTTGTATGCGGAAGCGGGTGAACTGCTCGAACAGCACACTCGCTATGCGCTGATAGTAACGAACGGCGTGCGCGACGCGGCCGGCGCTCCGGTCGAGCCGAGCGAGGAGTTCCTCAGATTTCGTCATGACATGAACTTCGGACAAACGAATCATGAGAGCGCGCTGAAGGAATACCGCAAATCGTTGTTGGACGCTTTCGTCGCCGCGCGCGAAGTGGGAGTTGGCGAAAACGACGTGGTTGCGGCCAGCGTCTTCACGACGCAAACCGCGACGGCGATGCTTGAGAAAATCCGCGATCAGATCAAAGCAGGGACACCGGCTCCGGCTGACTTCAACCTGGGCGCCGGCGGTGATCGAACTGTTTTCGCTCTCAGCAACGTGAGCAGAGTCGATTTCAACCAACAAATGCGCACGACCGCAGTGCCGCTAGTGACAGTTCCACTCAGTCTCAACCTCCTGAAAATAATTCCTGGCGTAGTCGGGCAAATCGCTTTCGGCAAGTACGCTTCGCCCGACTATCTGGTTCACCCCGGCGAATACATCCCACAAGTTGCCACGCGCTCAGGCGACCCGCAGGTGCAGCGCACAAGCGACATTTATTTCAACCTGTTTCTCCCGTCCGGAACGCCTCCCGCGAATGGTTGGCCCATCGCAATCTTCGGCGTCGGCTCGGCCAATAACAAGAACAATCAGCCGCTCGAAGTCGCCGCGAAGATGGCGAAACATGGCATCGCCACGATTTCGATCAACTTCTACGGAAATGGCTTGGGCCCACTGAGCACGCTGACGGTCACTCCGACAACAAGTTCGCCGGTGAGTCTTTCGGCTGGCGGCCGAAGCTTAGATCAGAACCTCGACACGTTTATCAATGAAGGTGAAGGCCGTTCGGCGGCTGCGCCTCGCACACTCATCTCCAGTCGCGACGCTGCAATTCAAACCATTGCAGACTTCATGCAACTGGTTCGCGTAATCCAGGTCGGAATGGATGTCGATGGCGACGGCGTGCGCGATCTCGATCCCCAGCGCATTTCATACTTCGGTCACTCGCTGGGCGGAATGTGGGGAACGATCTTTACCGCGGTCGAACCTGACGTGCAGGTTGCGGCGTTCAATTCCGTTGGCACGCCGTATGACAACCTACGTCTCTCGCCGCGGTTCCGAACGGCATCGATCGGCATGCCACTGTCGTTACGAACGCCTTCGTTGATTAATTCGCCGGGACTAATTCAGATCGGCGGAATCGGTCTGACCCCCGGGCCAACCTTCAATGAAAACCTGCCGCTGCGCGATCAGCCGCCGGTGATAAATAATGTTTCCGGCGCACTGGAGATACAGGAGTTCCTCGATCACATGAAGTGGGCCACGCAATCGGCAAGCTCGCTCGCATTCGCGCCTTATCTTCGCAAGCAGCCGCTCGCAGGCATGCCCCCGAAATCGGTCCTGTTTCAATTCAATCTCGGAGATTACGTCGCGACGAATCCAACGACGACGGCAATCTTGCGCGCAGGTGACCTAGCAGATCGCGCCACGTTGTATCGCAACGATCTGGCGAAGGCGGACAACCCTGCCGTTGTGAGTGACCCGCACTTGCTGATCAGGGGTATCACCACACCGGCTGTTGCACCGATGGCCTTCGGAGTACAGGAGCAGATCGCGGTGTTTCTGGCTTCAAACGGGATCACAATAATCCATCCCGATCCGATGCGCTTCTTCGAAGTGCCGGTGGCGATGCCTTTGCCGGAAACGTTGAATTTTATTCCGTGAGGATACTAACAACTGATGGGGCGCGCTGCGGCGCGCCCTGCGTTTCATAACCGGTGCTGTTTATGACGGGAGTCCCATACGCTGTAGCAGCTTTCCAAACCTCGGGTCCGAGCGGAGATTGTCCCAGACGGGATTCACTTTCAGGCCACTCACCAACGGACGGGACCGTTGACGGTAACATTCGTCCAACCAGGCGAACGCTCGATCTTTGTCTCCAAGTCCGGCAGAAACGATCGCGATGTGGTAGGGCGAGGCCTGCCGATTGTGATAGAGGCTTTCCAGTTCCGGGAGAATTTTTCTCGCTTCGTCTTCTCTGCCTGACATAGCATAAGCATAAGCCAGATGCGCTCGTGTCAGTGGGTCGTGGTTTTTGGAAGAGTTAACGTTCTTTTCGAACTCGGCGATCGCTTGCGGGTACATCCTCTTCCCTAGGTAAGCCATGCCAATCCAAAAATGCGCTGTCGGAAATAGCGGCAGTACTTCCTGCGAGTGATGTATCGCTTCGTCGTAACGATGCGCCGAGATGAATGTCCACGCTAGCTGAAAGTTTGTCACCAGAGTCAGTGGATCGAGATCTCTGGCCTGTATTGCTTCTGCAATTGCCGGCTCTGTTCGTCCGGTGTTCGTCAGGTAAGCTGCGTACTCGCGATGAGCATCGCCGGAGTTTGGGTTAAGCTCAATCGCTCGCTTGAACTCCTGTTCCGCGCCCACCCAATCCCAGTCATAGTAAGTCTTGATGCGTCCGGCCGACACATGAGCCTCGGCCAAACCGTCATCCAATCGCAGCGCAGCCGTGGCCGCTTGCTTGGCTTTTGGGATCGCCTCCTCCTTCGCGAGCAACGAATCCGCGACCAAAGACAGGTAAGCGTTGGCAAGACCGGTGTAAGCGAGCGAGTAGTTTTGATCCTTTTCGATAGCCGCGTTGAAATACTCGATCGCTTTTTTCCAGTCCCCAACCGTGGTTCTGTCCAAGTGGTACCGACCCAAAGTGTTGAGCCGGTATGCTTCGGCATTTTCCGTGTACCGTTTTACGAGCAGTTGCTGCTCCTCACCGGTGAGATGCGGAACCAACGCCTGCGCTACTTGTTCGGCGACTCGATCCTGCACTGCGAACGTGTCGTTTACGTGCTCGTCAACTTTTCCATTCCATAACGCTACGCCGTCTGAAACTCGAATCAGCCTCAGATTTATCCGAATACGGTCGCCTGACCGCTGCATAGTTGCGTCCAGAACCGCATCGACTTTTAACTCCCGGCCGGCGGCGATCGGATCTTGATCGGGTGAACCAAACCGGCGCACCGAGCTTGTCGGTCGAATGACCAGACTTCGAATGTTGCTCAAGTGGGTGATCAGTGTGTCGGCCAGGCCGAAGCCGAGACCCTCATCGCGAACATCCGAACCCAGCGGCTTAAACGGGAAGACCGCGAGCGATTTGATGTCCGCCGACGGTGGACTGACGTTGCTTGGTTTGTTAAGCAACAGTCGTCCAATCGAGATTGACAACACAATCGCTGCTGCCATCACGGCAATCAACGCGATCGGCTGCCACCGAATTGCCGGGGCCGTACGGCTTGGCTCAACGTGTCCAGCGGCGGCGGATTTCTTCAAAATGGCAGCAGTGTCAGAAGCCAGGTCGTGGCGATTGTCGCCCACAGATTCTTTGCTTTTCGTCCCAGCCGATTCAGAAATTGAATCAAGACCCACTTCGGTGACCGCGGCTACGAACCGATAGCCGCGCTTGGGCATTGTCTGAATGAACGTTTCGCCGTGCGGCTCTTCGCCAAGGGCCTTGCGCAACAGATAGACATTCTGCGTCAGGTTTGACTCTTCCACGACCGTGTCAGGCCACAGGCGACCCAGTAACTCGTCCTTGTCAATTACCCGATCGCGGTTTTCAACCAGAAGGAGCAGCGTATCGAAGACTTTTGGTTTTAGCGGCTGCGCTTCGCCATCACGCAGTAAGACATGGTTCAGCTTGTCGATGCGAAAGGCGCCGAATTCATAGAAGCGCGTATGCATAACTAATGAGAGACGCGGAGAATGGATGTGTTTACTTTTGGTCAGTTACGCGCGCGATACGACTGAGATAAAGGCTGTGGGTTATAAGACGGCGAGTCTAACACAAACCAGACCTAGCTTGCTTCGCGCAGAACTTGTTCGGAGTGTGGAGCGCAATCAACCGCCAGTCTCCTTATCACTTAATGCAGCGACCCCGGGCAACTCTTTGCCGGCAAGAAATTCCAACGTCGCTCCGCCGCCGGTCGAGATGTGTGTGATGCGATCGGCCACGCCCGCCTTTGTGACGGCCGCGACTGAGTCCCCGCCCCCGACGATCACGGTCGCGCCTCGACCGGTGGCATCAGCGACGGCATGCGCGACGCCGACGGTTCCCCGGTCGAACGGCGGTTCTTCGAATACTCCCATCGGGCCGTTCCAGATGATTGTCTTAGCGTCGGCGAGCGCGTTCGCGAAATACGCTACGGTCTCAACCCCGATGTCCATGCCCGCGTGCCCAGCGTTGGTGAACTCGATCGGAATCGTCTTGGCGAGAATCTCGGTTCCCTTCACCGGCTCATAGCTGTCAACAACCTGATGGTCTGTCGGCAGCAACAACTCGACTCCTGACTTTTCACAGCGTTGCTTTATATCAAGCGCGGTGTTGAGCATGTCGTTTTCAACCAGAGATTTGCCGACGGTGAAACCTTCGGCTTTGAGAAACGTGTACGCCATCGCGCCGCCAATCAGCAGCCGATCAACTTTGCGATCGATGAGCGCGTTAATAACCGGAATTTTGTCGGAAACTTTTACTCCCCCGAGAATTGCCACAAAGGGGTGCTCGGGATTCTCAATCACGCGCCCAAGATATTCCAGTTCTTTCTCCATCAGCAATCCCGCGGCCGATTGCGCAACAAACTTCGTAATGCCAACCGTGGAAGCATGCGCACGATGAGCAGCGCCAAATGCGTCGTTCACATAAACATCGCAAAGGGATGCAAGCTGCTTCGCAAAGCCCGGATCATTCTTCTCTTCTTCGGGATGGAAGCGGAGGTTCTCCAGTAACAGAACGTCGCCATCTTTCATTCGCTTACTCGTCTGTCTAACCTCGTCACCAACACAGTCTTCAGCGAAATCGATTGACGCTAACTGTTGAGCGCCGATTGGACTGTCGATGACGACTTCCGCTGCAGGCGTTCCGAGTAGCTCCTGAAGCCTTTGATAAACTGGACGAAGACTGTACTTCTCGACGCGCTGTCCCTTGGGCCGTCCAAGGTGCGACGCGAGTATCACGCGTCCGCCGTGGTCGATCGCATACTGAATCGTCGGAATCGCGGCGCGAATGCGGGTATCGTCTGCGACTACGCCATCTTTGATGGGAACGTTGAAGTCGACTCGGATAAAGACGCGTTTGCCGGCGAGATTCAGGTCGCGAATGGAAAGCTTGGCCATTGCCGATTTTCAATTGCCAATTGCCGATTTGAAGGGCCTGCCAACCATCCTTTCAATTGGCAATCGGAGATCGGCAATCGCAAATGTTCTATAGTCCCTTGCCAGCGATGTACTTCACCAGATCGCGTACGCGGCAGGAATAACCCCATTCGTTGTCGTACCAAGAGAGAATCTTGATCATGTTCCCGCCGATCACCTTAGTATATTCGGCATCGACGATCGACGAGTTGGAATTCTGTTTGAAATCAGACGAGACCAGCGGCTCTTCCGAGAATGCGAGAATTCCGGCCAGCTCTTCATTGGCCGCATCCTTCAGCGCGTTATTGACTTCCTCGGTAGTTGTTTCCTTCTCGACATCGATAACGACGTCGACCAGCGAAACATTGGGTGTCGGCACGCGCACGCTGATGCCATCGAATTTGCCTTTCAATTCCAGCAGCACGAGGGCAACGGCCTTCGCCGCGCCGGTCGAGGTCGGAATCATGTTCAGCGCGGCCGCGCGCGCGCGGCGCAAATCCTTGTGTGGCAGGTCGAGCAGTTGCTGATCGTTTGTGTACGAGTGAATGGTGGTCATCTGCGCGTTGCGGATGCGGAACTTCTCATGAATGACCTTGGCCACCGGGGCCAGGCAATTCGTGGTGCACGAGGCGTTTGAAATCACATTGTGTGCGGCCGGATCGTACCTGTCCTCGTTCACGCCCAGCACGATCGTGATGTCTTCGTTCTTTGCCGGCGCTGAGATAATCACCTTCTTGACGCCATCATGCAGATGTTTCTTGGCGTCTTCGGCTTTGGTAAAGCGGCCCGTTGATTCAATCACAATCTCGGTTCCCAGCAAGCCCCACGGAATCGAAGCCGGGTCGCGTTCGGAAAAAACATGGAATTCCTGACCTTCCACGGTGATTCCATTACCGGACGTTTTGATTTCGTGATGCAGATTTCCGAGCACCGAATCGTATTTCAGCAGGTGGGCCAGAGTCTCGGTGTCTGTGATATCGTTGACCGCCACAAAATCGATGTCTTCGTCGCCCAGAGACGCGCGAAAAATATTGCGACCGATGCGCCCAAACCCATTGATGCCAACTTTGACCGCCATTCCCTGTCCTCCCTACGTCTTTTCCAATTTACACACGTCCAGCCACAGGTTTTGATTGATGCTTAACTGAAGAGGCTGAACTTAGTAAAGAAATTGGAAGATAATGCCCGCGGCACACAGTGTCAAGCACGCTTTGCGCGCACGTTTTTGAAACCGCTAGTAAATTGTTAACGTAGTAGAAATTTGACCTTTGCGCTAATCGTGTGTGTTAGATTCGCGATCGCGCGAGGTCGTAAATCAGATAGGAGCACTTCAATGAACCAATCGTTAAGGCATGCGACAAAGGCGGCAGTGCTGGCGCTTTTGCTCCTGACCGCGATGAGCGCGGCAGCCCAAACCCCGACGCCCACGCCGGTTAACCCCGCAACGCAACCGCCGGGTCAGGAACCGTCACCAACGCCGCCGCCAACTGCGCCGCCAGGAACGCAGCAGCCACCGCCACAGGCGCCGCCGGGAGCCAATGTCATCCCGACTCCACAGCCGTCGCCGGTTGAGCCGTCCGTCCAGGAACCGCGCGAGCCCAACTTCCCAAATTTGCAGGCGCAGCCGGTCCCGCCCCTGCCAGATCTAACACGCATCGGAATCATCAGCAGCAACGTCTTGACGCTGTCGTTGAACGATGCGATTCGCAAGGCGCTCCAAAACAACAACGATATCGAGATCGCACGTGATGACGTGCGCATTGCCGAGTATCAACTCCAGGGGCTGTACGGCGTTTTCGATCCGGTGTTCAGCGTAACGCCTACTTACGACAAGCGAATCACTCCGGTCACGAGCATCTTTGCGGGCGGCACAGCTTCGGGAACGGTTTCGGCGACGACGTACAGTCTCAGCCCGACGCTAACGAAAACTTTCGGAACCGGCGGCGGCAGCTATACAGTTGGTTTCGCCAACAGCAAGATTGTGACGAGCGCTACCAGCAGCACGCTGAATCCTTTCTATTCATCGAACCTGTCACTGTCATTTACGCAGCCGCTGTGGCGCAACCGATCGATTGATGCGAATCGTCACTCGATTCGGATTCAGAAAAAGTTTATCGAACAGTCGGACTCAGATTTCCGCGCGCGCACGATTCAAATCATTTCACAGGTTCAGGCTGCGTACTGGAATCTGGTATTTGCTTTGAAGAATCAGCAGAACCAACTCGAGAGCCTGAACGTCGCAAGACAGAACATGCGGAATATCGAGGCGCAAATCGAAGCGGGCGCGAAGGCTCCGCTCGATCGCGCGCAAGTGCAAACTGACATAGCTTCGCGCGAGACGAACCTTTTTATCGCGACGCAGAACGTGTCGGTCGCCGAGAACACTTTGAAACAATTGATGCTGCGCGGCCCTGAAGCGCCCGAGTGGTCGGCGCAGATTACCCCGACCGATACGCCGGTACTCGATCTCTCGCCGGTGAACCTGCAACTCGCGCTCGATGAAGCGCACAAAAACCGGCCGGAAATTCGCCGGCTGAACTTGCAGAAAGAAATCAACGGCATCGATCTCCAATACTACGAGAATCAGACCAAGCCGCAGATTAATTTGACCGGCGCGGTGGCGACTACAGGTCTGGCCGGAACACCGATACTTCCTCCATGCACTGGTACGACAACCTCAGCTTGCGTGAATCAAAAGTACATCGGCGGTTATGGACAGGACATCCGGAACCTGTTTGGCTTCGACACCCGCAACGTCAACGTCGGCGTGTCGATTTCGTTTCCATTCAGAAATCGCACGGCGAAAGCAAACCTTGCGGGCGCGCGCATTCAACGCGAACAGCTCGAGGCTTCGTTCCGATCGCAGGATCAAGCCATCGAAATGGATGTACGCAATGCTGCTCAGGCAGTCGATACCGCGCGTCGTCGCGTGATCTCAGCGCGCATGGCAAGAGAGAGCGCCGAGCAACAACTCGCGGGCGAAGAGAAGCTTTACGAAGTTGGACGCTCAACGACTTTCCTTTTGCTCGAGCGCCAGAATGCGTTGACGACCGCGCGTACGAACGAGCTGCAGGCGCAAACCGACTACAATAAAGCGCTCGCCGACTTGCAACGCGCAACCGCTTCGACGCTCCGAATCAACAACATCGTGGTTGAGACTCCCAAGGAGTAAGAAGCCCATTGCCGATTGAAGATTGCCGATTGCCGATTAGCGCCATGTATACTAATCGGCAATCGTAAATCGGCAATTGGCAATGAACATCTCCGCCGTCATCATCACCTTCAACGAAGAGGAAAACATTCGCGCGGCGTGTGAATCGGTTGCGTGGGCGGACGAGATCGTCGTCGTCGATGCAGAATCGACCGACGCTACTCGCGAGGTCGCGGCGGACTGCGGCGCTCGCGTCATCGTCAATAAATGGCCAGGATTTGCTGCGCAAAAACAATTCGCGACGGATGCCGCGGCAAACGATTGGGTGTTCAGTCTCGATGCCGACGAAAGAGTTTCCCCCGAATTGTGCGCATCAATCGATGCCGCGCGTGAGACAAGCGAGTCCGAAGTTGCGGACGGGTACCGCATGGCGCGGCGGACGTTCTATTTGGGCCGATGGATTCGTGGCGGCGGTTGGTACCCCGATTATCAGTTGCGTTTGTTCAATCGGCGGCTTGGCAGTTGGGGTGACCGGCTGATTCACGAATCGTTTCATATGAATCTAGGCACACGCGTTGAAACGCTTTCCGGCGATCTCCTCCACTACACCGTTCGCGACGCCGCGCATCACCAGCAAATGATCGAACAGCGTTATGCACCGCTCGGCGCGCAGCAGATGCTTCGTGAAGGAAAACGAACCTCGTCGCTGCAAGCCGCGGTTGCTGGTCCTTCAGCCTTTGTGCGTAGCTATGTTTTGAAGGCTGGCTTTCGTGATGGTGCTGCCGGTCTGACGATCGCGAAGTTCGCCGCGCGTCATGCTTCGCTCAAACATCGACTCCTTCTTCGACTACAAGAGTCCGCCCAAGAAAAGATGTAGGCAGTCCCGACTCGTCGGGATTACAATGCAAGAGGATGAGCCTGTTGGCGATCGAGAGTGTCGTCGCCGTGCCGCTGCCTCTAGCGTGCGCGTTCGTCGGAGTTCTCGGGGCGATCATCGGCAGCTTCCTCAACGTCGTCATTCACCGCGTACCGCGCGAACAATCGATTGTTTTTCCCAATTCAGCTTGCCCGTCGTGTCGCACGCCTTTGCGGTCGTATGACAACATTCCAATTCTTAGCTTCATCATTCTGCGCGGCCGCTGTCGTTTCTGCCATAAACCGATTTCGATTCGTTACCCAATTGTTGAAAGCTTGACCGCGTTGCTGTTCGCCGCAGTCGCTTTCCACGACGGGGTGGCTTTCGCGTTGCCGTTCGACCTCGCATTCGTCGCGGCGCTCATCGCGCTGATCTTCATCGATGCCGAACACATGATTCTGCCGAATGTGGTTACTTATCCCGGAATCCTCTTTGCAGTCCTGACGCGAATTGCGCTTCCATATCTAGCGGGCCCGGGACACTTCGACGATCTTCCCGGTTTGCTGCTGCGTCTGCCGTCAGGTTTTCCTCTGTGGAGCGTATCGCTGATTGGCGCGGCAATCGGAGCGCTGGTCGGCGGCGGCTCGCTGTGGCTGATGGGATTTTTGTGGGAGAAGCTTCGCGGCGTTGAAGCGATGGGTTTGGGCGACGTAAAAATGATGCTTATGGTGGGAGCATATCTTGGCTGGCGTCTGGCGGTGCTTACGATTTTTGTGGGCGTGCTATCGGGTTCGCTCGGCGGAATCGCGGTGATGATGAAGCGTGGCGGGGAGCGTAATATGCAGATGATGCTGCCGTTTGGAATTTTCCTCGGCCTGGGAGCAATCGCCAGTCTGTTCGTTGGTCATTACGTCGTCGATTGGTACGCGTCGCAGTTTCGTTAACCAAAATGCGAATTAGTGGCAGGCAACTTTCTCTGACGATTTTGGCGGCGGGATTTCTGCTGGCCGCCGTATCGATTTTCGCGGTCTTCCTTCTCGCTCCAAACACGGCGGATGTTTATCAGCCGTTTCTGCTCACGACATTCATCGTCGCCCTCTTCGTCGGCCTGGTGTGCATTGCCTGGCTCTTGCGCGGGATTCTGCGCCCATACAATCAACTCATCAGTGAAGCTGAACGGGCGCCAGTTGCACATTCGAGTAAACCGCAAAACGAAGCGGCGTTCGTGCTGGAAACGTTTCAATCTGTGGTTGCACAACTTCAATCACAACAGCAGGAGTTAGAGCGTCTGACGGCCGAAGCCAGCCAGCGCGCCGACTCAGCCGAGCGGTTCAGCGAGCGAATTGTCGCCAGCATGCCGACGGGTCTGATTGCCTTTGACCTTTCCGGCAATGCGACAGTCGCTAACGCTCCGGCGCACGCGTTATTCGGCGAGCAAATCAAACTTGAGGGCGAACACTTTCGCGCAATCTTTCACGATGTGCCGGCCATGGCTGAGATGGTGGATGCCTGCCTCAGGAGCGGCCAAATTTTTCGACGCGAAGAGATCGAAGCGACCAGCTCAACCCACGCGAAGCGCCTCGGCGCGACGGTCGCACCGATCGACCCTTCGGCCTCTGGTTCAAAAGGTGCGTTGTGTTTGATCACAGACATCACCGAAGTTACCCAATTGCGTGAGCAAGTTGCGTTGAAACGTAACCTCGCAAACCTGGGTGAGATGTCCGCGGGACTGGCGCACGAATTCAAGAACGCGATGGCGGCCTTGCACGGTTACGCGCAATTTCTCCAGACCGTCGATCACAACGAACAAACGAAGGGCGCCGCCGATGCGCTGCTTCAGGAAGTGCGAAACCTTTCTGATATGACGACCGCGTTTTTGAATTTCGCCAAGCCGCAGCCGCTCCAGCTTGACGATGTTTCACCGGCGGAGGTGCTCCAGGACTGCGCGCACGAACTAAAGCCGCTTTATGACGATAGAAGTGTCGAACTTGTAGTCGAGACCGTGGGCGATGTTGCGCAAACGCGTGCCGACGTGCGCATGCTGCGGCAAGCGTTGCTCAACTTGTTGCGCAACGCGGCGGAAGCAATTCCGGACGAAGACACCGAGCGAAAGGTATGCGCGGCCACTTCAAGCGAAACTGTTAAAGGACGACACTGGACAACGATCACAATTCGCGACAGCGGCCCAGGAATTCCTCCCGCGGATTTGCAGAAGGTGTTCATACCGTTCTTTACAACCAAGAGTTCCGGCCACGGAGTCGGCCTGCCATTAGCCCATCGCATAATCACTGAACACGGTGGCATGCTGACTGTTGCCAACGCATCTCAGGGTGGCGCAGTGTTCACGATCCGGCTGCCACAGTAGGTTCGCGGCGTGGCATTGTTCCGACGTGACGACCTCAGGTGATCGGAGCTCGATGGCCGGTAACCGATAATCCATCACCCATGACAAAAAAGGCGGGCCGCATTTCGCAGCCCGCCGTAGTTTTAGGACGCTTTCGCGATTACTTGGGAGGTGTCTTTTCCGTCGCGATATTTGAATACCCTGAGTTGCCTGCCCCATTGAACGCCTGGACGCGGTAGCGGTACCAGGTGTTGCGTGACAGGCCAGTGTTCGAGAACGAGGTCGTGTTAGCTCCTACTGTAGCAATCTGCGCGAAGTTTGTGCAGTTATTGCTGGTGCAGCGTTCGATGCGGAAACCCGTCTCGTCTCCCGAGTTGTCACTCCACGACAAATTGATCTGACTCGACGAAACGGCCGTTGCCGTCAGACTGCTCGGCGCATTCGGTCCTGGTGTAGGCGCCGGAGTTGGTGTGGGCGTCGCCGTTGGAGTCGGGGTCGGCGTAGGCGTCGGAGCCCCACCACAGCCCGGGAAACTGAACGAACCGATCCGCGTCCGCCAGTTGAATTGGCTGGTCGTCGCGTAGTATTCGGTCGTGTACCAGAACGTACAATCGTCAACCGGGTCAACCGTGATATCGCTGTAGTCACCCCATCGATTGAATGTTGATACCTGGCTGCCAGTACCAGCGAACAACGTGCCCTCGCCCTGGCCCAGAGTGTTCAGCGTATCGGTTGCCAATCGTCCGGCGTAACGAATCTGCGGAAAGATAGTGCCACTCGACGCGCTATACCCGATGGCCAGGTTCCCCTGCTGGTCCATGGCGGCGCTGCCCATCCAACGCCAAGTAGAATCGGGCTGATACGTGCTTTCCTGAAACACAGTCACTGGCCCACCAGTGACGTTGCGCAATTCAAACCAACGAACGCCGGCGACTGAACCGGAGCTGACGGTGTAATTTCCCACGACAGATTCGTGATCGCCGAAATTTCTATACGCGAGCCTGAACATCAAACGATCGCCAATTCCGTCCAGTCTCGAAGTGGTGCCCGATTGCGGGACGCACGAACGCGTCCCCCCGCACAGTTGGGTGAATCCTGCCGCGGCCGGACTGCCAAAGAGAGTGAACGTGGAGTTCGCCGGCGTCGCGAAATCGACATGGAAATGGAAAGTTCGATACGTACCGCCACCCGGCCATTCAACAAAGGTCGCCGGTGCGCCCGCCGCAGGCAGCGTCGATCCATCGAGATCCGCGGGCAGATAGCTCTCTTCGCTTGATCCTCCGGTAATGCCTGTGCTGATAAAGCTCGCGGGAAGGCCGGCGAGCATCTTCGCGCGATCGAAGGCAAAGGGTTGCGGGCCGAGAAATGCAGTTCCCGCCGAATTGAATACGTTCATGCTCATGTAGTACGCATCTGGCCAAACGCTCAGGTGCGGGTAGTCGAAGAAATTGTTCCCGAGATGAAATGCGTACCGGTAGTAGCTGCCGGTCGCATTGCCCGTGGTCGACACCGCAACGCATTCGTCGGTCGGCACCGACGCGCCCGCAAACTGAGTGATGACCCATCGGTCAGCGATTTGATCGTAAAGGACGACGGGATCGCCGGCGCCACTGGTCTCACAGACGCCGCCGAATCCTTGCCAGAGCGTGGCAATACCCGAGGGCCCTAATTGCGAAGCGCCAGTTGTCTTATCAAACACCTGATAACCTTCATTGACGATCTGAACGTACTGCGTCGCGCCCACTTCACCGTTTGTGTCCGGCGGCGCGCAGTTGCAGGCGACGCCCGGAAACGGGATGCCGTCAAAATTCAGCAGCGTCGAAGGCATCGCGGCGCTAATCGGAGCCGAGGTCGAAGATTGCACCACGGGGTCTTTGCTGTCTTTGTGCGAGTGCGGAATTTTCGGGTTGTCGTTGGCTTCGCGCTGTGGCTTGAACGTCAGCGGCAACTGCTTCATGTCGCGCAGCGGCGGCGAAGTGTCATTGTGCGTGGACTGCCCGACGATAATTTTCGAACCCTCTTGCGCAACGTTCGCGGCGGCGCGTAGCCGCTTGGCTTCCATGATTTGCGGTAACGCCAAAATGACAATGACGGTGGCGGCTCCAAAGACCGCCATTATCAGCTTCGCTACTTTCATTCATACCTCCAAATTGTTTTGGGGCCGCACAAGCGATGAGGATGATAAGCCGATGCAGCGAGTCATGTACTTCAAATGTTGGGCCAGTAAACTCTGAAGAGTGGCGTTAGATTAGCATCGGGAACAAGGCTTGGCAAGGCGTTTTCAAGGCAAGTGGGCTTTCAAGCGCTGCAACGGAAATTAGCGCATCACATGAAAAAGGCCGCTCATGACGAGCGGCCTTTTTCGGTGCTACGCGTGACTAATGTTATTGAACTTTCACGGTGTAAACGTTGTAGGCTCCACCACTGCTGGTTTCAGGGTTGCCCGAACGATGGTCGGAAAAGAACGGCCAAACGGCGGTACCGAACGGCGTCGAAGAGGAATAGTCGCCGGGGCCGTTTGGGTTTCCGTCAAAATTGGACTGCGCGGAAGTCATCCGAATATTGGCCGACCAGGTCGCGCCACTATCGGTGCTCTGCGTTCCATAAACATAAGCCAGGCAATCCGCCGGATCATCGCGTCGATCGTAGAAGGTCACGGTGATTTTGTCGCCACCTAGGCCGTTGGACTCGACACTGAGCGTCGGGTG
>DASYTZ010000103.1:0-4509 GCA_036001745.1 Pyrinomonadaceae bacterium
GCGATGCGAAGGTGCGCAGACAGGGCCGGCGTGGTACTCGCGTCGAACTGAACATAGACAATCTGCCGCGCGCGTATGAGCTCGGCAGCGTCTACACGACGTTCGTGTTGTGGGCCATCTCGCCCGATGGCCATGTTGACAACCTGGGCGAAATCAAACGGAGCGGCAGCATGGTGGTCGATTCGAAGATTGACGTCACCACGCCCTTGCAAAGCTTCGCGCTCATCGTGACCGCCGAACCGCATTTTCTCGTGCGCGTGCCGAGTCGCATGGTGGTACTCGAAAATTTGAAACCGGCAATACCACGCGACGCCGAGATTGCGACTGTGCCGGTGCAGTACATCGGAAACACGAGCGATTACTTTCGCGATACTTCGGTTCCAACGATTGCTGAATCCGACTATCGGGACATTCCGAACGCACTGTTGGGAGCGCGTCAGGCGGTGAATCTCGCGCGCTACGCCGGCGCTGAACGCGATGCGGCGAATGAATTGCGCGCCGCGACCGCGGATCTTGCTCAAGCTGAAGGCGCGTGGCGCATGCGGTCAACGGCAAATGAGGTTGACATTCTGGCGCGCGAAGCCATCAGCAGCGCCGTGAAGGCTGAGGACATGGCCATTGCTCGCCGGGCCGCTCGCGAAAGACGCGAAGAGCTCGAGCGCCGCGATTTGGCAGTGCGCGCCGCGGAAGAAGACGCAGCCAACGCAAATCAGGAGATTACGCGGCTCAAAGGCGAGCTCGCCAACGAGCAACACGCGCGCGAATTGGCCGAGCGGGATGCGTTGAATGCGCAGGAGCAGTTGCGCGATGCGCGAACCGAAATCGCTCGGCTGCGAGATGAGCTGCAATCCGTGCGCGCGGAAGGCGAAGACGCCAAACTGAAGCTGGCGCGGATCGAAGGCGAGCGCCAGGCTGAGGAAACCCGCCGCGCCGCAGAAGTGCGCGCGGCGCAGCAACAAGCAGCGGCGAATGCGCTCCGTCAGTCACTCGGCCGCTTCGGCACGGTGCGCGACAACAACGGCGGCATCACGCTTCTTCTGACGGAATCGATTTGGGCGAATCCGCGAACAAGCAATCTGACAGCGGCGGCAGCGGCGAAACTTGATCAACTCGGCGCGTTGCTCGCCAACAATCCTGATTATCAAATCTCAATCGACGCTTTCACCGACAATGTCGGAAAGGCAGACGCTCTGCAACAACTCACCGACGACCGCGCTCGTGTCCTGTCTGAGAAGCTGGCCGCGGCCGGCGTCGATGTCACGCGCATCCAGACAAACGGCATGGGTTCACAGAATCCCGTGGCGCCGAACACAACGCTAGCCGGGCGCGCGAAGAACCGTCGTACCGAACTCACGCTCACGTTCGCTGGACGGTAGGCAGGCGGCTCAAATACTCTGACGAACCATCCGCGAATCCTTTGACATCCTTGCCATCGGATGCATAATCCTTTGCCGCAAGACCCAAGCTCGCTCGATTTTGCCTTTTAGCCTGAGCCTGCACATCTCGCATAGGAGAAGACGAACAATGACAAAGTGCGTTTTTGCCTGCTTGAAGAGGCATTTGGGACTTCTTGCGGCTTCCATCGTTATGGGTGCGATTTTGGCGATCGGCTTCGCGTTCGTGGTGGCGGTGGCGTTCACTGGAGGAATCGCCGCCCTGGCCGCGTTAGCAGGCGCAATCGGTGGGGCCGCCGTAACGATCCATTCCTGCGTTGTCGAGTGCAAGGGTAGGTAGTCGACGGCCCCCTTTACTCAACCTCGCATATAGATGCGCGTGACGCGCGAGCGCTGAATAGACGCAGTCTGACAAAGAGATGGCGGTCAGTTCAGTGGCGGTCTTCCCCTGCAAACCAAAGCTTCGCTCTCTCCAAAGCAAGTAGTATTCTCACTGCGATAGCAGAAGACGGCCATGTCGCTTCTCGAAACCCTTCAACTGATCGGTTACAGCCTGGGCGCGGTCTTGCCGCTGTGGCTGGCGTACGTTCTTCTGCGCCAGCGCGTTGGCCTGGTGACGGTTGAGCGGCTGCTGCTGGCGTTGGCGGCATGCATGGTTGGGTGGCACGGTGGGAACCTGATCGTGACGCTGCGTAGTCTGCTCGGTTTGCCCCATGCCGATTGGATGGTGCCGCTGCGCATAGCCAACACGTTTGCCCTCATCAGTATCACGTTGTGCTACTCGTTGCTGCTGCACGTTCACTTACACTTGTGGGCTGGCTCGCACAATCGGCCGCTGAATCGAACTGAACGAATTCGCGCCTTCCTGTCTTACGTCCCGTGTGTGTTTCTGGTGGTGGCAATCCCACGCATTTGGATGGGGCCGTACCAGCCAATGATCGCGAAAGAGTCTTCCTTCGTCCTGCCGTTCTCGCTGTGGGTCGTCTATTCATTGAGCGTCTGCGCAATCACGGAATTGCTCGTCGCGCGTCGCTCTGAATCGAGCAGCGAGCGGCGCATTCTGCGGACGCTTGCGGTTTCGTTTCTAGGCATCGCCGCTCTGATTTTATCCGCGCTGGGATTGGGTTTGGGGCGGGGAACTACCGCGGGCCTGTATCTGCAAACGTTCGCGAACCTCGGCTCGCTGCTGCCGTCGGCGTTGCTGGCTTATTACATTTATCGCTATCGCTACCTCGAGCTGATCATCAAAGAGAGTTTGGTCGTAGCGACGTTCGCGGCGGTAGTCCTCGCGGTTTATGTCTACGGCATCAGGCGCATCGCCGATTGGGCCAATGCGCGTTACGGCGTGCGCGCAGGCGTCATTGAAGCGATCCTGATCCTGGGGCTGACGCTTTTGGCGGCGCCGATGCGCGGCGCACTTGAGCGGTGGTTTCGCTCTCTGTTTGAGCGCGAGACTGCTTTGTATCGCGATGTGGTCACCCGCGTCGGCGCGCAGGTTGGCCAGTTTCCGGAGCTCTCTGATTTGGTCGCGTTCCTCGAATCGCAAATTGTAACTGCGTTGCCGCTGCGACAAGTGAAAATAGCGATTGATTCGAACCTGACGAACGGCGACGAACCGCGGACGGAACAAGCCGGCGCCAACACGGACGATTTCGACGCGGCCTTTCCGCTGCAACGCGAGGATCGGGCGCTCGGCAATCTCTTAATAAAAGCGCCGGGCGCATTGACATCCGACGTTCGCGCCGTGCTCGACGTTCTGGCCAGTCAAATTGCGATCGCGATCGATGATTGGCGACTGGTCGAAGAAAACGTACGGCTTGAGCGAAAACTCGCCGAAGGCGAACGCCTCGCGGCTTTAGGCCAGATGGCCGCAACGGTCGCGCACGAAGTGAAGAATCCGCTGTCGGCAATTAAGTCGATAGCGCAGGTCATGAGCGAAGACGAAGCGCTGAAGGAACAGCATGCGCACGACCTGAGTTTGATTGTCGGCGAGACGGATCGCCTTAACAACACAGTCACCCAATTGTTGAGCTTTGCGCGCAGACCGACGGCCGCGGCGTCATCCAGCACCGCCGGCGGAATTGTACAAACCGTGGTCAGCCTGTTTCGGGCTGACGCTGAAGCACGAAAAATCAAATTGCGTTCGTCGGTTGATTCCGATGTGACATTAGGTGGAATTCAAACGGCCGCGGTGCGCGATGCTCTGTCCAACCTGATGTTGAATGCCTTGCAGGCAATGCCCCGCGGCGGCGAAATCCACTTGGGAACCCGGGCCGACGACGGCGTCGTCGTCTTCACGATGAGTGATACTGGCCCAGGTATTCCCGAAGAAATCCGCGAACGGATTTGGCAGCCGTTCTTTACCACGAGGCAGCGGGGCACCGGCCTCGGCTTGGCAATCGTTCGAAAGCGAATGCAAGACGCCGGTGGCTCGGCGCAGCTCGCGCCATCCCGGAACGGTGAAGGCGCGCGTTTCGAATTGCGAGTGCCGGTGGGCGCAAGTTGATAACTTGCGCGGGATCACGGCGGCAAGTTAACGCCTTGCGTTACCCTTTGGAACTTTTCTTCAGGCGCAGCGTGACAGCAACGGACGAGCAACGAACCTGCCCAATCGTAGAACAGGCTGGCCGCCTGTTCCGCACCGAACCACTCGAACAGGCTCATTGCCTGTTCTACAGAAAAGGAGAACCGAGTGATGTTACACAAGAGAATAATTCTGGTGGTGTGCGTGTTCGCGTTGTGCGCAGGTGCGCGCGCGGCCCACGCACAGGATTCTAATCAACCATCCCGCTCGTCCGCGGCAGCAACGCGCGAAGACGATACAAATCTCGACACGCAGCTTTACCTGATCCTGGCCACTAATCGAGAAACCGAAGAAAGCAAAGTGCCGAGCGTGCTTCAACCCGTGGTCGCACGACTGCGCGAGACACTCGCCTTCAAGCACTACAGTCTCGCTGCGTCGTTCCTCAACCGGGTGAAACACAACGGACGTTTGGAGATGACCTGGGTCGGTGGGCCACTGCTGGCGCCTGCTTCATCGCCGATGGGAAACCCGAGCTTCAACGAGTTCACCGCGCGCGTGCGTTTGGACACCGATGCCAGCGGACGGCAGGTG
>DASYTZ010000104.1:0-11609 GCA_036001745.1 Pyrinomonadaceae bacterium
ATTTGTTTTCGAAAAGCACCCTGAGTTTCCGCTCGAGCGTTTCGCGCGTGGACAGCTTGGCGTATTGCAAACGACCTACGCGCGATCGTATCTGGTCGCCGCGTATCGAAATCTGATTGGCGAGAAATTGAGCGACGCTGAAGTGAAAGCGCTCAACGAGCTGTGGGATGCGCGCATAAATCTCAGTTGGGAGTCTAACGAAGACCAGTGGATTAAGAAATGGAACGACGCGCGCGCGAAAGTGCCGGGTGTCGCTCCGCCGCCGGAAATTCGCGCATATCGCAATCGCGAGAAGCCGCACGATTACGAGGCGTACCTGAACTGTCAGGAGGGCGCGTTTGAAAATGCGGAAGCAACTCTAAGCGAAAGAATTAAACATTTCGGTGCGGACAGCGCCGTGATCCGTGATTGGGTTGCGGCTCAGGACACGGTGTTCAGCAACTGTGGCGGCGGACAGCACATCCCTGATCCGGCATCGGCGGAACAGGACGCGTTGATTAGAGCGGACCGGGCTTACCAGACTGCCGCGGCGAACTTCTATGCGACGCAATTCGATGAAGCGGCTAAAGAATTCGACGCAATTGCGCGCGATGCGTCTTCGCCCTGGCACGCGATCGCACCCTATCTCGCCGCGCGAGCGTTGCTGCGAAAGGGAAGCCTGGCTGAGAAAGAAGAGCAGGGAAAGCCGGCATTGGCGGGGGCAGAGACGAGATTGAAATCAATCGTCAACGACAAAGAGCTGGTGCGGTCGCATCATGCGGCGGGACGGTTGCTGAATCTCACGCGCTTGCGCTTGCATCCTGAAGAAACGATCAGCGAGTTGGCGCGGACGATCGTCAGAAAAGACGCGGCGACGGATTTCAAGCAGAGTATCTGGGATTACCCGGTGCTGCTCGACAAGTTCCTGGGCGATGACGACGAAGTGAAGAGCTCGTCCGTGCCCGACGCAATTAGAAGTGATGATCTGACTGACTGGATCGCGACTTTTCAAGATCAGTCGGAGGTGGCGACCAGTCACGCGTTGGACCAATGGCGGAAAAAGCAAACCCTGTCCTGGTTGGTGGGCGCAATCTCAAAGGCGAACGGGCAAGCTACGCAAGCGGACGACTTGATCAATGCGGCAGCGCGAGTTGATCGCGCATCGCCAGCTTTTCCGTCGCTCATCTTTCACACCGCGCGGTTGCTAACTGGGGCGAATCGATCAGATGAAGCACGCGCTTTGCTCGACCGCACGCTGGCCGGCGACCGAAGTAACTTCTCGCGATCCGCCTTGAATCTTCTGGTTCATGAAAGAATGATGCTGGCAAAGAATCTGGGAGAGTTCCTGCGCAGTGCGCAGCGTGAACCGGCCGGCTTTAGTGACAACAGCGACGGCCGCGAGATTCCGATGGACGAAAAAGAAGCCGCCGAGACAACCAGGGGCGCGAAGCTTTTCTTCGACACGGACGCGGCGAACGTCTTCAATAAGCTGATGCCGGTCGGAATCCTTGGGGACGCGGCGCGCAGCGACGTGCTGGCGGCAAATCTTCACCGCGACGTCGCGCAGGCCGCGTTTATGCGAGCAGCCTTGTTGGATCGCGGAGCCGTCGCCAAGCAAGCGGCTACGGTTCTGGCCTCGGTCGATCTTGATTTGAAAGACCTGTTGACGGCATATCAGCGGGCTACGACTCCCGACGCTCGCCGATTCGCCGCAGCTTTCCTGGCACTAAAGCATCCTGGGTTGCGGCCATACGTAACCGCAGGCGTAGGCCGAACGACCGCGCTCGCCGAAGTCGACAGTTATCGCGACAACTGGTGGTGCGCGGAGCCTCCGGGAATGTTCGGCGGCGCGCCGTCCGAGGGCGAAGACAGCGAAGGCGAGCCGAAGAAGCAGCAGATAGTTCCGCCCGAATTCTTGAGACCTTCACAAACTGAAGCAGCGAAAGAGCGGGCCGCATTACAAGCTCTCGGAACGGGCCCAAATTATCTTTGCAAGACAGTGATCGACTGGGCCACGAGGAATCCGATGGACAAGCGCGCGCCGGAAGCGTTGCATCTCGCGGTGAAATCAACTCGTTATGGTTGTACCGACAAAGACACGGGCCGATGGTCAAAGGCGGCATTCGACCTGCTTCATCGGAAGTACCCGAATACGTCCTGGGCGAGAGAAACCCCATATTGGTTCAAGGGATAAAGGCTTTGCGCTGGCGTGAAAACTGGTTCACGCAAAGGTGCTAAGTCGCAAAGGAACGCAGAGTTAATTACCGGTGACTGAACAAAAACACACCAACGCACTAATCAACGAGGCGAGTCCCTACCTGCTTCAGCACGCTCACAATCCCGTCAATTGGTATCCATGGGGCGAAGAGGCTTTGGCGAAGGCGCGAGCCGAAGACAAACCAATCTTATTGAGCATCGGCTACTCCGCCTGTCATTGGTGCCACGTGATGGAGCGCGAGTCGTTCGAGAACGAAGCGATCGCAAAACTGATGAACGAGAACTTCGTGAATATCAAAGTCGATCGCGAAGAGCGGCCGGACCTGGACCAGATTTATATGAATGCCGTTCAAATGATGACCGGGCACGGCGGCTGGCCAATGACTATGTTCCTGACACCCGACGGCGTGCCGTTTTACGGCGGCACTTACTTCCCGCCGGAAGATCGCTACAACATGCCGGGATTTCCGCGTGTCCTCATCAGCGTAGCCGACGCTTATCGCTCACAGCCGGATCAAGTGGCGCACACTTCCACGGCAATGCTCGGTGAATTGAGAAGAGTCGGTTTGGCGACGCCTTCGCGGGAAGTGCTAACGACTGATCTACTCGATTCATCGTATCGGCGAATTGTGGCCAATTACGATCGCGCCAACGGCGGTTTTGGCAACGCGCCTAAATTTCCTCCGGCAATGACCCTTGAGTTTCTCATGCACATGCATTACCGCAACGGGTCCTCCGAAGCGCTGGAAATCATCGAGCATACGTGTCGGAAGATGGCCGAAGGTGGGATGTACGACCAGCTTGGCGGCGGATTCCATCGATATTCAACCGACGCGCGTTGGCTGGTGCCGCACTTCGAGAAGATGCTCTACGACAACGCTCTGCTGTCACGGGTCTATCTGCATCTTTATCAACTCACGAAGAGTGACTTTGCGCGACGTATCGCCGAAGAGACTCTTGATTACGTCATGCGCGAGATGACGGACGCGAGCGGAGGGTTTTATTCCACGCAGGATGCAGACTCGGAAGGCGAGGAAGGGAAGTTCTTTGTCTGGACGAAGGATGAGATCGTCGACGCGCTGGGTCCCAGCGATGCTGAAGTATTCAGCGATTACTTTGATGCTACCGAAGAAGGGAACTTCGAAGGTCGGAACATTCTGCACGTCAACGCCACAATCGAAGACGTCGCAGCCCGGCATGACATTTCAACCGACGAGGCGCGCGCGATGATCGAATGCGGACGCAAGATGCTGTTCGACATTCGTGAGCGTCGGATAAAACCGGCGCGTGACGAAAAGATTCTTACCGCGTGGAACGGCTTGATGCTGGCAAGCTTTGCGGAAGCCTCGGCGATCCTTGGTCGCGATGACTACCGGAACGTCGCAGAGGCGAACGCTGAGTTCCTGCTTGCGAATTTGTCTAGTGATGGCTTGCTGCTGCGCACCTACAAAGAGGGCAAAGCGAAGCTGAACGCGTATCTCGAAGATTATGCGGGTCTAATCGAAGGGCTTATCTCGCTCTTTGAAGCGACTGGCACGATGAAGTGGCTGCAACATGCGGTAATGCTGAAGGGCAAGATGATTGAAGAGTTTTGGGATGACCAAGACGGCGCGTTCTTTTTCACTGGCAAGAGCCACGAGCAACTGATCGTCCGCTCGAAAGACTTTATGGATAACGCCACGCCGTCTGGAAACTCAGTCGCGGCGCTCACGCTCGAGAAGTTGGCTCTGCTTACCGGCAACGAAAGCTACAAGCGACACGCGACGACAATTCTCAGATTGTTAGCGGACCAGATTCGCCGTTATCCGTCAGCCTTCAGTTGGGCGCTGTGTGCTCTGGACTTCTATCTCTCGACGCCAAAAGAAATCGCGATTGTGGGGCAGCCTGGTCCCGAGCTAGATGAATTTGCACGCGTCGCCTGGCAGACGTACCTGCCAAATCGTGTCATATGTTGTCGCAGCGGCGATCCTCAGGAGGAGCAAACGCTCCTTCCGCTCCTGGAAGGTTGCGTTCCCGCGGAGAGGCCTCGGGCATACGTCTGCGAAGCCTACACTTGCCAAACACCGGCCGAAACACCCTCAGAACTGGCCGGACAGCTTTCGGCCCGCTTCTCTTAACCACCTCCTCAAACTAAAAGATTGACGGAATCTGGGCGTTCCCGCTATTCTTCCAATGGCCAACAATGTTGGCATATGTCAGCTCCTGTAAGTCGGCGGTTCCCACGCTGCTGAGACCGAAATACCGACTGTCCTCGCGATTCCTGCACTTCGGGTGATTTGAATGTCCAAAATTGATTTCAAGAAGTGGGCAGTGACGACTATTGTCGCGTCGGTCGGGATGGGGCTGTTCCTATTTGGCGCCTACTCGACGGTCAAGCTGCCTTTCCTCGGTTGGACCGGGCTCGGCCCCTTTCTGCTCCTGTTGGCAATAACGCTCGTCACCAGTCGATTCACGGTCCCGGTCACGCACGTTGACGGCGGGAGCCAAACGCATAAATCGGTCGCCGATGCCTTAATCTTCCTGGCCGTTATGATGTACACGCTGGCGCCGGCGTTCAATTTCGGCCCAGCAATTGTCCTGGCAGCGGCGGTGGCCGTCGTATCCTCTTTCGACCTCAAAGATCGTTTGTCCTCTCTGTTCGCGGTGAGCACTTCGATTACGGCCACGGTCCTGGCAGCCCTCGCTTACAAGCTGCTCGTACTCGTGTTGGTCGGTCATGGCGCGGCTGAAAATCCTAACGGCCTTTCGCTTGACCTGGTGCTGTTTCCGCTCTGTGTTTTCGGAATTATTCACTACACATTGACCACGGCGGGTACCGTTGCATCCAGGGCGTTTTGCTGTGGCGCACGGGTCGACATCTCGCCGGAGAGTCTGATCTGGACCCTCATCACTCAGGTCGCGAATGTGACATCAGCGGCGATGTTCTATGCGGCGATTCATGGCGCCGGGATTCCCTTCGTGTTTGTCGGCCTACTGATTGCGGCGCTCGTCCACTTGCTCTACAGGTTTAATGAAAAGCGTGTCAGCGAAGTGACGCGCGCGCAAACCGAGAAGTTAAAGTACACCGAGGAAATCGCTGACCTGCATATGAACACGATCGAGTCGTTGGCGATCGCGATCGACGCGAAGGATCAAACGACTCACGGCCACGTGCGCCGCACCCAGATTTACGCGACTGAGATGGGCAAGCTTTTGAAGGTAAGCGAGTCCGAGTTGCGAGCGCTGTTCGCAGGCGCGCTGCTGCATGACATCGGCAAGCTGGCGGTCCCGGAATACATACTCAACAAGCCGGGCAAGCTTACGGAATCCGAATTCGCCAAAATGAAGATCCATCCAACCGTCGGCGGCGACATTCTGAAGCGTGTTAACTTTCCCTATCCGGTCGAAGACATTGTCCGCTATCACCACGAGAAGTGGGACGGCAGCGGTTATCCAAGAGGACTACGCGGCAAAGAGATTCCGCTGGTGGCGCGAATAATCTCAGTCGTCGATTTTTACGATGCCACGCGCTGCGATCGTCCCTATCGCAAAGGGATGAAGCGAGAGGATTCGCTGGCGCTGCTACAGAAGATGTCGAACAGTTCGTTCGATCCGAAGGTCGTCGAGTTGTTTACAAAACACGTCACAGAATTCGACCAGCTCATCGACGCCCAGGACATTCAAGAGCAGGTGCAGCCAGTGACAATCGACCGCTCGGCGGCGCGGCCAGACGCTGGATTGGCGTCGGACATTCTCGGCTCGCCGGACGACAGCCTCGGTTTCCGGTCAATCACCGAAGCGCAACGCGAAGTGTTCGCGCTGCACGAAATCGCGCAGACGATCGGCTCGTCGTTGAACATGAACGATACGGTAACGTTAATCGCGAACAAGCTGCACGCCATCGTTCCGTTCGACACGTGCGTCATTTTTATCGTCGATGATCGACTGGGCAAGGCAGTAGCGATTCACGCCGTAGGCGATCACGTGGACCTCTTCAATCGGCGGCGCATAAACATCGGCGACGGAATCACCGGCTGGGTAATAGCAAATGCGCGCTCAATGTGTAATTCATCGCCGGAGTTAGACCTGGTTGGAATCTCGGATGACGTGGTCAAGAACTATCGCGGCGTGCTGGTGTCACCATTGATTCGCGAGGATGGATCGTTCGGCGCAATTACGTTGTACTCGAAGGGCCGGACATCGTATACGACAGAGCACGTGCGTCTGCTTGAGTCTGTAGCGCAGCACGCTGCGTCGGCGTTGAATAACGCCCTCACGTTCGAGCGAACGAAGGAAAGCGCCTTAACTGATCCGTTGACTGAACTGCCAAACGCCCGGGGTTTTTACATGATGCTCGAGCAGCGCCTGGCTGAATGTCAGCGCATGGGTCGCGAGTCGTTGGCGTTAATCAGCATGGACGTGGACGACTTCAAGAAGATTAACGATCAGTGGGGACATGCAATCGGCGACCGGCTGCTGGCAAGCGTTAGCCGCGTCATCAGAAAAGAATTGCGCCAGATGGACATCCTGTCGCGTTACGCGGGCGATGAGTTCGTCGCGATTATGCCGATGGCCTCGCAAACGATGGCCGAGGCAGCCGCGGAGCGAATCCGGAACGCCGTCGCAGAGCACAAGTTCTCAGTTCGGACTGGGAAGTCGGTGGAAGTCACGTTGAGCGCCGGCATCGCGTGTTTTCCCGACGATGGCGAGACGACGGAAGAGTTGCTCACCGCCGCCGCGCGAAACATGCAGAAGGACAAGCACGCGCGCAAAAATCTATTGAGCCTGGCGACTATGCCGACGCCCTCCCGAATGGATCAGTACACATAATCTCCGGTTCAGAAAATTTCGCGGAAATCCGAAGATCGTGCGCTCACTTGCCTGGATACAAGTGTCGCGTATAATCGTGTCTTACCTTCATAAGGGTGAGCACGGCCAGCAATTGCTGGCCGATTCGCGCTCAACGAGCACCGGCATAAATGAGCAGTCAGAGAACTCAGCGGCAGGAAAGCGCGGAAGCGGCAGCCCGAACCGCCGCGGGTGTAATGGATGAACCCGCCCGGAAGGAAGCATCAGACATTCTCAGCGAAGACCGCGACACGCTGCTGAAGATGTTTCACCAGATGCTGCTGATTCGCCGCTTTGAAGAGAAGTGCGCTGAGTCTTACAGCCTCGGCAAGATTGGCGGTTTCTGCCATCTTTATATCGGGCAGGAAGCGGTGGCAGTCGGCGCCATCTCAGCACTTCGACCCGACGATTACGTCATCACAAGCTATCGCGAGCACGGGCAGGCGATCGCCAAAGGCATCTCCACGCAAGCGGTAATGGCAGAGCTTTACGGAAAAGCCACCGGCTGCTCAAAGGGCAAAGGCGGATCGATGCACTTGTTCGACGCACGCGTAAACTTCATGGGTGGTCACGCGATCGTCGCCGGTCAAATCCCTCTGGCTACGGGCATTGCTTTCGCTTCGAAGTACCAAGAGACAGATCAAGTGACGGTGTGCTTCTTTGGCGAAGCGGCGGTCAACCAGGGCGCATTCCACGAATCGCTGAACATGGCGCAGCTTTGGCGGCTGCCCTGCATCTATCTTTGCGAAAACAACATGTACGGCATGGGCACGTCCGCCCAGCGCGCGATGTCGATGGACGACGTTGCGACCAAGGCTTGTGCATACGAAGTTGCGGCCGAGTTTGTCGATGGCATGGACGTCATGGCGATGAGAGCGGCGACGCAACGCGCGGTCGAGCGGGCTCGCGACCATTCATTGCCGACGCTGATCGAAGCGCGGACATATCGTTACATGGGACACTCGATGTCCGACCCCGGCAAATACCGAACGCGCGCTGAGATTGAGAAGTATCAGGAACGCGATCCTATCAAGCTGTTTCGCGCCAAGTTGGAAGATAACGATCTTTTGACGGAAGATGACGTGAAGCATTTCGAGGAGCAGGTTCGAGAGGAAGTCGAACGCGCTGTGAAATTCGCCGACGAAAGTCCCGAGCCTGCGCCGGAAGAATTGACGACAGACGTATACGCGAATCCGCTACGCTGAAGAATCGAAATGGCTGTAGTCACGATGCGCGATGCTTTGAATGACGCCCTCCGCGAGGAGTTGGCGCGCGACCCAGACGTGTTTTTGATGGGCGAAGAGGTCGCGGAGTATCAAGGCGCTTACAAAGTGACGCGCGGATTACTGGAAGAGTTCGGGGCGAAGCGGGTGATCGACTCGCCGATTACTGAGCTTGGATTCGCCGGGCTGGGCGTGGGTGCGGCGATGGCCGGCCTGCGGCCCATCATCGAGTTCATGACGTTTAACTTCTCGATTCTGGCGACAGATCAAATTATTAACTCGGCCGCCAAGATGCTTTACATGTCGGGCGGGCAGTTCAAGATTCCGATCGTGTTTCGCGGGCCGGGCGGTTCGGCTTACCAGGTTTCGTCGCAGCACTCGCAGGCGCTGGAATCGTGGTATGCATATTTTCCTGGATTGAAAGTCGTGATGCCCTCGACGCCGGCTGATGCGAAAGGCCTCTTGAAGAGTGCGATTCGCGACGATGACCCGGTGATCTTCATCGAGCAGGAGCGCATGTATGGCATGAAGGGCGAAGTTCCTGAAGAGCAAGATTTCACTATTCCGTTGGGCGTCGCCGATGTGAAGCGCGAAGGGACGGACGCGACAATTATCGCACGATCGTTGCTGGTGCCGGCGGCATTGAAAGCGGCGGAAGAACTGGAGAAGGACGGCATCAACTGTGAAGTCATCGACCCGCGGACGATTCGGCCGCTCGACATCGAGACAATTATTGAATCGGTAAAGAAGACGAATCGTGTTGTGATCGCGGAAGAGTCGCATCCATTCTGCGGAGTTGGCGGGGAAATCAGCGCGGAGATTCACGAGAGAGCTTTCGATTATCTCGACGCGCCGGTGAAGCGCGTGTCAGGGGCAGATGTGCCAATGCCTTATGCGAAGAATCTCGAACAACTTGCGATTCCCGACTTCCTGCAGATCGTGGCGGCGGTAAAGGAAGTCGCTTACGTTTAGCGCGGTCGACTGCTCACCGCACACTGCGTACTGCTTACTGACCATGGCTACCCAAGTCGTTATGCCGAAACTTTCGCCCACGATGGAGGAAGGGCAAGTTGCGCGTTGGCTGAAAAAAGAAGGCGACAAGGTGTCGATGGGCGAGCCGCTCGCTGAAATTGACACAGACAAAGCCACCATGGAAATGCAGGCGCTGTCCGCCGGCGTGCTGCTAAAGATACTGGTTAACGAAGGCGAAAGTGCGCCGCTTGGTGAACCAATCGCGATCGTCGGAGAGAAAGACGAAGACATCTCTAACCTGTTGGAAGGAAAGAAAGAAAGAGCGCCGAAAGCAGAAGAAGAGAAAGCGGAAGAAAAGCCGGAAGCTAAAGAAGAGCTAAAGGAAGCAAAGAAAGAAAAAGAAACTAAAGATGAGGAAGCTACCGAACCAAAGAAGGCGGCGCCAGCGAAGGAAAAGGAAAACGAGAGAGACGAGACCAAGCCCGCCGTCGAATCCTCCGGAGATGGCCGCCGCCAATTAATCTCTCCGATCGCTGCGCGCATGGCTGCTGAAGGCGGAGTCGACTTGAGCGCAGTCCAGGGAACCGGCCCCGGCGGCAGAATCATCAAGCGCGACATCGAAGCCGCGATGAAAGAGGCGAAGCCCTCGCCCGCAGCCGCACCAAAACTTCGTCCGATGGCGATGCCTAAAGCTCAACCGGGCGCGGTGTACGGACCGTCGGCTTATCGCGACGAGCCAATGAGCGAGATGCGTCGCACGATCGCCCGGCGGTTGGTGACTTCGCTCGGTCCGGTGCCTCACTTCTTTCTCACGACGGAAATCGAGATGGATCGCGCCGCGGACATGCGGCAGCAAATCAATGCGCTCTACCCGGATGCGAAAGTCAGCCTCAACGATGTAATTATCAAAGTCGTCGCCGCGGCGTTGATGCAGCATCCGCAGGTCAACGCTTCTTTTCAGGACAAGACGGTTCGTTACTATGAGCACGCGGACATTGGTGTAGCCGTGGCGACTGAGAACGGCCTAATAACGCCGATCGTGCGCGCGGCTGACATGAAGTCGCTCATTGAGATCGCTGCGGAAGTGCGTGAGTTGGCCGGCCGCGCGAGAGAGAGAAAGTTGAAGCCGGAAGAATACATGGGCGCGACGTTCTCGATCAGCAACCTCGGCATGTTCGGCATCGACGAGTTCACTGCCGTCATTAATCCGCCGGAAGCCGCGATTCTGGCGATTGGCGCGATGACTCCCAAGCCTGTCGTTCGCGAGGGCGAAATTACAATCCGGCAGATGATGCGCGCGACGATGTCCTGCGATCACCGTGTAGTCGATGGCGCTATCGGCGCGCAGTTCCTGCAAACGTTCAAACAAATTCTCGAGAACCCGCTGTACTTGTTTCTCGGATAGTGAAGACGAGAATCAGATTTCTGAACTCGTCGAGATCGGGAGCCCTGCCCGATCTTTTTCGTTTTAGATTGAGAGTCTTGTGAAACAACCAGTGGGCAGAGGAACCCTGGCTCCTCACATTGCGCTGATCGCCGTTCAAGTGATGTTTGCCACTTGGCCGGTGCTCGGCAAAATCGCACTGCGAACGCTTCCCAGCCTGAGCCTGGTTGGGTTTCGCGTGCTGGGGGCAGCTCTTGCATTGACCGCGCTGGGTCTGGTCACGCGCAAACTTGGCCGCATTGCGCGAAGAGATTGGTCGCTCCTGGTAGCCTCCAGCCTTCTCGGTATAGTCCTGAATCAATGGCTGTTCGTGAAGGGGTTGTCGCTAACGACCGCGGTTAATGCAACTCTGCTTGGCACAACGATTCCTGTTTTCACTCTGCTGGTGAGCATCGTCTTGGGTAATGACCGCGCCTCCGTGCGGCAGGTTATCGGGATATTACTCGCCGGCGCGGGAGTCGTTTACTTGATTGGGCCCGAGCGTGCCGACTTTTCGCACGGTTCGCGAGTGGGCGACTTGCTGATTATTACTAACTCGCTGTGTTACGGCACATACATCGCAATTTCGAAACGGCTCGTGAGTCGTTACAACGCGCTGACGGTCATTACTTGGATTTTTTTGGTTGGCTGCGTACCAGCGGTTCCCGTCGGCGTCGTAAGTCTCTCAAAAATATCGGTTGCCGCCGTGCCGGTGCCGGTTTGGCTCGCCGTCGCATACATTATCCTGTTCGCGACCGTTGTTTGCTATTACTTGAACTCATGGGCGCTTGCCCGCGTCGCACCGAGCACAGTTGCCGTTTACATTTACTTACAGCCGCTGATTGCATTCTCGATCGCGCCACTCATACTCGGCGAAAAAGTGAGTTCGCGTGTGATCGTTGCGTCCCTGCTGGTGTTCGCGGGCGTGGCGGTAGTCACGATGCGCGGCCGCAGCCGGGCGATCGAAG
>DASYTZ010000105.1:0-4771 GCA_036001745.1 Pyrinomonadaceae bacterium
TCGGCACACAACTGCATCGGCAGGTAACGAAGAAGTACAACTTGACTGATGTCGGATTAGAGCGGACGGAACGCATTGGCCAACGTTGTGCGCGAGTCAGCCAGCGGCCGAACCTGCTCTACAAATTTCATGTCGTGCAGAGCCGCGAAATCAACGGCTTCTCTCTGCCGGGCGGGCACGTTTACGTGACGACTGCATTGCTGAAGCTGGCGAATGACAATGAGTTGGCGTCGGTGTTGGCGCATGAAGTAGGCCACGTCGCGGCGCGCCACAGCTTGAAGACGCTAAAGAAGCGGCAGGACTACAACGACTTTGCGAAATCGATCGGTGAAATTACCGGTGTGGCCGGCGACATTGGCAGAGATTTGGGCGTGACAATCGGCCAGATTGTTGGAGAAGGATTTTTGACATTTCACTCGCGCGATGAAGAGCGCGAAGCGGATTTTCTCGGTGTGCGGGGAATGGCCAAAGCCGGATTCGATCCGCAGGGCATGGTCACGATGTTTCAGAAGTTGCAGCGCGTCGAAGGACAGACTCCCGATTTGCTTGGCAGCCTGTTTTCCGATCATCCGGACGCACAGGAGCGCATCGACAACACGCGATATGAGATTGCGCGGATAAAGAGACGGTAAGAGATTTAGCCACGAAAAGGCACAAAAAGCGCAAAAAACTGTTCGGCTAGACTGAGATTCCTTTTGTACCTTTTGTGCCTTTTTGTGGCTGACCTATCCGCCGCGCACCGAAGAAAACAATCACCGCCGGAATCAGCAACACCAGATTCCGCAGCGCGGTTGTTACTCCCAACTGGCTTGCGATAATCCCGCCAAAGCAATTGCATTCCAGCGGCTCGCCTTGCAAACCGTAAGTGTAGTAAAGCGCGAACCCGCTGAAGCCAATCAGTAACGCACCGGCCCAGATCGCGCCGAGACGGACAGTCTTTGGAATCAATAACAACAACGCGGCAATCACCTCCGCTGCGATGACTGCGATCGTGGCCGGCCACTGCCAGCGTTCATAGTTGATGTGCATCGAGCTGAGCAACTCAGCTACGTTGTCCACGAATTTTTTCAGGATGGTGAGCTTGGCTCCAGCGGCAAAAAGGAAAAGCGCGGCGAGCGCGAAGCGACAGATATGGACGAGCCATTTAAAAACCGACGCGGCGACGCGGTGACCAGGAGACGCGGAGACGCTTTGGCGCTCCGCGACATGCGAGTCAAATGCACTCTCCGCGTCACCGTGTTCCCGTGTCTCCGCGTCCATACGTTACGCCGCCGCGGCGACAACCTTCTCAGCCGCGTCTTTCATTCCGGTGGCGACGGTGAAATTCAATCCCGAATCACGAATCACGCGCTGTCCTTCTTCGACATTCGTGCCCTCGAGCCGCACGACGACCGGAATCTTGATGCCGAGATGTTTCGCCGCGCCCACCACGCCGCGCGCGACCATATCGCAGCGCACGATGCCGCCGAAAATATTTATGAGGACCGCCCTGACATGTTCGTCGGCCAGCAGAATTTTGAACGCCGCTTCGACGCGTTCCTGCGAAGCGCCGCCGCCAACGTCGAGGAAGTTTGCCGGCTCGCCACCCGCGAGCTTGATGATGTCCATCGTGGCCATCGCGAGACCAGCGCCGTTCACCATGCAGCCAATCGTGCCGTCGAGCTTGATGTAGTTCAGGTCGAATTTCGACGCTTCGATTTCCAGCGGATCTTCCTCGTTCAAATCGCGCAGCTCTTTGTAATCAGGATGGCGGAACAGCGCGTTGTCGTCGAAATTTACCTTCGCATCCAACGCGATCAACCGATTATCTTTCGTCAAAAGAAAAGGATTGATCTCGACGAGCGACCCGTCCATGGCTTCAAACGCGGTGTAAAGCGACTGCATGAATTTCGCCGCTTGCGAAACGAGTTCGCTCGGCAGTCCGAGCGCAAACGCCAGCTTGCGCGCCTGAAACGACCGAAAACCGACCGCGGGATCGATTGTCTCCTTGAAAATCTTCTCCGGCGTTTTCGCCGCAACTTCTTCGATGTCCATGCCACCGGCGGCTGACGCCATGAATACCGGACGGCCACTCGCGCGATCCAAAACAATGCCGAGATAGAACTCGCGATCGATGGGCAAGCCTTCTTCAATCAGGAGCACGTGCACTTCTCTTCCCTCTGGCCCGGTCTGATGCGTAACCAGTTTCATGCCGAGCATCTCTTGCGCGATGTCGCGCGCTTCTTCCGGAGACTTCGCCAATTTGACGCCGCCACCTTTGCCCCGGCCGCCGGCATGGATCTGCGCTTTCACCACTACCGGTGTGCTTCCTAACTCCTTCGCGGCGGCAAACGTTTCATCGGCAGTGTGCGCGACGATCCCGCGCGGCACCGGCACGCCAAATTTTTTCAGTAACTCTTTTCCCTGATATTCGTGTATCTTCATTCGCTTTGATTGTGCAGTAAACTGTTAACGGATCTTTTCGCTTGATTCCGTTGTCGCTTAGGTTTTGAGACAGCGCTTGAGTGTACTAATCGCGTAAACAAGCCGCAAGCGAATCGCCCGTTTCGATCTGCTCTCATGTTCGCAGGCACCCAACTGAGTCGTCGCTCATTTATTAAAGCCGCGACCGTGGCGGGTGTGGCGCTGCCGATGATCAGCAGCGGCCAAGATCTGGTCGAGCGCGGGCGATTTGCAGAACAGGATGTTCCTTACGCTCGTGAGCAGTTGCTGAAGCTCGTTAACGCTGAACGCGTGAGTGCGGGCCTAAACGAGCTGAAGCTTGATGAGCTGGCGTGCAAGGTGGCCGCCGAACACGCCCGCGACATGGCGAGCGGGCACTTCCTAAGCCATTGGGGTAGTGATGGCCGCAAGCCCTACCACCGATATTCGTTTGCGGGCGGCACTGACGCGCTTCAGGAGAACGCGTCGTCGGCAGACAACGTGGCGTCATTGACGACCAACGGCATTTTGAAGGACCTGCATGATATGCACGTTTCGATGCTCGATGAACTTCCGCCGAATGATGGTCACCGCAAGACGATTCTCGATCCGTATCACACACACGTGGGTTTTGGCATTGCGCTACATCAGCGGAGCCTTAGACTCGACGAACTGTATCTTGCACGGTACGTGCAACTGTCGCCGTTTGTGAATCTCGCAAAACCAAAGTCCACAGTCGCGCTCGATGGCCGCTTGCTGAATCCGCAACATTTTTTGAATCAGGTGGACGTTTTTTACGAGCCATTGCCATCGCCGCCACCTTATGATTGGCTAAATACACCGCATTCGGTCTCGTTGCCGGCGGAACATCGCACATTACGTCCGAAGGTGCCGCCCGGCACGCGATACACTGACGGAAGTTCAGGCGATTTCGACTGGAATCGGCAAGGACTCTTTCGCGTGAAGATAAAGTTGTTCCGAAACGAGCCGGGTATTTACACTGCCCTATTCTGGATTCGGCGTGTGGCCGCGGATCGCGGATTTCCCGGCGCCGAGGTCTGCATTCTGAGTCAATGAGCGGAGCATTCTGAGATGAAGCAGTTGCTGACAATCATCTGTTTGCTGTTGCTCTTCACGAGCGCAGCCAATGGACAGCAAAAGCACCGGCGTGAACTGGCGGCACAAGTCCGCTCGGAATTTCTGCACGCGTGGAATGGCTATAGGAAATACTGCTGGACACATGACGATCTGAAGCCGCTTACGAAGACTTGTCATGACTGGTATGCAGGGCCTTTGCTGATGACGCCGGTCGATGCCCTCGATACGATGATTCTGATGGGCTTGAAGGATGAGGCAAACACGACGCGCGAATACATCGCAACACATCTCACATTCGATAAAGACATCTACGTTCAGAATTTCGAAATCACGATTCGGCTGCTGGGCGGTTTGCTGTCGTCGTATGAACTGACGGGCGACAAGCGTCTGCTGCGCTTGGCGGAAGACCTGGGCAATAGGTTGCTGCCGGTTTTCAACACACCAACCGGGCTGCCTTATCGCTATGTCAATCTGAAGACGGGAAAAGTGCGAGGTGAAGTCACGAATCCTGCTGAAGCCGGTACGCTTCTGATCGAGTTCGGCACGCTCGCCAAATACACGCACAAGCGGCATTTTTATGATTTCGCGAAACGGGCGCTGCTGGAAACTTACAGACGCCGGTCACCGATTGGATTAGTCGGCACCTGGATAAATGTTAAGACGGGTGAATGGAAAGATAGTGACAGTCACATCAGCGGCGCCATCGATAGCTATTACGAGTACCTTCTGAAGTGCGCGATTCTCTTTGGTGATCAGGATTGCCTCCGGATGTGGAATGAGAGCATCGTGGCGATCAATCGCTATCTGCGTGATGAAACGAAAGGTCGTCAGAAGCCGGAACTCTGGTACGGCCACGCAGACATGTATTTTGGTAAGCGGACGGCGACGACTTATGGCGCGTTGGATGCCTTCTTCCCGGCCGTGCTGGCGTTGTCTGGCGATTTGAGCCGCGGGCGCCTGCTTCAGGAATCGTCGTTTGCGATGTGGAGCAAGTATGGCATCGAGCCTGAAGAATTCGACTACGTGAAAGATGAAGTCGTCCATGCTGGATATCCACTGCGCCCAGAAATTGTCGAGTCGACTTACTACCTCTATCACTTTACGCGCGATCCCGCTTACCTCCGAATGGGTGAGCAGATGTGGCGCGACTTCGTCAAATACTGCCGCACTGATGAAGGATACGCGGCGTTGAAAAGCGTTGTGACAAAAGAAAAATCCGATTCGATGCAGAGCTTTTTGTTCGCGGAAACTT
>DASYTZ010000106.1:0-14911 GCA_036001745.1 Pyrinomonadaceae bacterium
CGAGCATGAACTCGAGACGATCGGCGGGATAAGCTGGATCGAGCGGCACATAAGCGCCGCCAGCCTTCAGAATCGCCAACATCGCCACGATCATCTCCGGCGAACGCTCGAGGCAAATGCCGGCGAGCGGCGTGGCACAGACTTCAGTCTGTGATGATTCCGGCGTCACAGACTGAAGTCTGTGCCACTCTCCGCGCAGCAAATGCGCAAGCTGGTTCGCGCGCGCGTTCAGTTGGCCATACGTCAGTTGTTGACCTTCGTGTTCGATCGCGACGGCATCCGGATTCTTGGCGGCCACGTTTTCGAACCGGCGATGAATCGGTTGCAACTCAGCCGCGGCTGGCCCGGAAGTGCTCCACTCGTGAAGTAATGTTTGCTTCTCGGCTTCGCTCAAAAGACTCACCGCCGACACCGGTCGGTCGAGATCGTTCGCGAAGCTCTCAAGGATCGTGACGCAGTGATTCAACATTCGCGCGATCGCGTCGGCGGCAAAGCGGCTGCGATGATAGACAACGCGCAGACTCAACCGCGGTTGCTGATTGACGACGAGCGTCAGTGGATAGTTCGTGCGCGCCAGATGCGATTGGCTTGTTTCGATAGCGCCACCAAGCTCCAGAGGCGAGTCGTGACCGGCAAAGTTCTCAAAAACCATGATCGTTTCGAACAGCGGGGCGCCGCGCGGCACTTCACTCCACTCATGAATCTGATTCAAAGAAGTGGTCTCGTGTTCGCGCAGTTTGAATGCGGCCTTCTGCATCTGCTGCAACCATGCGGCCAGCGGTTCACTTTGCGGAAGGCGCACGCGTAGCGGCAGCGTTCCAATCAGCAGTCCCACCAGTGAATCTATTTCGGGATAGTCGAACGGCCGGCCGGAGACAGTGATGCCGAACATCACGTCATCGCTGCGGCAGTAGCGACTCAGCAAGAGCGCCCAAGCGCCTTGCGCAATCGTGCTCATGGTCAGCCGATGCTTGCGCGCAGCGGCTTGCAACCGCGTGCGCAATGTTTCCGGCACGTCGATGACCCGCTCATCGAATGTCTCGTCCGGCGCCGGCAGCATCCCCGGCGCGTTGTCTATCGGCAACGAATTCGACGAGTTGAATCCCCCAAATTTGTTGCGCCAGAAACTTTCACTTCCTTCGCCCGCTTGAGCGTTCAGCCACGTGACGTAATCGCTGAACGCCGGTGCGGCCGGCAGCTCGATCTGCTCGCCGCGCGTCAGTGCTTGGTAGATCAGCGAGACCTCGCGCCGCACGATACCCATCGACCACCCGTCGAGCACCAGATGGTGATTGCTGACGACGATGTGGAAAGCATCCTCAGCGGTTTGCAGCACTGCGACCCGCACCAGCGGCGCTTTCGAAACATCGAAGCCGCGCGCGCGATCCGATTCAAGAAAGTCCTTCAACTGGTCCTTGTGTTCTGAAGCAGCGATCTGGCGCCAATCATGAAAAGTGAATGGCAGCTCAACGTTGTCCCACAACGCCTGCTGCGGGGTCTCATCGTTCCACGAAAAAGCAGTGCGCAGAATCGGATGGCGATCGATTACGCTTTGCCATGCCAGCTTAAACGCCGGCACATCCAGCGCACCGCGGAACGCATAGCAAAACTGCTCAAAATACGCCGCCGATTTCGGGGCGTACATCGAGTAGAGCAGCATGGCCTCCTGCGTCGGTGTCAGCTCGTGGATGTTTTGGTTCACGCCAGGCATCATCGATTCCAGAACTTAAGCAACCCGCTCTTGCGCGAATTGCGCCTGCGCTTCATCCTCGCTAAGTCCTTCCAACTCGGCGAGTAAGGCGGCGAATTCGTCATCTTCGGTTTTCGCGACGTGACCTTCACAAATAGCGTGCGCCAGGCCTGCGATTGTTGGCGTCTCAAACAACTGCCGCAGCGGCAACTCGTAATTGAATGCGGCGCGAATGCGCGAGATGACTTGCGCGGCCATCAGAGAGTGCCCGCCCAACATGAAGAAGTTGTCCGCGACCCCGACACCTTCGACGGCCAGGACTTCTGTCCAGATCGCGGCCAGTTTTTCTTCGATCGGCGTCTGCGGCGCGATGTAAGTCGTGGCCATGCTCAGAACGGGCGAGGGGTTTTCGGCAGCCACATATTTTGGTTCCCAAGTCACTTTCGGCAGTTGCGACAACCGCGCGTTCGGATTCGCCAGAGACCCTTTGAGCAGTCGCTGAAAATCTGCCAGCATGCATCGTGCGGATTCGGATTCAAACAAGTCCGAGTTGTATGAGATCGAGACTTCGATTTCGTCCGCGTCAACCGCTTCCAATGACAAGTCGAATTTCGAAGTATCGTTATTGAGTTCAATGGGCTGGACGGCCGCACCCGCGAGAGTGGGAAGCGGCTTTTTTCCATCTTGCAATACGAACATCACTTGAAAGATCGGGTTGTGTTCGAGGCTGCGATCGGTACGCAACGCCGTGACCAGCATCTCGAAAGGCACATCCTGGTTTGCGAAAGCGGCCATCGCGGTTTCGCGAACTCTTTTTATCAGCTCGTTAAGTGTCAAGTCAGGAGCAATCCTGGTGCGCAATGCGAGCGTGTTGACGAAGAAACCAATCAGCAGTTCGGTGTCGATTCCATCGCGTCCCGCCATCGGCGTTCCGGCGATGACATCGTCAGAGCCGGTGTAGAGCGCAAGCATCACATCGAAGATTGCCAGCAACGTCATGAAGAGTGTGGCGCCATGCGCACGGGCAAACTTCCTGACGTCGTCCGATAGTTGCCGTGACAGCAGCGCCGTTTGTTTGCCGCCGCGATAACTTTGCGCTCCGGCGCGCGGAAAATCCGTCGGGAGATTCAGCACCGGCGGCGCGTCGTTGAGCTGCCGTTTCCAATAGTCGAGCTGAAGTTCCAGGTTGCCATCACCTGCCGAGCTACGTTGCCAAACCGAGTAATCTGCGTATTGAATCGGCAACTCCGTCAGCGAAGGTGTCTCGCCGCGCGCGTAGGCTTCATAACATGCGCTCACTTCTTTCATCAGGATTTCGGCCGACCATGCGTCGCTAACGATGTGATGAACTGTCAGCAGCAGGATGAAGTTGTCGGCTGCGAGTTGCACCAGCAGCGCGCGCAGCAGTGGCCCGGTCGAAAGATCGAACGGCCGGCGCGATTCTGTTTCCAGCAATAACTTTGACTCGATGAGCCGCTGATCGGGCGGCAACTGAGACAGATCGATGAACTGCCAGGCGACTTCTGCCGGCAAATCGATTGTCTGAAAAGGCGTGCCGTCGATCTCGATAAATCGCGTCCGCAGGATTTCGTGACGCGCCACGATCGCGTTCAGCGATTGACGCAGCGCGACCGTGTTCAGCACGCCGCTGATTTCCATCGCTTGCGCGAGGTTGTAGGCGTAATTGCCGGGATCGAGTTGATCCAGGAACCACAGGCGCTGCTGCGAAAATGAAAGCGGCAGCGGTTGCTCACGCGAGACTCGCACTAGCGGCAGACTGCCCGAGGATTTGTCTTGCGCGATCTCCGCTTCAAGGTGCGCAGCAAATTCGCGAACCGTAGGCCATTCGAAAAGACGGCTTACCGGCACGCGGACTTTGAACGTGCGACGCACGCGCGCGACTGACTGGCCGGCCAGCAAAGAATTGCCGCCCATTTCGAAGAAATTGTCATCGATGCCGATTCGGTCCAGATGCAGGACTTCACAATGAATACCTGCGAGTTTTATTTCGAGTTCCGTGCGCGGTGCGACATAGTTCTGCGATTCGTGAATCGTGCTGTCTGTTCGTCGCGCCAGCGCCAGGCGATCGGTTTTTCCGTTCGCCGACAAGGGCAGGGCATCCAGTGCGACAAACGTAGAAGGAGTTGCGTAGTCAGGAAGTTGACTGCTGAGAAATCTGCGCAGCTCACTTGCTGCCGGCGCGCTCGTCTCGGGAACAAAGTACGCGACCAACTTCATTGTTTGCTGCGCATCAACTTTCGCGACCACAGCACACTCGCGAACGGCCGCATGTGCCGTCAGCGCAGCCTCGACTTCGCCCAGCTCGACGCGAAACCCGCGTATCTTGATCTGCTGATCGTGCCGGCCGGCGAACTCCAGCCTTCCGTGTTCACGCACACGCGCAAAGTCGCCGGCGCGATACAGACGTTTGTTTGCGAACGTGATGAACTTCTCCGCGGTCAGCTCAGGGCGGTTCAGGTAACCGCGCCCCACACCGGCGCCGCCGATGTAAAGCTCGCCGGGCACACCCGCCGGCGGAGCGTTCATCTGCTCATCCATGATCAGAATTTCAGTGTTAGCAATCGGGTGTCCAATTGGAATCCGCTCGACGTCCTCGGCTTCAATCGAAATTGTATTCACGCAGACAATGCCGGCAGTTTCCGTCTGGCCAAACATGTGCACGTGTCGCGCCGGATGTTGAAATTCATTCGCCCAGGTGCGCGGAATGTCAGACATAAGTGGCTCGCTCGCCGATAACATCAAACGCAGTCTGTTATTCAGAAGCTCGCGCCTCTCAGCTTCGTCGAGTTCCTTAAGAATCGCGGTGCAGCTCCGCCAGAACGACGGCACAGCGTCCATGACCGTCACGCCGCGTTCTTTGATCATTTCGAAGAGCGCCAGAGGATCTTTGCGCTCTTCAGAGCTTGCGATTACGACCGTGGCTCCCTGCGAGAGCGGTAGCAACAATTGTCGTCGTGAAGACGAAAACGCGATTGACGCCAAGTGTAGATAAACATCGTCGCTTCGGATTCCGAGTTCGTGATCGAGCGCCAGCAGATAATTCGCCAGATTGCGGTGGTCGATCAGCGCGCCTTTCGGCGTGCCGGTTGAGCCGGACGTGTAAATCACGTACGCCAGATCAGTCGGCAGCGGCTGCTCGGCTAAATCGCTTTTCGCGAGCGGCGACATTCCCGAGGCGGCTTCATCGAGTAGCACGACGCGCGCGTTGTCCGCGGGAATCGAACCCAACAATCCTGATTTGGTAACGACGACGGATGGCTGCGCGTCCTGAATCATGAACGCGAGTCGATCTTTCGGATAATCCGGATCCAACGGCAGATACGCACCGCCGGATTTCAGAATCCCGACGATGCCGATCGCCATCTCGAGCGAACGGTCAATGCAGATGCCGACGATGGATTCACGGCCAACGCCAAGCGATCGCAAATGATGCGCCAACTGATTTGCGCGGTCATTCAGCTCCGCAAAACTGAGTTGTTTGTTGCCCGCGACAACTGCTGTTTTCGAAGGATTCTGCTTGACCTGCTGTTCGAAGATTTCCGCAAACGTTCGGTTGAGAAACTCAGGGATCTGCGGACCTCGCAGCAACGTCAAATCAGGTGTGACTGATTGGGGAAGAGTATTCGGCTCGAGGCTCGTCTCCTCGACAATTGATTGGGGCATGTATGAATAATCAGGCCGCGAGCGCTCCGGCAGGCGCCCTCAGCCTCGCTCCTTGCTGATTTCAATGATGTCGCCCAGCCGGCGTTTGAGATCCGTTTGCACTCCGACATAGATGTTGCCGGCGTCGTCGGTCGTAATGCCTTGCACGTTCTTCAGTTCGCCGGCGAACGCGGCAATCGTCTTCAGCTCCTCATTCGGGCGATACATGAAGAGCTTTCCGTGATGACTGTCGGTGATGTAGAGCGCGCCTTGCGAGAAGAAGATCGTTTCCGGCGAGAAAGAATCGCGCCGTTCGATGATGCGGTGGAGTTCGTGTTTCGCATCGAGCAGGTAGAGCACGTCATCCACGTTGTCCGCGATATAAAGATTGCCGCGATCGTCAAAGACCATGCTTTCCGGTTTCGTAATTCCGTACTGCTTGCCTAAGTATTCCGAAACCGCGCCGTCACGCGTGACGCGAAAGACTTCGTGCTGCTCGCCGTCGCCAACCAAAATCGATCCGTCCGGCGCGAGTGCGATGCCTTCCGTCGAAATTAATCCTTTCTCTTTGCCCGCCAGCAGCCGCGGGTTTCCGTGCGAGTCGATCGTCCAAACGCCGCCGGCGTCATCATCGCTAAAGAAGATGTTTCCGTCCGCATCCATCACCAGGTCTTCCGGTGACAGAAACCCGAAGTGCGAATCCGCGAGTTCCTTTAGTCCGCTTGTCGGGCTCCAACACTCCATCACGTCGCTGCCTTCGTCGGCGATGTAAATGCTGCCGTTGCGCCACAGCAAACCATCAGGCGATCCGAAACCAGTCTTGCTCGTCGCGATGATGCGCGGCCGGTACGAATCGTCAGTCATCAGCACCAGGCTGTGCTTTTGCACGTGGCACGATAGCTGTGCCAAGAGCGTAAGCGCGATGATCGTGAGTGCTGCTCGCTTCATAATCGATTGCCGGATTCTAACCGCCGAGAACGTGACGTCTTACTGCGCCTAACAATCCCAGGAACTCGCGCACGTGAACCAACGTGCTCGACATTTCAAAAGCGACGGCGAAGATGAATGCGCTCGACAATGCGCTGTGACGCAGCGTCAGTTGCGATACTCGATCGAGCAGCGCGTCAAACCACTTGCGCGCGGCGGCATAACGAAACGCCGCCAATTCCGCAACGGCAACCAGGGCGCCCGCGGCAATGTCGAGCGGCGTGTGCTGCGCGCTGATCATCTTGGCCGCCAGAATCACAAACACAGTCCAGCCCAACGCCAACCAGCCGAGCCGGCGTGACGACAGCCAAATACCGAGCGAGATGACGAGAAAGAAACCGGCATGGTCGCTCGGGAAAGAGCCGAGGTCGTTCGTTTCAACGTCGCCGCTTAACAGCGCGCGATAATTCTTCTGGCTCTCTTCATCGAGCTGGATGCGCACCGGCATCCGTCCCATCTCGACCAGTTGATCGCCCTCGAGCTGATAAATCTTTTGTGATTGAATTTCCGGTCGCGGCAGAAAAATTGTTTTGGACAAGACTTTGGTGGTGCCGATGACGAAGACCGCCGCGACGATCGTCGTTAGCAGAATCTTGCGCCGAGCAGTCTGGTCCGCGCCCTTGCCGCCATACCAAGCGGCGAGAAAACAACAGCCAATTACACCCGCCTTTGCGAGGTCATTGTCCAGAAAAAACGCGACGACGTTGTCGAACAACCAAGACCGGCCGGCGACACTATTGATCGCGATCAGAAGCTGATTGTTCAGCGACATGAACCAGCTTCCGGCAGACAGAAGAATCAGCAGACACAAAGGCATAGAAATCACCCGGGAACTCTTCAGTCTTTAGAAAGTGAGAAATGGCTCGTTTTGCCAGAGAATCTGAGGAAAACACCCGGGCGCGGCGACATCGACGGCGTCCAACCAGAACGGATTTTGGCAATATTGATGGGTTTAGGATGGGATTGGTGGAGCAGAGGGGGATCGAACCCCTGACCTCCGCATTGCGAACGCGGCGCTCTGCCAAACTGAGCTACTGCCCCACGCACCGGAGAATACAGTTTCAAGTTTCAGGTTTCAAGTTTCGAAAACGTCCGCAGATTGCGCAGATTAGACAGAACAGATCAACGCACATCAGGTGACGGCGTGGCGGCCGGCGATGCCGCGGGCGCTGGTCTGGCGGCGCGAGTAGCCGTAAATGTTCCGGCGCCTCGACCAACCACTTGCACTGTCCCGCTCATTTGATTGCCGGAAACTGTGCCGGTGAAAATCGCATCGGTAGTTTGGCTCGCAGGCGCGGGCAGAGTTATCGGTACAGTGAAGTTCACGTCCGAACCCGAGATGGTCCCGTTCGCAATCGTTCCCGATCCGAGTTGACCCTGAAGCGATCCCGTCAAACGGTCCGCTTCCTGCCGAAGATTGAGTGTGGCGCTCAGTTCCGTCTTCTCGTTTCCTGATCCACTCAGGTTGACAGTCAGCGACCAGCTTCCTGAGATATTTGCGCCTTGGTCCGTCGCAGCTGTCGGCGGTCGCAAGTCAGACGGCTTTCCGTCGATGAACACATGCATGACGCGTTTGTCTTTCGCGAGAAGATCGCCGCGCGTGATCGTCAGGTTTGCGATCTTTCCGACTTCGATTGAGCCGAGCTGCGACGTGACACCGAGAATCTCTGCCGGCCAAATTGTCAGCGCGCGAATCGCATCGTCGTGCGGCAAGCCGTTCTCGACGGCCTTCGCCGCGTTCGCGAGGTAGTCATTAATCGACGTCATGCCGCCGGATTGAAAAGCGAAACGAACTCCCGCGGCCGCGAGGCGTCCAGCGGTCTTGGGCGCTTCGACGCGCTCACGCAAAACGCGCAGAGGCTCCGGATCGGTTTCCTGAGAAGCCGCAGTCATGCGCTTCGGAAAATTCAGCGACAGCAACACCGGAACATTCATCGCCTTAAGTCGCGCGGCCACGCGATCGGCTTCGCGTCCGCCGTTGATGATCATCTTCACATTGAATTCGCGCGCGAGATCGAGCACGCGATCGATCTCGCGTTCGCTGTCGGCCTGCATCACGATCGGCATTCGTCCTGCAATTACAGGTTGCAGCGCTTCCAAAGATTTATCCTGCGCCGGCCGCCTCAGTCCGCGCTGATTGCGTTCGTAGATGTCGTTCATCTCGCGATAGCGCCGTGCGTCGAGCAGCATCTGGCGCACGGACGAAAACACACCCATCAGCGATCCGGGATACTGCCCACCGCCCAGCGGCGTTAGACCGACATATAAAGCCACCGGCGAACGCACGATCATCTGCTGCGGCGTGTCACCCGCGAGATTGATAATCGCCGACTGCCCGAGAAACACGTTGCCGCGCGGCGCAGTTTGCACAGTCGTGATGCCCGCGCTGCGCGCGCTCTCGATCTCCGGACCACCGGGCTTAATCAAATCAGCCGCAAGAATCTCCGGCTGCATTCCGGGAAGCTGAGTCGAGTTGGGCGCGCTTGCCGACGGCGCGCTCTGGCCGAACAGCCCTGCAAATCCGCCACCAGGACTCTGGCCGGGCGAAGGTGACGGTCGCGGAATTCCCAGCGTAGTGCTCGCGTCGATAATTCCCGGATAAACGGTTAGTCCGGCGCCGTCGATGATGCGCGCGTCTGCCGGCGCGGTGACATTCGCGCCGACGGCAGCGATTAGCCCGTCACGAATCACAATCGTCCCGCGATCAATCACCGGTCCCGACACGGTCACAATCCGCGCGTTTGTGATCGCGTACGTGTCTGTACCGGAGTGCCGTTGGGCTTCGCTCGGCGAGGAATGCGTCGCGAGAACAATTGCTGTCAGCGTTAACAGCACCACGATCAGAAGACGAAATCTTGTCGAGTTCATACGTTAGCTTTCCGCGTTGCTCGGTCTGGTTGTGAATCGGAATCTGGAGGACGAAAATACAGGAACGATTCAGTTCAGTAAAGAGCGGCCTGGCGCCCAGTTGCGGCCCAATCGATCACAGTTAGCGCCGAAATTTGTAGCCCACTGCACTGAACTTCGATAGAATTCCGGCGCTCAATACCAGGACCCTTCCAATGAGTCTCAGTTCCGGCACAAAACTGGGCCGCTACGAAATCCGCTCGAAGATTGGCGAGGGCGGAATGGGTGAGGTGTATCGCGCTTACGACGGAGCGATGCATCGTGAAGTCGCGATCAAAATTTTGCCGGCGGCGTTGTCGGCTGACAAAGGGCGTCTGGCGCGATTTGAACAGGAAGCGCAGACGGCCGGCTCACTAAACCATCCGAACATCCTGGTCATCCATCACATCGAGACGCATGAAGGGGCGCCTTACATCGTTTCCGAATTGCTCGAAGGCGAAACCTTACGCGAGCGCATGGGCGGCGTTGCTTTGTCTCAACGGAAAGCGATCGATTACGGGCTGCAAATCGCGCACGGTCTCGCGGCTGCGCACGAGAAAGGAATCGTCCATCGCGACCTGAAACCTGAGAATGTCTTTATCACCAAAGACGGCCGGGTGAAGATTCTTGATTTTGGTTTGGCAAAGCTGACGGGGGCCAGCGACGGATCGCAATCGCAGACAGAGATACCGACGCGCCGCGTCGACACTGATCCCGGCGTTGTCATGGGCACGATCGGTTACATGTCTCCGGAACAAGTGCGCGGCAAGTCGGCCGATCATCGCTCAGACATTTTTTCTTTCGGCGCAATTCTCTATGAGATGCTTTCCGGCCGTCGCGCCTTTCGCGGCGAATCGACGGCTGACACTATCAGCGCGATTCTGCGCGAAGATCCGCCGGACCTTTCCAGTACAAATCGCGATATCAATCCCGCGCTTGAGCGCGTCGTCAATCACTGTCTGGAAAAGAGTCCGGAGGAGCGATTTAACTCTGCTCGCGATCTCGCGTTCGCACTCGAAGCATTGTCCGGGCCCGCGACAACTTCTGAATCGACGACGACCGTCTTGTCGGCACTGCCAACTTCCAAACGTAAACGCCGCGAAGTGATCCCGTGGGCGCTTGCCGGTGTGCTCCTAATCGCGTGCGCATCACTCGCGCTGCTTTACTTCTGGCCACGCTCTGTGGACAAGCGGCCAATCAGTTTTGCGATAGAAGTGCCCGATAAGGTGACCGAAATTCGCGAGCCGGCCGTTTCTCCCGACGGGCGAATGATCGCGTTCCAGGGAATTTCAGAAGGAAAGCCTGCGCTCTACCTGAGAGCGTTGGATTCAATCAACGCGCAACGCATAGCCGGCACTGACAATGGTGCCTTGGCCTTCTGGTCGCCCGATAGCCGCTCCATTGGGTTTTTCAGTGACAACAAACTGAAGAAAGTAGATTTAACGGGCGGAGCGCCGCAAACACTTTGCAACGCTGCTACTGGAGTGGGAGGAACATGGAACCGTGAGGGAACAATTCTGTTCGCGATAGCGGGCCACGGACTCCAGCGAGTATCTGCGTCGGGCGGAGAGCCGGCACAGGCGCTGGCGCTGGATAGCTCACGGCTTGAGATCGAGCATGACTACCCGGTATTCCTACCTGACGGCAAACACTTCTTGTATTACAGCTGGAAAGGGACTCGAGGAGCCTCAGAGATTTACGTTAGCTCATTGCAGAACGATCAGCGGAAGTTGCTGCTGAAGAACGATTCGAACATAGCCTATGTTGTGCCCGGCTACTTGCTCTTTGCTCGCGAATTTACATTGATGGCGCAGGCCTTCGATGCGTCAAAGCTTGAGCTGAGCGGCGAACCGTTTCCCGTGTTGGAGAACGTAGCGTATTCCAGCAACAACAGTCTCTCGCATTTTTCCGTCTCGGAAAATGGCACGATCGTTTTTTGGAAGGGCAGCGATGTGGGCCGCCAGTTGGCATGGTTCGATCGCAGCGGAAAGCAGATAGCCACGGTCGGACCGCCCGGCACTTACAACGACATCATGCTGTCGCCGGATGAAAAGCACGCCGCGATGCAGAAAATTGACGGCGGAAACAGCGACATCTGGATCATGGATCTGGTGCGCGGCGCGCCGCTTCGATTCACATTCAGTGCAGCTTCTGATGACAATCCATCGTGGTCGCCGGACGGGAACTTGCTCATTCATACTTCGACCAGCGAGGGCAAAACGACATTTTTCCGCAAAAACTCAAACGGATCCGGAAACGAAGAACGTCTTTACGAAACAACTTCGGGAATCGACGACGGAACTGATTGGTCTGGCGATGGGAAGAATCTGCTCTTCGAGACCATCGGTGAAAAGACTCTCAGTGATGTCTGGGTGTTGCCGCTTGATGGAACCTCGAACGCCCATCCTCTGCTTCAGTCTGAATTCTCAGAGTTTCACCCGCGCTGCTCACCTGATGGCCGGTGGATCGCCTATGCTTCGTCTGAATCAGGCCGAACGGAAATCTACATTCAAAGTTTTCCTCCGGCGGGTGGGAAATGGCAGGTCTCGACTACCGGCGGCGCGCAGCCGCGCTGGCGCCGCGATGGGAAAGAGCTGTACTTCATGACACCGGAGCGGACGTTGATGGCCGTGGACGTAAAGCTCGGCGCCACCTTTGAGATGGGAACTCCAAAGCCGCTGTTTCAAACCAGCGTGTCAAGCTTTGAGTCGCCAAATCGGTACGACGTATCGGCCGACGGTCAGCGCTTTTTGGTGAATTCGAGTATTAACGAAACGAGCCGCACACCGATTGTTGTAATCGTGAATTGGGCAGCAGGTTTGAAGAAGCAATGACCGTTGTCGCCGGCACAAAACTGGGCCGCTACGAAATCCGCTCGAAGCTTGGCGCGGGCGGCATGGGCGAGGTTTACCTGGCGCAGGACGTGACCCTGGATCGTAACGTCGCTTTAAAAGTACTTCCAGAGGATGTCGCTTCGAATCGGCAGCGCATGCAGCGCTTTGTTCAGGAAGCGAAGGCCGCTTCCGCGCTGAATCACCCGAATATCATCACCATTCACGAAATCGGCACTGAGCCGGGCGCTCATTTCATGGTCACTGAATTTATCGACGGTGAAAACCTGCGACACCACCTGCGCCGCGCTTCGCTAACGTTGACGGAAGCGATCGATATTGCGATGCAAGTAGCTTCGGCGCTTTCCAGCGCGCACGCAGCCGGCATCATTCATCGCGACATCAAGCCGGAAAATATCATGCTGCGGCGAGACGGTATCGTAAAGGTCCTCGACTTCGGACTAGCGAAACTAACAGAGCAGTGGCGCGTTGATGAAGTCGATCAGGATGCAGCGACCCAGGTCATGGTCCAAACTGAGCCGGGCATGGTCGTGGGGACTACTGCTTATCTTTCACCCGAGCAGGCGAGAGCGCAGGAAGTGGACCCGCGCACTGACATCTGGAGTCTGGGAGTTGTGCTTTACGAAATGATCACCCGGCATGGTCCCTTCAAGAGCGAGACGGCGAGCGATACCAGCGCCGCCATTCTGAAAACCGAACCAGCTGCAATGTCGCAGTTCGTGCCGGACGTGCCCGCCGAACTAGAACGCATCGTCAAGAAGGCTTTGCAGAAAGACCGTGAAGAACGTTATCAGGTGATGAAAGAGCTGTGGCTGGATCTCAAAAGCCTGAGACGCGATTTAGATGTGAACGTGGCGATGCAACGCTCGGGCGCACCGCTCAGCCACGAACGAAACCTGTCCGGAGGAGTTAGGCAGAGCAGCGCTTCAGGCACTTACACCTCAACTCAACCTTCCGCACTCACCCAACAATTGGGATTGACCTCAAGTGCGCGCTGGTTATGGCTCGCAACCCTTCTTTTGATATCGGGTCTCGCGCTGGGAGGCTGGTTTTGGTGGCGTCAACGCCGGGCAACTGACGCGAATCGATTTTCTGCTTTGACGGTTACGCAACTTGTGAGTCGAAAGAATGCCTTAGGTGAAACTGGCGCGAGGCACGCACGGTTTTCACCGGACGGGAAGTTCGTCGCTTACGCCTCCTCCAGAGGGGCGGGCAGCGCCATCTGGTTGAAGCAAGTCACCAGTGGTGAACCGTTCGCCAACCAGAGCGAACTGGCAACTGCGGCGAGTCCGATCTGGTCACCGGACGGGCTCCAGATCGCCTTTCTCTCGAAACGCGAGGGCCAAAACGGCATCTGGACCATGGCTGCCTTCGGAGGTTCACCAACGCTGCTCAAACCGCTGGAAGCGTTCAGTCCGGAGTTAGTGGCCTGGTCACGGGACGGAAAGATTTACTTTGTGATGCAGGGAAACCTCGATGCCCTCAATGTCGCGACGCAGGAAATCTCGCCGGTGACCAAATTTGATAACTCCAAACTACAGGATCGTAGCTTTGCTTTATCGCCGAACGAAGAACGCGTCGCCTACACTGACAATACAGACGGACAGAGCGACATCTGGGTGCTGCCAGCGCGCGGTGGGCAGCCGGCGCGAGTAACTAATGACAAAGCTCAGGACAGCAATCCGGTTTGGACGCCGGATGGCCAAAGCATTCTTTACAGCTCCAAGCGCAGCGACTTTAAGCAAATCTGTCTGGTGCGTTTGGATGGCAGCCCGCCCATGCAAATGACCGTCAATGACAGCAACAGCAATGTTTTGGATATCTCACCTGACGGCACGAAGATTCTTTATTCAACCGACCGGGATGAATCCGATTTGTGGAGCGTGAAGCTGGATCATGCGAAAGAATCGCAACTCACGTCCGAGAGCGGTATTGAATTGTGGCCCGACATCGCTCCTGACGGCGAGACTGTCGCTTTTCAGGCCACGCACGCAACCAGCAGCGCCACAATCTTTAATTGTTTGATCCTCGCCAAGAGTCTCAAGAGTGATGGCGCCCAGACGCAATTGGCGCCGGATGGGTTTGCTCCGCTTTGGTCTCCCGATGGCAGACAAGTGGCCTTCCTGCGCTCTCTTAACGGGACCATCAATCTGTGGACAGTTCACGGCCAGGGCGGAGACGCAAAAGCCCTGACCACCGGAGGCGTCACTTTCGGCGGGTTCTCTCAGTTACCTTACAATCGAATTCAAACGCAGGATTTTCAGTGGTCGCCAGACAGTTCGCGTCTGATCTATTGCGCCAAGACTTCGGGAGTTGCCAATGTCTGGCAAATTGGAACTGACGGGTCCGGCCCGGCCCAACTTTCGGAAAATACCGATGCGAACATACTTCTCTTTAATCCAATCTGGTCGCCCGACAGTCAGCGCGTTGCCTGGCTGGCCCGGTCAACAGGTCAGAAACAAGTAAGCTGGAGCATTTGGCTGCTCGCCGAAGGTCAGCAGAAACAAATTTTTCAATCCGATTCCATCCTGGGCCTGGTGGGCTGGTTACATTCAGGTCAGGAGTTGCTCGTAAAGTCGGTCTCCGGCAAAGCCGGCCTCTCGGTCGGCCCCGTTGATGTAAGCTTGACTGCGATTTCGGTTCGAAACGGTAGCCAGCGCCCGGTGGCCCAACTTCCGGCAATCTTTGAGAATATCAAGCTCGCCCCGGCTTCGGATCAGATCGCATACGTGACGCACGCGGACGGCGCCGATAGTTTGCAAGTGATCGCGGCTACCGGTGGCCCAACCAAAACAATTGTGACCAGCGGCGATCCGCGCGTTTACTTCTCAGG
>DASYTZ010000107.1:0-41277 GCA_036001745.1 Pyrinomonadaceae bacterium
GAAGCAGGTTGAGCCGCTTTCCTCCGCGAAATACGTCGCATTTCAGACGCTGCTCGATCCGAGCCGGATGCCGAATCAAAACACCGGCGTACTCGATTGGCCGTACGTCGAAGGTTTGCGGCTCGACGAAGCGATGCACCCGCTGACAATTCTCGCCACCGGGCTTTATGGCGAGACGCTGCCACCGCAGGACGGGGCGCCGATTCGGCTGGTCGTGCCGTGGAAATACGGATTCAAGAGCATCAAGTCGATAGTGAAAATCAGTTTGGTCGCTGATCAACCGACGACGACATGGAACATCGCGGCGCCGAGCGAATATGGATTCTATTCAAACGTGAACCCGGATGTGGATCATCCGCGCTGGAGCCAACGCTATGAGCATCGCATCGGAGAATTCGGCTCGCGACCAACACTTTTGTTCAATGGCTACGCCGAACAAGTCGGGCATTTGTACGCGGGCATGGATTTGAGAGCGAACTACTAGGTGGCACAGACTTCAGTCTGTGATGCCGCCACAGAAAACCACAGACTGAAGTCTGTGCCACGATGAAAGACACACGTTTCGCCAAACTCGTCCTCTCCGTCAACGGCCTGGTGCCGCTGGCGCTACTGCTTTGGGACGTTGTGCGCAAGCAAGTGGGCGCAAATCCGCTGGAGTTCGTGACACGGACAACGGGCATGCTGACGCTCGTCTTTCTCTTTCTGACATTGGCGGTCAGTCCGCTACGCCGCATTTTGGGACTTAACTGGCTGATCAAGTTCCGCCGAATGCTGGGACTGTTCGCATTCTTTTACGGCTCGCTTCATTTGCTGACGTACATCTCCTTCGACCGGTTCTTTCGTTTGACTACGATTCCGGGCGACATCGCGACCCGGCGCTTTATCGCGGTGGGCATGGCGGCGTTCTTTCTGATGTTTCCGCTGGCAATCACCTCAACGGACGCCATGATCAAACGGCTCGGCGGCAAGCGCTGGGCGCGGCTGCATCGGGTCGTGTATGCGGCCGGCATTTTAGGTGTTTTGCATTACTACATGCTGGTAAAATCCGATGTGCGGTTGCCGCTCACGTTCGCGTTTCTTTTGGCGGTATTACTTGGATTCAGGGCATTCACAAAGTATTACCAAGCCCGCGGCACCCTTGCGGCGAAGCTGAAGCGAATTCCATGAACGACGAGAAGAGAACCAGCGAGCGCGTACCGACTAATCTTCCGGCTAAGTGGCACGGCGTCTCCGGCTCACACGAAGGCCGGATTGAGGACCTCAGCATCACCGGCTGTTTCGTAAATACGACGGGAAACGTGGACATCGGCGAGATGATCGCCCTTTTGATTCAGCTTCCATCGGGCGCCTGGTTGCCACTGCGCGGAAAAGTAGCGTTCTATCAACAACTGACAGGCTTCAGCGTGTCTTTCTCGATCGCCGATGAAAAACAGTTGGAGCAACTCAATGAATTGATCGCCAGCCTAAGCCAGCCTGCGGAACAAGCCTAAATGCTCGATCCAACGAAGCGTTTCTCAAATCGCGTCGAAAATTATCTCAAGTATCGTCCCCGATACCCGGCTGAGATTATTCCCCTGGTGAAACGAGAATGCGGCCTCACGCCTGACTCAATCATTGCTGACGTCGGCTCAGGTACGGGTTTTTTGACGGAACTCTTCCTAAGCCACGGAAATCGCGTTTTTGGCGTTGAACCAAACGCCGAAATGCGCGCCGCCGGTGAGCAATTACTCGCAACCTATCCGAACTTCACGAGCATCGACGGGACTGCCGAGAGCACTACGCTGGCCGACGCTTCGGTTGACTTCGTCACCGTCGGTCAGGCTTTCCACTGGTTTGATCGCGCAACAGTCGGTCGCGAATTTCTACGAATCCTGAAGGAAAACGGATGGGTTGTCATCATCTGGAATGGCTATCGCGTAGACCGCACCCCGCTAGTCGCGGGTTACCATGAGGTGCTGCTGCGATATGGAAGCGATTACCGCGACGTGCTCCGCGAAATTAAAGACACGGATGTCGAATCATTTTTCGCGCCGGGTAAGCTCAAGATCGCGCGCCTCGATTTTCAGCAGCAGTTTGATTTCGAAGGATTGAAAGGACGGCTATTGTCGGCATCGTACGCGCCCCAGCAGGGTGATTCGAACTACGAGCCAATGATTCAGGAACTGCGCAGAGTTTTCGAAGCGAATCAAACCAACGGCAAGGTCGTCTTTGATTACGATACTGAAGTCTATTACGGCCTGCTTCGCCCTTGATCACTGTGTCGCCAGCGTCGCCAGTCTCACCATCGCATGCGACAGATCGAGGCGTGTGAAAGTCCCGGCAGGATCAAACCCAGTGCCGCTCGTTGTGATCAAGCCGTTCTGAACCGCTATGGCCACGTAACCTCGCAACGAAACCGGAATTGAAGCAGCATCAGTGTAGGTCAGCGTGTAAGTTCCCGACTCGGCTTGTTGCCGCAGCCCCGCCGCCCGCACGAGCGCGACCACCGCGGTCAAACGATCGACCGGCGCATCAGGCAGAAAAGTGGTGGTGGTGATGGTCGGGAACAAAGCGCCATTGGGAGCAGCTTGCGCGCTCTCGACAGCCAACATCGTCGTCTTATCGCGCACATCCGAGTACATCGAACTGGCCGGCATGTATTGCGCCACGCGACCGCCCAGTAGCATTGCCGTGGCCAAATCAGCGCGCGTGATGCTGAACGTCGGGCGGAAGCGGCGACCGATTGGCCACATCACGAAGCCACGGAAGTTCTGGTAAATCTCCGCGATGGCGGTCGGACTCAGCGCAGAAACGTCATCCATGGGCGCGTATCTCGCGCTGTTGATTTGAAGAATGCCGAGGTAGGTTTGCGTCGTGCCAGCGGATCCGAGCGTGTTTCTTACGACCGCTTTCCATGTTCCCGCCACCGGCTGCGAGACAGTAACGCGCTGCCGTCGGCCAGTGAGGCCGGGCAAGTTGATCGCGCTGGATTCCGCTTGCTTGATGCCCTGCGCATCGAGCGCGGCCAGACTGAGGTTGTTCGGAGTCAGCAAACCGCCCCACGAGATTTGCATTGAAGCGATCAACGCGTTCGCGGGAATATTGATCGAGGTCTCGCTGGGCAGACCGGGAGTGACGGTGCCGCTAAAAACTAGCGGCGCGTCCGTAACGAATGTCACCTGGTTCTGATTGCCGACGCCGCGTCCGAGTCCAAACCGTCGCGACGGAAAGGCGGCTTCGAGCACCGCCGCCTGCGCGTTGAGCATGCCGGAACCAGCTTCATGCAGGTAGTAGGGCGGCATCGGCGTCGCTGTGCGCTGCAGGATGTCGCGAATCTGCGCCGGCGTCAGTTGCGGATTCACTTCCAGCATTAGGGCGATGACGCCGGCCACATGCGGCGCTGAGAAGCTTGTGCCGCTGCCCGTCACGTAATACGGAAGCTCGGAAGACGAAAGCGACGCGTCATTCGTCCCTAATCCATTTGCCGAGGTCACCGAGACGCCAGTCGACGGTCGCAAACTAACGGTGTTCACTCCCGGCGCGACGATCGTCGGATGGAACAGTGGGCTGCCGAACTCGCCACGCGAAGAGAAGTTCGCGAGTCTGCCCTGATCGTCAGTGGCACCTGTGCCGACGACCCACGGCGCAACTGAATAGGGATTCAGTGAGTCTGGGCCTGGCCCGGTGTTGCCTGCTGAAAAGACCACGTTCACGCCTGCGTCGGAGAGCATCTTTGTCGCGATGTTGACCGGATCGTTGACGTCGAACACTGTATTGGCTGAGAAGCTGCAATTCACCACCCGCACATTGAAGACGTTGTAATTGGCGAGCAGATAATCAAAACCTGAGAGGATAAACAGCAGCGTGCCGTCTCCCGCGCTCAATCCGAGGATATTTGCGCCCGAGGCGACTCCAGAGTATTTGCCGCCCGACTGCTGGCCGTTTCCGGCAATCACGCCGGCGACAAACGTGCCGTGACCGTAGGCTTGATCGGTGTTGGGAACACTCGGCGCCGCCACGGGGTAATTGAATCCCGCGCCAAGACTTTGCGTGTCGGCCAGCTTGATGTTCTGTACAACCCGCCCCGCCAGATCGGCGTGCGTGCCATCAACGCCCGTATCGAGCACCGCGACCGTAACTCCGCGTCCGGTCACTGAAACACCGCGGTTTACGTTTGTGAGTTCCGTGTCGCGCCGGACGCGCTCGACGCCTGTCAAAGTGCGCGCGGCGGGCGTCAAATTCCAGTTGAAAGTTCGATTGCTGTAAATCGAACGCACGGCGGGCAAATGCGAGATCGCCATCAGGTTAGCTTTGGTCGTGGTGACCGCGATCATCGGCAGAACTCGATAGCGCGTGCCGCCCATGACGCCCAAGTTCTGCAAATCAGCGATGTCTGCATCGCTCGTCAGCCGGTGATAGACGATGATTGCGTTGACGGTGCTGTCATCGGTCAACTGGTTGAGAAGCACAACCAGTTCCGGATCGACACTCGCGATGCCTGAATTTAGTGGCGCACTTAACGCTTCGGCCAGCGCATTTGCTCCGGTGCGCGTGAAAGCGTCCGCGCCGCTAATCGTGATGCCGTCGGCCCCGCTGATCGTAATTCCGTTGACACCGGTTACCGTGATGTTGTTCGGCGAAATTGAAAAGACAACGCCGTCCGCGTCCGTCGCCGTAATGCTGTCCTCGCTGTCGATGGTTACCGTGCTGTCCGCGCCGCTTATTGTGATGCCGTCGGCGTGAACGATGTTTCGCGTATCGGCCCCACTAGCGGTGATGCCGTTCGTACCCGTCGCGATCACACTGTCGGCGCCGCTGATAGTGATGCCGTTGCCATTGCGGATCACGATCGAGTCGGGGTGATAAGTATTCCCATCCGCACCGCTAATCGTGATGCCGTCCGCGCCACTGATTGTGATACCGTCGGCGTGCGTGATCGTCGTTGAGTCCGCGCCCGACGCCGTGATGCCATCAGCGCCGCTCGCCGTGATGCCATCAGCGCCCGATGCAGTGATCCCGTCGGCGCCTGAAGCTGTGATACCGTTCGGCAGAAATGCCAGCACGCCGTCGGCGCCGCTCGCTGTAATTCCAGAGGTGTTCGTGAAACTGATTCCGTCGGCGCCCGAAGCGGTAATGCCGTTCGATCCGACAATCGTTAGTCCGGCAAGCGCAGGTACAGCACTCAGTAATACCACCAGACTGAGCGCCAGCGCGATTCGAAATTTCTTCAGTAAGTGATTCGCCATCGGATACAAGCCATGGCCACAGTCGGGTCAGGACAGTGGCTTGTTCATTACAACTCCAGGCGAGGCGTAGTTGCTCAAATATAAGAACTGAGACAACGCCAAATTCTAGGTCGCCCGGGAAGCAAGATGTGTTGCGTTCGCCTTGCATTTCTATCTTGGTTTTCCGCAGTTTTCTTCAACAATTTGGGCAATTCTTTAACTTCCGACGAGTTCGCGATAAGCCTTCTGCGTCTGCATCGCCGGTTCCACGCCCAGTTCCTTTTGCAAGAGGGCCTGCAAGGTTTCGTATTGCTCCTTCACCGCCACGCGATTGCCGAGTGCCGCGTGCGCACGCATCAGCATGCAGTGAATGTCCTCGCGAAAGTGATCCTCGCGCAGGATGCGCTGCGCCAGGTCCATCGCGCGCGGCCATTCCTGCTTCTTCTCGGCCACTGCAGCCAGCGATTCGAGCATCCGCAGATACTGTTCGCGGTAATACGAGCGCTGCTCATCGACCCACGGCTCGTAGCTGCCCTGCATGAATTCGCCGCGATAAAGCGCAACTGCCTGCTCGTAAGTATCGATGCAACGCGCATAGTCACGTTCGCGCCGCGCTGTCTCGCCGTCGTTGATCAGCCGCTCGAAAGTCTCAGTGTCGATCCGATACGAAAACTCGGGATTGAGCTGATAGTCGCCGTCGCGATAGATGATGAAGTTTTGCTTCAGCGGCTGATTACTGTTCAGCGCCTTGCGAATGTGCGAGATGGTCGGATGAAAATTCTTTTCGATTGTTTCGATGTTGTCTTCAGTCCAAAACGTATCGATGATCGTGTCTTTTGGTGCGCGATGATGGCGCCGCGAAACGATGAAGCACAGGATGTCCCGCGCGCGGCGCGTCGTCCACGCGTCAGCGGCAAAGGAACGCGCCGGATCGCGAAAGATCTCAACGGGGCCGAGCATATTCACCGTCAGGTCCACGAGCGGCCCCGGTGACAGGTTAGGCTTCGGCATCGGTTGTGCCGCGCTGACCACGATCGTGGGAAGTTGCGCGCTCAAATCCGCCGGCAACATTTCCTGCGCTACATCAGATGCGAATAGTGAGGGCCGATGCGCGATCTCCTGACGCAGCCAATAGTCGTAGTCGTACCGCGCCGCAAGGTCCAGCGCGCGCCGCAGGCATTCGAACATCTGCGGCTCGCGCCCGAGTTCGAGTTCACACGCGGCCAGTTCTGTGCACGCCTGCGCTTCGTAGTAATAGAGTCCCCGAGCGCGAAAATACTCGAGCGCGGGAAGCAACTCGTTGCGTGCCGGCTCGAATTCACGTTGCGCAATTCGTACGCGGCAACGCGCGAGCGTGGCTGTGAAAACTCCAGCTTCGTCATCGCGTGCTTTGCGCAATTCAACGAGTCGATCGATTTGGGCGCGCGCGCGCGATGCGTCACCCGCTTTCAAACTGAGCAGCGCCTGCTCTTCCAAAAGCTCGACACGCGAAAGTTCGATACCGGCTTCGTCATAACTGCGCGCCGCGCGTTCGTAAAATTCTGCGGCGCGCGCCACGTCGCCGCGTTCGCGGCAAAGATTGCCATATGCTTCCAACGCCTCGCCAAGCTGGCCGACCAGACTGAACAGCTGGCAGCGCTCCAGCGCGCGATCGAGATGCTGCTCGCACTCCTGCAACTCACCGCGATACAGATGGCAGCGCGCGATGTTCAGGTGCGCCCACGCTTCCTGCGGAATCGGCGCTTCGTGATCGTCCGTTCGCAGCATGCGGCGCAGCCAGTGCAACGCCTCGCCAAAATCGCCGCGCATCAGCGCCGGCAAACCGAGGTTATGAGTGATCAGCCGAACATGATGTTCGTCATTCCGCTCTTCAGCGGATTGCAAAGCGACCCGAAATTCACGTTCGGCGGCCGTCCACTCGCCCTGCGAAACCAGACACAGCCCTCGCGTGTTCCCGCACTTTGTGCGCACGGGTGAATCTGGTTTCGTCAGCTCGACCGCGCGATCAAGATATTTGAAGGCTGCCTCGTAATCTCCCTGTCGTCGCGCGATGGTCGCCAGCGAGTGGAGCGCTTCGGCTTCGCCTTCATCGTCGCCTTTCGCGCGCAACGCCGCGGTGGCCCGCCGGAACAGGCTCTGCGCCGTTTCGAATTCGCCGCGCAAACGCGCGACTTCGGCACGATGGGCCATCGCGCGCGGATGCGCCTCGAGCTCTGAAGTCGGCAACGACTCAGCCAGCGAAGCCAGCGACGCGAGTTTTCCGGATGCAATCCATTCTCCGCCGCGCTCGGCAATTACTTCGCCGGCGCGATCGAAATTCTCCGCGTCGAGCAGATGGCGCACGGCCCGATCCCAATTGCCGCGCGCGAGAAAATGATCAGCACAACGAGCGTGTTCCTTTGCTACGCCCGCCAAACCGATCTCAGTCCGCAAGCGGCGGCGCAGGAAGCTCTGAAACAGCGGATGCAACCGGTACTCTTCGCCGCGCGCGTCGCTGGCGACGGTCATGAAAACATTGCGGCGAACCAGTTGAGGCAGAATCGCAGAGGAAATGACTTCGGGATAGAGGCGCGCGCACGTGTTCACATCGATCCGATCCAGCAACGCTATACGCATCAAGTAATTTTGGACGTCAGCCGTTTCCGCGTTGAAGACTTCTTCGGCGAAATACTCGAAGATGTCGCGCTCTGATTGATGCAGCACGCCGAGCGGGTCCGCATCGCGGCCCTCAACACCGGACACTTGCCGCTGCGCCACCTGACGCACCAGTTGCAACGCCGTTATCCATCCATGCGTGCGCTCGCCGTATTCGCGCAGTTGCTCCGGCGTCAGCTCCAAACCGAAAACCTTCCGAAACAGCTCCTGGGTTTCTTCCGGCGTGAACAGCAAATCGTTGCGATCGATAATCGCGAGCGAATCCTGCGAGCGTAGTCGCGCGAGCGTCAGCGGTGGTACGTCGCGCGAAATGATGATCACGTGCATCACGTCAGGCAGATAGGCGATCAGGCGATCGACCACCGCATGCACGGATGTTTCGGCGCCGAGGTGGTGATAGTCGTCAAGCACCACGATGAGCTGCTGCTCGACGTGCTCGAGAATTTCGTTCAGCAGCACGTCGGCGGCACGTTCCGGCTGCTGCGCCAATTCATCGGCTTGCAAATAGGCGAAGATCGTCTCGCCAAAGCCGGGCACGCGCTGCTGAATCCCCTGTGCGAGGTAGCCGAGAAAGACCGCCGCCTCGCTGTCCGTGTGATCGAGTTGATACCAAACATAAGGGCGCTCCTGCTGTCGCAAAAAGTCCGCGACCAGCGTGGTCTTTCCCGAGCCTGCGTTCGCCGCGACCAAAGTCATCGGCAAGGAAAGATTCGCGCGCAGACGTTCGATCAGACGTTCACGGAAAAGGAGCTCCGGCGCCGGCCTTGGCGCCAGCAGTTTCGTGCGCAGAAAGAATGTGCCGGGCAGTGCGACTACCGGTGCGGCAGCCGTCGACGAATCAGCTTTGGCGGTTTTGTGTTCGCCTTTGGCCATGGCGATTTTCGGAACAGATTGTCGGGAACTGTTGCGGAGAGTAACACAGCCAAAGCAGCGACTTCTATTGTTCGCAACGCGGTCGAGAATGGTGGCGCCATTGATGACGTCAGGACGTGGTGCGGGGGAAGGATCGATTCAGGCATTGCTGCCAAAGACTATTTCTACGTTTGAAAATCCGGGGTGCGCTGACCTAAACAATTCATCTGGCGCGACTCGATTGCCAGAAAATTGTCGGCCACGGCACGACCGGCGCGTCCCGGCGTCGCCGCAAAATTTGCGATGGCTGCCGCGCGTCCATTGGTTTCGCGCAGGGCGATACGCGCGTGCTCTTCGCTGAGTCCGTATGTTTGGAATAGTTCCAGTGTCTCATCAAAATTGAAAGCCAGCTCTGCCTCTTCAATCACGCGCAGCATCTGTTTTGAACGTAATCGCCACAGCGGCGTCGGCGGCAGGCTGCGGCACGTGATGATCACGTGCACTTCCGACGGCAAAAGCGGCAGCAGCCGATGAAAGAATGGAATCACCCAGTCGGCGTCGTACACCAGGTGCAGGTCTTCGATGATTACCAGCAGCGGCTCAGTCCTGTGTTCGGTTAACTGAAAGACAAGAGCCTCAGCCAGCAGCTCGGCTCGATCGCTTTCTACGGACTCGGTGATCTTTAGCAGGTGATATCCATCGAGCGACGGACATTGCAGCCTGAGAGTTGCCGTCAAGTACCGGCAGAAGACACTGAACTCTCCGTCGGCGGCATCGACTTTGTACCAGCAAACCGGCCGCTTCGCGCGGCGTGCGAAGTCAGCGGTTAAGTTCGTTTTTCCTGTGCCGGCTCGCCCACTGATCACTGTTGCGTTGTAGGTCGACAAAGTGTTCGTCAACAGTTTTAGCAGACGCTGCCGCGAAGTCCGCGGCCCCCCGTTCGCAACGGTAATCTTTTCGTGGATAAGCTGGTCTTCGTCTCTTCGCATCGTTTGAGAGTTCGAGCGTCCCGCAATAGGCCGGGTCGTTCGCGCAAAATCAGCGCGTCATCTTTCTACAAAGTGTTTGCTGCCGTGGGATTACCGCGCGCAGACCCCGTTTGCTTTAGGGTGTCGCCATTATCCAGACCAGCCTTGAGGAATTCTTGAGGTTTGATTGCAATTGGCGGCGGCGTTTGCCGGCGTGACGGGTCGGAGAGCAATTTTGCTGAGGAATTTGCTGGCGTCTGGCAGCCAGCGGATGTAAACTCTCGCTGCTTCCCGGGGGAAAAAGTAAATAGTAGACAGTAGCGATTAGGCAGTAGTTGTTAAGCCAATAACTAGGAGTCGCAAATGTTCCAAAAAATCATCTCGGTCATTTTCTTTTTGTTAGCGGCTGCGTCCATCGCGGCCGCGCAACCAACGCCCAGCCCAACTCCGGCGAAGACCACGCCGCCGCCTGCGCCACACACAAATCTCAAGGTCGGTGATAAGGCGCCGGACTTTTATCTGCCGAGTACGATCGTGGGCGAAGATAAGAGGAGCGTCAGGTACAGACTCAGCGATTTCAAAGGCAAGAAGAACGTGGTACTCGCCTTCTACGTCTTTGCCTTCACCGGTGGTTGAACGCAGGAGATGAAGGCGTATCAGGCTGATATCGCCAAATTCGAAGCTACTGACACGCAGGTTTTCGGCGTTAGCGCTGACAGTGTTTATGCCAATCGCGAGTTTGCCAAACAGAACGGCATAACATTTCCGATTCTGAGTGACTTTGCCAAGCGGCAGGTCGTCAAGGACTACGGCATCTTCAACGAGGAAGGTGGCTACGGCAATCGCGCAACCTTTGTGATCGATAAGGACGGAATCATCCAGCACATCAAGGAAGGCAGCGAAGCCATCGATCCGACGAGCGCTGCAGATGCCTGCAACATCCTGACGCATAAGAAAGCAACGCAGTAGGACGCGACTCGCCCCGGTACAGAACCGCTGTCATCGGGTGGGTTACCGGAACAGTGACGTGCAGGGTTTTCGCTTGAGCACCTGTGTCGCGCCGTCTGAGCCTTTTACGCGCAGCACGGTGGCGCTCGCGGTCGCGGTGAATTTCTGATCGCCGACAGTGAACTCGACCTTCATTCCGTTGACCGTTGCTTCTACGAATTCCGGCTTCGGATCTTCGGCGCCGCCTTGCGCAATTTGCACCATCGCGTAATAGCCGCCACCCGCGGGAATGATCACGACGCGCATTCCTTCCAGGTCGCCCGATGGTTTACCGATGGTGAAGTTTTCGTAGACGCCGGCCACACTCGCTGCGGCGCGCCCGGTTTTCGCGGCTGATATTGAAGCCGCAAATAAACAGATTACCGTTACAAGAATTGCAGTCTTGCTGAATCGCATAAAAATCTCCTCTTTTAAGATGTTCTCAACACCCAAAACCCGAGCGCCAAGAATACGATGTTATCGTTTCACAGCGAAACTCGCATCGAGCATCAAATATTTTTGGTTTTCCGACGGGGCGCATCGGAGAGTCACAACGCCAACACACGCATCATCTCTTCGTGAATCAAACCGTTGCTGGCCAGAATGGGCGGATTGAAAATATCCAACGGCCCGCCGCGATAATCCGAAACTTTTCCGCCTGCCTCTTCAATCAGCAAAGCGCCGGCGGCCACGTCCCAGGGCTTGAGTCCCTCTTCCCAAAATCCGTCGAAGCGTCCAGCCGCGACATACGCGAGGTCGAGCGCCGCCGCGCCATCGCGCCGCACACCCTGCGCGTTCATGATGAAGTTTGCGAAGTGGCGCGCGAACTCGCTCCGTTCGCGCACGTCGTAGGGAAAGCCGGTGCAAAGCAACGCACTCGCAAGATTGGGCACGGACGAGACGCGAATGCGCTTGCCGTTGAGCGCCGCGCCTTCGCCGCGTTCCGCGGTAAAGAGTTCGTCACGCATCGGATCGTAAACGATGCCGAGTTCTAAGTTTCCCTTGTGCTCGAGCCCGATTGAAACGCAGAAGCACGGATACCCGTGCGCATAATTTGTCGTACCGTCGAGCGGATCGATGATCCAGCGCCAATCGCCCTGGTTTCCGTCGGCCGCAGGCGAGTTCGTGCCGGATTCTTCCGCGAGGATCGCGTGACGCGGATAATACGTCTTGATGCGATCGATGATTAGGCGTTCCGAGGCGAGATCGGCTTCGGTGACGAGATCGAGCTCGCTCTTGTTGCTGACGCGCAGACTGCGTCCGAAGCGTCCGGCGAGCAAGCGCCCCGCATCGCGCGCAGTTTGAATGGCAAAGTTGAGCAATGATTCCTCTCCGGTCCTCTGTGGTTTCCAAATAGTATTTACCACAGAGGCGACAGAGGAACACAAAGGTTGTGCGCGGCCACTGTTACATCGGCGAGCGCGCCTTCACGACATGCGTAGCGCCGCCGGTTTCGTGCAACATTGCCGTGACGTTCTTCGGCGTTGTCTTCGAAACCAGGCCCCAGAAGAAACTGGTGTCGCCTTTGCCCGGCGCGCCGCCTTCGCAGACTGGCTTGCTGAACGTGAATTTAATCGTGCTGGCGGTTTGGACTGCCGACGCCAAGCCGATCGTGCCCAAGCCGCCGCTCGTCACGACGAACACCTGATCCACTTTCTGGTCAGCGTTGTAATCCAGCGAGACGACAGGCCCAAAACTGATCGTCATCCAGTCGACGCAGGCGATATTGACCGTGCCCACTGCGTTTGTCAGATCAAGTCGATATTCGTAAGCGAACAGCCCGTCAGCCGCCGAACCCGGCAGTCCTTTGAAGGTACGCGATTGCAACCGACCAGTGCCACCGGCGCTCATAAGCACGTCCGAGACTGTGTCACTTACCGTTATCGTGCAGGGTGACGCGGTTGTGAACACACAATTGATCGCCGGCGCTCCGACGTTGACGACTTTCAAAGGCGCCGCCTGAACCACAACTGGAGTCACAGCGATTAGCAGCCCAAGCATCAATACTTTCATGAGAGAGCCTCCATGAAGTGACGGGTGTGCGAATTTTTGACTGTCCCCACTTGTATGCCCGAGTCCGATTGTTGTCAACAAGAATGTCCGAAGAAAACGAGTCGCGGAAAAAACAAAAAGCCGGAGCTGATTTGCTCCGGCTTTGAGGTCTCTCAATTAAGTGTTTTGTTAAGCGTCGCTGGCGTCAGTATCCAGCTTCGCGATTGCGGCAGCTTTACGCCGACGTCTCACTGCGCCCGCGAGTCCTGCCAGGCCGGTGCCGAGAAGAACCATGGTCGTCGGTTCAGGCGTAGGGTCACACTGGCCTGTGAGGCTGAATCTCTCAGGTCCGCCGTCAACGTTGCTCAGTGCCGCTTGCAAACCGAGTCGCAGATTCGCGTCTTGCGCAAGCGCGGCCTGAAACCGGGCAGCCGCCTCGGCATCCAAGCCGAAGACATAGTCCGATGTCGATCCCTGCGCATGCTTGAACTGATCAAGCGTGACTGGCCCATTGATGAGCGACGCGCTGAAAACCGCATTGCCGCCACTGTCATACGCGGTAAGAATCAGAGTATCCACGGTAATAGGGGCTTTGCTGCCACCGTTTGCTTCATTGATATTGAGCAACACCCGTAGCTGGCTCGCTTGAGCCAAGCCGAGATCGCTAAATGCAACGGTCTGTTGATGTGGGCCGGCACTAATATCGCCAAAGATCACATCGTCCGAACCGTCGTAACTCACACCACCGGACTCGGACTTCTTGAAACCGTGATGCTCAAAATTCAGAACGGCGATTGGCGGCACCAGCTTGTCGATTTGCGAGCCCACGAACACTATGCCGTCCGCATAAGCTGCGCTGCTCGCCAGGCCAATAATGGCCATGGCTCCGACACTCAACAATAAGCGGGCAAAAATTCTCATATTCAGTCTCCTGTTTCCGTTTAGCCTTACAGGTCAGCCGGATTAGCACTCGCTTTCCTGGGCGACTCATCTTTCAGAAACGGCCAAAAAACGGCCATTTCCAAAAGCCGGCTCATGAAAGCGCCGTCAGACTGAGATTTTTCGCGCGCACTTTCGGCAGATCAGCCGAACGGTTTGTCGATTGATGGACTCTGATTGGTGAAAAATTTTGGGCCTTTGTCGGTGATGTACAGGCAGTCTTCGAGACGAATGCCGAACTCGCCGTAGATGACGATCGTCGGCTCATCGCTGAAGCACATGCCGGGCTGAATTGGCGTCTTGTTCCCGCGCACAAAGTTCGTCCATTCGTGTCCATCGAGGCCGATGCCGTGGCCGGTGCGATGCGGCAAGCCCGGCACTTTGTAGTCTGGGCCGAACCCGGCGTCAGTGATCACTTTGCGCGCGGCGGCATCGACAGCTTCACACGGCGCGCCGATTTGCGCGGCGGCAAAGCCTGCGTCCTGCGCTTTACGTTCGAGATTCCAGATGTCGCGCTGGCGCTGGGTGGGTTTGCCGAAGACGAACGTCCGCGTGATGTCCGATTGATAACCTTCGACACTGCATCCGCCATCCATCAGGACGACATCGCCTTCTTCCAGAGTTTGCGGTGTGCTGGAGCCATGCGGGAAAGCGGTGTACTTTCCGAAGCTGCAAAAAATTCCGCCCTGCACGCCGAGGTTGCGAAACGCCGTCGCACAGTTGTTCGCGAATTCTTCCTGCGGCATGCGGTCGCGCATAGTGGCCCACGTCGCGCGATACGCCACGATCGTCAGATCATTAGCCTTCTGCATCAAGGCAATCTCGGCCGGCGATTTGAACATACGACAGCCGGCGGTGATTGGCGTAGCGCTGATGAATTCCAGTCGCGGCGCCGCCTGGCGAATTCCGTCGTAAAGAAAGAAGCGCACACGCTCTTCAATGCCGATGCGCCCAGACCGAATTCCGCGATCGCGAAAAATTTGGGCGACGCGACGATAGGGACTTTCGTCTTCTTCCCAGGTGCGAATGTCGTTTCCGAATTTAATCAGCTCGCGCGCGCGTTCCTCTTCAAACTTCGGGCAAACCCAGGCGAGCTCGCCGCGCTGCGGAATCACCACCGCGAACATGCGCTCGCTGGTGCTCCAGCGCATGCCGGTGAAGTAAAACATGCTCGAGCCGGGCTCGAGATAGATCGCGTCGATCTTCTGTTCAGCCATCAGCCGTTGCGCCTTGGCGATGCGCGCTTTGCGCTCGTCGTCGCTTATCGGGACGATGCCCGCGGTCATCTTGCGCAGTCGCTGAATCAGATCGGGAACTTCCTGACGTTGCTGAACGTCTGCGACAGTTTCTGTGTCTGCAAAACTGAATTGGTTGCCGAGCAGGGCGGCGCCGGCTAAACCAGCGGAGGCGCGGAGAAAATCTCTTCTGTCTGTGCACATGGCCGGGGATTGTATTCGAACGATTGAAGGCAGACAAACAAATTGTGTTGAGCTGGCGGCGTGCCATCGGCCTTTTCGATCTGCGGCCACAAAACCTCTTCTCGTGTACAATTCGTCGCCGATGCGCCGGGTCTGTCGATTCTTGATCGCGGGTGCGCTCTTCGCGCTTGCCTCTACTCCCGCGCACGCGCAGAGAGTCTTGCGCTGGGGCGCCGATCCCAGCGGCGGCGCGCCTTACGTCTTTAACGATCCCAATCATCCCGATCAGTACATCGGCTATGAAAAAGAGATGGTCGACGCGTTGGCCGCCGCGATGGGCCGCAAGCCCGAGTTCGTGCCTTCCGATTGGGAGACGCTCGTATCCGCGCTGCAACGAAAATCATTTGACGTGATCGTCAATGGACTTGAGCCCACGTCCGATCGCCAGAAACAGATTCAATTCAGCAAGCCCTACTACATCTTTCAGCTCGCGCTGACTGTGCGTAACGACGAGCAACAGATTCATTCGCTCGCGGATTGCAAGAATCGAGTCGTCGGAACTTTGGGAAACACGGCCGCGTCGCGTTTGCTGCAAAAGGAAGGTATCCCTTTTAAAGATTACGCTGAACCGCCGACCGCTTATCGCGATCTCGAATTGAAGCGCATTGACGCCGTGATCATGGATGTGCCGGCAGAAGTCTTCTACGTCAGCAAAAGCACCACCTTGAAGCGCGCTTGCGAACCATTCTTCCGCGGCACATACAACATCGGTCTGCGGAAAGGCGATGACGAACTGAAGACTGAAGTCGACGCGGCGATCGACAAGATTACAAACGACGGCACGCTCGAGCAGATTCTGCGCAAGTGGGGTTTGTGGAACGATGCGCAGCTTGAACTACAGACGGCGACGAAAACTGGCCAGCCGCCGACCACCGCCGGCTATGACATAACTTCGATCAGTTTTAATTGGCGCGAAGCAATTTGGCGACTGACGCGGGCGGCGATGGTGACGGTGCTGATTGCCTTCGGATCGATGGCAATCGCAGTTGTGCTCGGCATGCCTCTGGCGATTGGCCAATGGAAAGGTCCGCGACCGGTTCAGTGGCTGTGCACTATTTATATCGAGTTCTTTCGCGGCACTCCCGTATTGGTGCAGTTACTGTTTCTCTATTTCGGTCTGCCCACGATTGGCTTGGCGATGCCGGGCTGGCTAACAGCGCTGATTGGATTGGGCTTGAATTACGCCGCGTATGAATCGCAGGTTTATCGCGCGGCTTTGGAAGCAATCCCGCGTGGGCAGTGGGAAGCGTCTTACCTGCTCGGCATGAGTCCGGTGCTCGCTTTTCGCCGCATCATCCTGCCACAAGCGTTTCGGATCGCTTTGCCACCGATGACGAACGATTTCGTTTCGCTCTTCAAAGATACTTCGGTGGCGTATGCGATCTCAGTTTGGGAGTTGGCGACCGCATATCGCGAGCTGGCGAATGCCTCGGGACAATTTCTGTTGCTGGGCGTGGCCGTGTCGATTTTCTATTTGATCATGAGTCTGCCGATGGCGCATCTGGCGCGACGGCTTGAACGTCGGCTGCAAAGGCGAGAAGCGATTGAAGCTGTCGAAGCGGAAGTTGCTCCGTAATGGAGAGAAACACAAGTGATTCGCGTATCCAATCTCGTTAAGAACGCAAACGGCACACGCATCCTGCGCGGCGTCTCGTTCGAAGTGCAGCCGCAGACCGTTTTGGGAATCATCGGCGCATCGGGCAGCGGCAAGACTACTTTGCTCCGGTGCTTGAATGGTTTGGAGCGAATCGATGGCGGTTCGATCGAGTGCGCCGATGTTGTGCTGGAATCAACTTTGCCGAAGCACGAATACGCGCGACGGGTCACCGAACTACGACGAAAAGTCGGCACAGTCTTTCAGCACCTTTACCTGTTTCCGCACTTGACCGTGCTCGGCAATATTATTGAGGCGCCGACGCACGTGCTGGACGTGTCGCGGAAAAAAGCCGAGGACGAAGCTTACCAACTGCTCGAATCCGTAGGGTTGAAAGAGAAAGCGCGGCGTTATCCCGAGACGCTTTCCGGTGGCGAGCAACAACGCGTCGCGATTGCCCGCGCGCTGGCGATGCGTCCGCAGCTTTTGATGTTCGACGAGCCGACCAGCGCGCTCGATCCAAAACGCAGCGCGGGACTACGCTCGCTCCTGCGCGGAACAGTCTCTCGCGGTCATACGATGGTGATCGTTTCGCACTCGATCAGTTTTCTCGAAGGCCTGGCCGACAAACTCGTCTACATGGAGCAAGGCGAAGTCGTCGAGCAAGGAACCGTTGCCCAGCTTCTGAATTCCCCGCTCGATCCGCGCACGAAAGATTTCGTGGCGCAGGCCAAATAGCAAGCCACAGATTTACACAGATAACCACAGATAAGAAAGAGGGAGAACGACATTCACTTGCGTAGTGGCTCCTTCTTATCTGTGCAAATCCGTGTCTATCTGTGGCTAATAGTTACACCAGATTCATTGGTACGGGATTTTTCGGGTCGGTGTAGTCATAAAAGCCTCGGCCTGACTTGCGGCCATATAAACCCGCCATAACCATCCGCTTCAGTAAAGGCGGCGCGGCAAAACGCTTCTCGCGAAATTCATTGAACATAATTTCCGAGATGTAGTACGTCGTGTCGAGACCGACGAAATCTCCGAGCGTCAAAGGCCCCATCGGATAGCCGCAGCCCAGCTTCATCGCATTATCGATATCGACGATGGAAGCCACTCCTTCTTCCAGCGCGCGAATCGCGTCCAGCAAGTACGGCACCAGCAGTCGATTCACGATGAAGCCCGTGCGATCGCCGGTGCGTACCGGCACCTTGCCCAGGCTGCTCGCGAAGCGAACGGCATCTTCGTAGACGGCCGGGTCAGTCAGGATCGTGCGGATGACTTCGACCAATTTCATGAGCGGGACGGGATTGAAGAAGTGCATGCCGATGAACCGCTGTTGTCGGTCGCTGGAAGTCACCGTCATCATTTGCGTGATCGACAATGAAGAAGTATTCGACGCGAAGATCGTTTGCGGTTTACACAAATCGTCCAGACGCAGATACGTCTCACGTTTGGTCTCGAGGTTTTCAATGATGGCTTCGATGATGATGTCGCAGTCCGATAAGTCTTCGAGAGAAGTTGTGCCGCGCAAACGTCCGCGAATTTCTTGCGGCTGTTCCTGGAGCGTGCCTTTCTCGGCAAATTTCGCCAGTGACTTCTCGATGCCGGCGAAGCCTTTCGCGATCAAATCGTCCGACACTTCGCGGACGATCGTTTCATATCCGGCGGTGGCCGCCGTCTGCGCGATGCCTGCGCCCATCAATCCGCAACCCAGCACGCCCACTTTTTTTATTTCCATGATGTCTCCCAAGATTTATCCACCGATTACGCCAGATTACAAGAACCATAATTAGCCACAAAAAGGCATAAAAGGCTCAAAAACAGAACGCGATTTTGAACGGGCGCAGTCCTGGTTTCATTTTGTGCTTTTTGTGCCTTTTCGTGGCCTCATTCGCGGACTATTCAAAATGCTTTATGACAAAGAAAAATGATATCAGCACCAGCAGCAGCGCCGCGATTTGCACCACGCGCCAAGCAATGGTGACGCTCGCGGGTTGTCCAGGCCGTTTGTAACTGACCACCGCGGCAATCGCTGCCCCCGAAAGTAATCCGCCCATGTGCGCCGCGTTATCGATGATGCCGCGCCCGAGAAATCCAATCGCCAGATTCAGCAGAATCACCGGCAGCATTCCGGTTCCGAACGCGCGCTTGAAACCTTCCGGCAGTTCGCGACGATACTTCAAACCGAATACGAAAAGCACGCCGACTAGTCCGAACAACGCTCCCGAAGCGCCCGCTGAAGGTTGGTCCGCGGACTTGATCAAAAAGCTTCCAATCAATCCCAGGCGCGTGCCGGGGATCACTGTCAGGTAACTCGCGACCACACCGGCAACCCCGGTCGCAAGCCAGAAGACCACGAACTTCGCCGATCCGTACAGCTTCTCAACCCACGGTCCGAGCACCCAAAGGCTGTACATATTGATCAGAACGTGCGGCAGGTTCACGTGGATGAACACCGGGGTGACGAACCGCCACCACTCGTGATCGAAACGGATGGCGTAATTCGTTTTCGCGCCGAACGACAACAACACCGATTCCGGAAAAGCTCCCCACAGCGCCGTTGAAGACATGCCGCTTGCCTGCCACATCAGCAGAAAAACGAAAAAGTTTGCGACCAGAAAAACGATCGTGAAGATGTATGGTCGCTGAAGGATCGTGAGCGCGTAACTCATTGCATAGCGCTCGCGCAAAGGAATCGCGTGGGCGGCTAATTGTTGCGTTGCGCCGCAGACGTGACAGACGGTTTCTCCTGCGCCAATCAGCGCGCCGCAATTTCGGCAGACGCTCGGACGGCTGGAGTAGGTTGGTGGATTATCAGACAAGAGTTAGAAGTCCGCAGATTCCACGGATTACACGGATTCAAATCCCTACCTGCGCAATCTGTGAATTGTCTCAGCTATCCTAATTCTCCCAGCAGGTTCACCAAATCGTCCGCGTGTTCTTCTTCGACGGCGAGGATGCTCTCCATCAAACGCCTCGAAGTGGGATCGTCGTTCCCAAAGTACTTAATCAGGTCGCGGTAGCTGTCGATCGCGATACGTTCGGCCACGAGATCTTCCTTGATCATGTCGGTCAGGGTCTCGCCTTCGACGTACTCTGCGTGACTGCGCGTCAGTAAACCTTCAGGATTGAAATTCGGCGCGCCGCCAAGTTGGACGATGCGCGCGGCAATTTGATCGGCGTGGCCCTGTTCGTCCGTTGCGTGCTCCAAAAACTCTGCCGCGACGCCGTCGGCGTGAATGCCGCTCGCCATGAAGTAATGCCGCTTGTAGCGAAGCACGCAAACTATTTCGGTCGCCAACGCTTCGTTCAGCAGCTTGATAACAGTTTCGCGATCGGCGGTGTAGCCCTCGGTCACCGCGCCCTGTTCGATGTGCTTGCGCGCGCGCTCGCGCAGAGTTTTGATGTCAGTCAGAAATGGTTTGTCAGCCACGATTGTGGACTCCTTGTTTCTTGGAATTTTGGGGAAACACGATGTTAAGCCTTGCCGAAAGCGAGAGCAAGGCGGCCCGTCGATCAAGGCGGCGACAACTAAGTAGCTGTCAGTTTGCCGGAACGGTTGCAGTCAGGCGGATTTCTGCCGGCGCATTCGCGTCCGCAGTGACTTCGATTGGAACTCTCCATTGCACAGTCTTGATGCGGCAAACGCCGGTGTTATCTTCGCGGCAATAGACGAAGGTGAATGAAGCGCTCGCCGTAGCTGAGCCGGCGCCGATGCCGACGGGAATGCGGATCGGCAACGACAAGCCCTTCGCGGTCTTGCTGACATCAATCGGCGCGTTCTTCATCGACTCGCCATTCGATTCAATCGTGACGGAATATCGCTGTGGCGCGGTTGGGTTCAGGTGATAGCCGGCGGGCAGATTGACGTCGATAACGACTGCCGCGTCGCCAGCGCGTAGTTTCTGCGGCGCGACTTTTATTTCTTCAGCGTTGGGCGCAACTTCTGCCGTGGCCGCAGATTGATTGCCGGCTGGCGGCAGCAGCCCCTTAATCTGAAGTGTCTTCGTTTCTTTCGTCTTCAGATCAAGAACGCGAATCGCATGATTGTTCGTGTCCGCGACGTAAAGCTTGTCGCCGGCGACGGACAATCCGCCCGGTTCGTAGAACGAGGGATTACCGCCGTCGGACTGCCCAGGTTTCCCAACGCCTGCGAACGATCTAACAGTTCGTGCCGCGGGATCAAGCAACTTGATCTTGTGGTTGTAGGTGTCGGCGATCAGCAGCTTCCCATTCCAACTGGTCAGGCCGAGCGGATGTTGTAGACGTACGTCATCGCCGCGGCCATCCTGGTCACCAAAATCGAACAAGTTGCCGCCGACCAACGTGCGCACCTCCCCGTTTGCTCCCAAGTCAATTGCGCGAATGATGTTCGCCTCCGCATCCGAAACGAACAAAGTCTTTCCGTCGGTCGCCAGCGCGGACGGCTGCGCAAACGCGGCTTCATCCCGCGCGCCGTCGATGCGCGCTTCGCGGCCTGAGCCGGCAAACGTTGAAACCTCCTGCTTGTCGAGGTCCAGTTTCCAAATCTGATGCGGCCCGGCCATCGCGATGTAAAGCGTGCGGCCGACAAGCTGCAAATCCCAGGGCGAATTCAGCGCGATTGAACGCGCCGAACCTGACTCGCCGTATTCATGCGACTGCTGACCTGTGCCGGAAAGCGTCTTGACCGTCTTCGCTTTCAGATCGATTTCGCGAATCAGATGATTCTCAGTGTCCGCAACATACAGACGGTCGCCGTCGAGTACCATGCCCTGCGGTCGAAAGAAAGTCGACGCGTCGAACGTTCCATCATCAGCGCCGTGCGCGCCGGTGCCGATTGTTTCGATCAGCGTTCCGTCCAGCTTTGTAATGACGATGCGGTTGTGATCTGAATCCGCAATGAACAAACGATCGTTTTTTGCGTCTGCCAGAATCTTGCCGGGAAACGCCAGCGGCAAATCGCCGACTTTCGCTTTTTCCAGGACCAACTTCAACGGTGCTTCGTTCAACTCTCCGCGTTTGCGAAATTCAGTAATCGTTTCTCCGATCGTTTTGTCGAGCACGTCGTAACCGCCTTCACCGGACAAGCGGCCGATGATATAACCCGCGGGATCGATTAAGTATCGTGTCGGCCAGGCATCGACAGCGTATGCTCTCCAGATGTTGAAATCGGCGTCGTTGACGATCGGGTGCTCGATCTCGTAGCGCAGAATGATGCGGCGAATATTCTCGGTGTCCTTTTCGTTTTCGAACTTGGCTGAATGAACGCCGATGACGACCAGTTCGTTTGGATATTTCTTCTCGAGCTTCTTCAGATCGGGAATGATATGCATGCAGTTGATGCAGCCGTAGGTCCAAAAGTCCAGCAGCACAACTTTGCCTTTCAAGGCCGCGAGCGACAGCGGCTTGTCTGTATTCAGCCAGCCACGGTGGCCGGTCAGTTCGGGCGCGCGGATTTTGGGACGTTCCTGAATTGGCATGTTGAGACCTTTTGATGTAACCCCTGCGGCGGCGAAAAGAATTATTAACCACAGAGGACACAGAGAAAGACAAACATCAAGAGGGGTCCTTCTCTTATGTTGGTGTTTTCCTCTGTGTCCTCTGTGGTTAATTTTCATTCCCGAGAACCTGATCCAACCGCTCTACGGCTCTTCTTAGATGCGGAATCGTGATCGATCCGCCTACAACCAGCGCCACATTGAACGCGTCCAGGAACTGTTCTCGCGTGACGCCGCACGCGGCGCATTGTTTGATGTGATAAGTGATGCAGTCGTCGCAGCGCAGCACCAGGGACGCTGTTAATCCCATCAACTCCTTAGTTTTTTTATCGAGTGCGCCGTCTTCATAAGCCTGAGTGTCGAGCGCGAAAAATCTCTTGATGCCGAGGTGGTCGCTGCTCAACAGCCTTTCATTCATGGCCGCGCGATATTTGTCGAACTCATCCATCTGACCGGATCCTTTCGCGTTTTTCGCGACTGTAACACACGGTGAAATCTTTACCGAATCTGGCCTTTAGTGTCCGCGAGAAATCATTGACCATATCCATGCCAGCGTGTTTTCATTCAGGCGACTGCTATTGTTCGATCCGCTCTCGATGATTGAACCAACCATGCCTGAAGCTTTCGTAGCAAGGCCAGACGATCCTGCGAACGAGACTGCCGCGCAACTGCACGACTTGCTTCCCTTCACGATTGGAGGCCAGACGTTTGCCGTCTTTACTGACCAGGTTGATGCGACGGCCGAAGCACGACCGTTCGCGCGTCTGCCGCGCGCTCCGGCCGCCGTCGTCGGCGTGGTCTGCGTGCGCGGACGGATGCTGACGGTGCTTGATGCGGCCGCAGTTCTGAGCAGCTCTAACAAAGCATGGGCGCCGCCCTTGCCCTATGTGCTGGTTCTGCACGGCGATGACCAGCTTGGCCTGGTCGCCGAAAGCTGCCGAGACACCATTACGATTTCGGCCCAAGACATTGAACGACCCGATGGCTCGGCTGAGTCAAACGATGGACCTGCATTGGGGACGGTGACGTATGCCGGTGAAACGATGGTAATTCTGGATGCGAGCCGGCTCTTCCGGCGCGCGGTGCAGCGCCGCGAGCGTCGCCGGCGCCGTTTCTGAAAGTGCTGTTTTCTGTGGCTTTTCGCGAAAGTTGTTGACCGCTGAATCGCGAGAGAGTTAGACTCCTGCCCGACTCAAACGCAATACAGAATTGGATTTAGGCAATTTCTCTACGCAACACGGAGGAGGAAAACAAAAGCACATGGCGAGATTTTCAAAAGTCATTCAACTCTTAACTGTGATCCTCGTGGTCGCCGTCGTGAACGTCTATGTGATGGGCGCGCCGATGAGATTGACGACGGATCCAAAGAAAGCCGACGCGCCGGAGACAACTGAAACCAGCGCGGATTTGGCCCGTGCAGAGATTGCAGCCAACAAAACCGTGACTCCGGTCGCAGTCGCAGCGGAGAAATTACCGCTGGCGCCGAACTCAAAGGTTGATTTCAACCGGATCTTTTCAAAGACCGAAATCACGTCCCGGGCGACTACGAGCCACAACTTCCTGAATGCAAAAACAGCGGCGCGTGACATTTTCAAGGCGCCGCCACGCACAGGCACCGTTCCGCAAGGGGATACCGATAGTGGCGGCGGCGGCAGCAAGGGCGCGTGGATCGCGGTTGGAGTAATCGCCGCGGTGCTGACAATTGCCGTCATCGGCTTGCGACACGACCGGAATCAATAGGATTCGTCAGCGCGGTTACTTTTGTGGTTCCGCGACGGGAGCCAGCTCTGTTGGAGCTCGCGTGGATTGCCGCTCATTTCGTGACGCGGGATGGCTTGCACTTCCGGAGCATCCCGCGCATACTTTTTGCGTTAGTTCCTGCTCTCGCGCCTCGACGGCGAGGCGCCTGTCCGTGCTGCGAAGCGACGTGTTCGGCTGAAGAGAGAGTGAGGTTATTTGTCAACTGTTAGAAGCCGCTCTCGCTATTAGTTAGAGCATCGGGACATCGCGCTTCGCCGAAAGAAAAGCAGACTTCCTGCCTTTGTTCAGTGATTGAGTTCCCGCGCTTCCCTTAGCACCAAAAGGACAGAACAAGAAATGGCTACAAAACTTTACGTAGGAAATCTCCCTTTCCAAACGACTAGCGACGATCTGCGAGAGCATTTCGCGCAGGCTGGGAACGTTGAATCGGCTCAGGTGGTTGAAGATCGCATGACGGGTCGCTCGCGAGGCTTCGGGTTCGTCGAGATGACTTCGCCGGAAGAGGCGGCAGCCGCCATCGAACAGTTTAACGGCAAAGACTTCAACGGCCGTAATCTGACGGTCAACGAAGCTCGCCCCCGAACTGATCGCGGACCCGGCGGCGGCTATGGCGGCAATCGTGGCGGTGGTGGTTACGGCGGTGGTGGCGGTTACGGCGGTGGCCGAGGTCGCGACAAGGATCGCGATCGTCGTCCATCACGCAACGACCGCGAACCGCGTTGGTAATTTGTAGCGCAACTTGCTAAGTTGCGTTTCTTAGAAACAGAAGGCAAAGGTGAATCGGCGCGTACGCGTCCAATTCAACCTTTGCCTTTTTGTTTACACGCGGGCCGCTTAGCGCCGACTTTTTTCCGGCGTGATCTTTAGCGTCATCCGCTGCCCACCGCGAATCAATTCAACTTCGGATTCTTTTCCTGCCTCCATCTCACCGAGCGCATATGTGTAATCGTAGACATTCTTCACGTCGCGGCCCGCGAGCTTGACGATCTTATCCCCGGCTTTCAAACCGGCTCTCGCCGCCGGTGAATCCTCGCGCACACCGTCGAGCAGCAACCCATCGTTCGAATCCGCATAGTTTGGAAGCGTGCCGAGATACACCCGGAAGCCGGTTGAACGTCCCTGCGATTCGCTTTTTGCGACCGTGTACGTTGGCCGCTTATCGCTCTTATCGATGTCGCGAATGATGTTCGCGACGAAAGACACAATGCGCGCTTCGCCTTCATAATTGATCTTCTCAGCCGTGTCGGACGGCTTGTGGTAATCGTTGTGTGTGCCGGTCCAGAAGAAGAGCACGGGAATCTGTTTGGCGTAGAAAGACGAATGGTCGCTGGGGCCGTAGCCGTCTTGGTTCAGAGTGATCGAGAACGGACTGGCATTAGGATGCGCCGCGACACTACCATTGCCGCGAGGGATTTCAGTCATGCCTCCAGTTAGAGACGTAGGACGGTTTTCCTCAGCGAGCATTGCGCCCCATTCGGACGCTGTGCCAACTCCACCGACGATAAGCTTCTTCTCCTTCAGCCGCCCGATCATGTCCATATTGACCATTGCGACAGTGTTCTGAAGCGGCACGACGGGATGATTGACGTAGTAGTTCGATCCAATTAGTCCTTCTTCTTCGCCGCTAAACGCAATGAACACGATCGTGCGGCGCGGTTTCTGCGCCGAAAACATCCGCGCGAGTTCGAGCAATCCGGCGACTCCCGACGCGTTGTCGTCCGCGCCGTGATGAATGTCGCCTTCGCGCGGCGCGAGACTGCCTTCGCCGCCAAGCCCGAGATGATCGTAGTGCGCGCCGATCACGATCGCTTCGTTCTTCAACTTCGGATCGCGGCCCGGCAGAATACCGACGACGTTAAATGAAGGCGATTCGCGACGATCAACATCGATTGAGAGATCTACAGTAAGCGACGGCACATTCGTTCTGAGCAATAACGGTCGCGGCATCCCTGGCTCAGAACTCTGCGATCCACCATCAGTTGAATCTTTTATTCGTCTGATGTCTGCAAATGCTTCGTACTCCGACAGATTGCCGAGCGGTAGCAGTCGCGCGGCGAGTGCTCGCGAAATAACGAGAATCGGAATTCCTGCTTCGCCGGCGTTGTCATATGAAAGCCGCGACAGCCGGTCATCAGAAAGCTTCTCTTCCTTCGAAACGATAAACAGAGCTCGTGCTCCGACCGCGCGCGCCGCCGCAGCTTTGAAGCGAATTTGCCCGGCTTGGGCAAACTGACCGTGGGGATTATCGCCATCGGGCGTCCCGTCGAGCACGATTGCGACCCGGTTCTTCGCGTTTGAAACTGAGTAGTCGTCGTACTTCAGTTCGGCCGACGAGATTCCATAACCAACGAAGGTTACCTCGGCAGCTTTCAAAGGCGTGTTCGAAGAGAAGCCGAGCGGCCTCCAATCCTCACCAACGCGGGCTTGTACGCCGTCTACGTCATGCGAATTCAGCAACAACAAATTGTTCTTGCCAAGCTCGGCCTTCGAGATGTACGGAAATGGTTGCAGATAACGCGCGCGGTTTTCACCTCGTGTGCGTGCGGGGCCAGCCATCTGCATGCCCGGCCGCAAGCCCAGCATGTTGAATTCGGCGGCGATGTAATGCGCCGCATCGTTCGCTCCCTGGGTGCCGGTGCGGCGTCCTTCGAGGGCGTCTGAAGCGAGATACATGATTGTCTGGCGAAGACGATCGACGCTGGGGTTTTGTGAAGTCGGTTGTTGCGCAACCGTGGCGATCGTCAACAAGCTGACCAGAGTCAGCGTGATTGATGCTCGTATGAACTGCCTGAATTTCATTTCTTGCTTCCTCTGTGTTCCTCTGTGACCTCTGTGGTGAAAACGATCTTAATAACCACAGAGGACACAGAGAAAACTACTCAACCCAATCAGCAATAAAAATATTCGTCTCGCCCGGCTTGGCAGCGTTGCGATTGGACGCGAACACCAGCTTCTCTCCGTTGGGCGAGAACATTGGAAAACCGTCGAAGGTGTTGTTGTAGGTGATACGCTCCATGCGCGTGCCGTCCGTCTTGATCATGTAGAGATCGAAATCGCGGCCCTTCGGATCGGCGACATTCGACGAGAATATGATGCGCTTGCCATCCGGAAAAAAGTATGGCGCAAAGCTCGCTTTGTTCAGACGCGTCACTTGACGCTTGTTCGATCCGTCCGCATTCATCACCCAAATATCCAGCACCGTCGGCCGAATCAGATTCTGTTTCAGCAGCGCGACGTAGTCCGACTTTTCTTTTTGAGTCTGCGGGTGGTAAGAGCGATAGACGATCTGCTTTCCGTCGTAAGACCAGAACGGCCCGCCATCGTAACCAAGTTCACTCGTCAGACGCTTCACGTTCTTTCCGTCTTTATCCCATTGTGTAGATGTCGAGATCCCCGTCGCGCTTCGAAGTGAAGACCAACTTTCCCTGCCGACTAATCGTTGTCTCCGCATCGTAGCCGGGCGTTGTCGTCAAGCGCTTCAGATTCGATCCGTTCGGCTTAGCAGTGAAGATATCGAACGTGTCATAGACCGCCCAAACGTATCCTTGCGAAAAGTCCGGCCGCGGCGGACATTGTTTTCCGCCTAGATGTGTCGATGAATAAAGAATTCGCTTGTCGCCCGGGAAAAAGTACGAACAGGTCGTGCGCCCATCGCCAGTCGAAATCATTTTCACGTCTGACCCGTCAATGTTCATCGTGTAAATCTGATCGCACTCGCGCCCATCGCGCGTCGATTGAAAGATCAGTTTCTTCCCGTCGCTGGAAAAGTAAGCCTCGGCGTTTTCACCGCCAAAGGTTAATTGCTTGACGTTGCGTAGATGCTTTTCCTGTGGCAGCGCGAGATCGGAGGTTTGTGTTTGCGCTGGATTATTTGAACCACAGAGGACACAGAGAAAAGCAGAGAGGAACGCACCAAGAACTGCCAAGCTGATGGTTAGTCGTTTTCTTCCTCTGTGCCCTCTGTGGTGAAATTCTTTACCCATTCTTTTTCTCGAACTCTTTCATGAATTCAACCAGCGCTTCGCAGCCTTCTTTCGGAAATGCGTTGTAGATCGATGCGCGGATGCCGCCGACGCTGCGGTGACCTTTCAAGCCGTCCATACCCGCAGCGGTCGCTTCGCTGGCAAATTTCTTTTCCAAATCTTCGGAAGGCAAACGGAAGGTGACATTCATCGCGGAACGCGAATCCGGATCAGCGTGGCCGCGATAGAAATCGGTGGCGTCGATTGCGTCGTAAATCAACTTCGCTTTCGCCTCGTTCTCGGCTTGCGTTCCTTCGAGTCCGCCCCTGTCCTTCAACCATTTGCAGACGAGATTCAGAATGTAAATGCCCCAGGTGTTCGGCGTGTTGTAGAGCGACTTGTCTTTTGCGTGCGTGTTGTAATCGAGCATCGTCGCCAAACCTTCGCGCACGCGGGGCAGAAGGTCTTCGCGGATGATCACAACTGTGACGCCGCTGGGACCCATGTTCTTCTGCGCGCCGGCGTAAATCAGACCGTATTTCTCGATCAGAATCGGCTTCGAGAGAATGTTTGAAGACATGTCCGCCACCAGCGGCACCTCGCCAACTTCGGGTTCAGTTTTGAATTCCACGCCTTCGATCGTTTCGTTCGAAGTCATGTGCACGTAGTTAGCGCTGGGGTTTAGCTGGAGCTCGTCCTGGTTCGGCACGCGCGTGAAGCCGCCGTCGGCCATGTTCGCAGCCATCTCGGCAGTGCCGAACTTTTGTGCTTCCTTGACCGCTTTTTTGCCCCAGCTTCCCGTGACGATGTAATCAGCGCTTGCGTCCAGTGACAAAAAATTCATCGGCACCATCGCAAACTGCAAACTCGCGCCGCCTTGCAAGAACAGCACAGCGTAATCTTTCGGAATGCCAAGCAGCTCGCGCAGCCCCGCCTCCGCGCCTTGAATAATTTCATCGAAAGTTTTCGAGCGATGGCTGATCTCCATTACCGACATGCCGACACCCGGCAGGGACAACATTTCGTCGCGCGCCTGTTCCAAAACCGGAACCGGAATCACCGCCGGCCCGGCGCTAAAGTTGTAGATTCTTTCAGTCATGATTTTTCTTCCACGATCATCGACATCGTCCCGTTCTTGATTCTGCCGGCGAACGTTTTGCCCTTTGGCTCGAACGAGACAGGGAAACACGGACTCGTCCATTCCCCTCTGACATCGAGTCGGTACAGCCAAACTTCGCGGCCTTCGACTGATAATTTCTTGTCTGGTTCACCGAGCAATTGCACGACTTCGTCTCTCGTCTTGTTGGTCAGCGTGTGCTTCTCGAACAGGTCAAAATACATCGTGCCGCGCACCGTCCGATTTCCATTGCGCCACTTTTCCGAATCAAAAGGCTTCGGCGTGTAGTCCTTTATTAAACTGCTGCACGCCACCGCTGCGCCCACGACAAGCACGAGAGCAACGGCCGAGTTGACCATTCGCACTTTGGATTCACTTGTTCTTGAGTTCACAGCGTCCTCTACGGCACAGGTTACGAAGACGGCTTTGGCTAGATCTCCACCGGCATGCGCGCCGCGACTTCGTCCCGCGAGTGCATCGTCTCAGCTTCGCGAGTTATGCGGGTTGGATAGCGTTCGTTCCAGCAAGCGACGCAAGATTCCCCGGCAGGTATCCCCGTCGCGGCCAACATTCCTTCCAGCGACAAATAGCCCAACGAATCAGCTTCGATGAATTCGCGAATGCCTTCGATCGAATAGTTCGCGGCGATTAGTTGTGCTTTGTTCGGCGTGTCCACGCCGTAATAGCAGGGACTGATCGTCGGCGGACAGGAAATGCGCACGTGAATTTCCTTCGCGCCTGCTTCACGAACCATGCGGACAATCTTCTTTGAAGTCGTGCCGCGCACGATCGAATCGTCGATCAGGACGATCCGTTTGTTTTCGATCAAGTGCCGAACAGGATTCAGCTTAATCCGCACGCCGAAGCTACGAATGGATTGTTTCGGCTCGATGAAGGTGCGGCCGACATAATGATTACGCACGAGGCCAAGTCGAAACGGCAATCCACTTTCCGCCGAATAACCAATAGCTGCGGCGACACCCGAATCAGGAACCGGCACGACGATGTCTGCGTCCGCGGGTTGCTCGATTGCCAGCCGCTGTCCCATCTTGTGACGCGAACGATTGACGGACTGGCCAAAGATGATCGAGTCGGGCCGCGAAAAATAAACGTGCTCGAAGATGCACATAGCATGTTGCTCGGGTTTCAGCGGATGCGACGAACGCAACCCTTCTTCGTTGATCACGATCATCTCGCCGGGTTCAACGTCGCGGATGTACTTCGCGTCGATTAGATCGAAAGCGCACGTCTCTGAAGCTATCACCCACGCGTCTTCCAAACGCCCGAGTGCCAGTGGTCGAAACCCACGCGGGTCGCGAATCGCGATCAATTCTTTCGGCGTCAGAAACAGCATCGAAAAAGCGCCTTCGGTTTCGCGCAGCACTTCGGGAATCGCTTCGCTAACGTTTGCGGCCTGCGAGCGCGCGACGCCGTGCAGCACAACTTCCGTGTCGGACGTTGAAGAAAAAATTGCGCCTTCTTTTTCCAGCTTCTTTCTTTCTTCGCGCGCGAACGGCAGGTTGCCGTTGTGACAGACGGCGATTTGCCCGTGCTGGCAGGTGACGACGAACGGCTGACATTCGCGAATCGAAACTTCGCCGGCCGTCGAATACCGAACGTGACCAATCGCAGCCTGTCCGCCAAGTCGGTCAAGCTGCACTTCGTCGAAACTCTCGCGCACGTGTCCCATCGCGCGTTCGAAAATCAGTTGGGCGCCGTCGGAAGTAACGATGCCGCACGATTCCTGGCCGCGATGCTGCAGGGCGTACAATCCGAGGTAAGTCAGGCGCGCGGCGTCCGTGTGGCCGTAGATGCCGAAAACGCCGCACTCTTCGCGCAGCTTGTCGTCGAAAAGCGTGTTCACGAGCTTTGAGATTATCGCGCCTTTGACTTGTGTTCAACCCCAACTTGTCGGGGCCGCATATCACGCGACAAACTAAATCGAATCAGGTTATAACTAACTAATTCGGAGGAAGAGCATGAAGAAACCCGCGAAAGTTCTGCTTACCTTAGTCGTATCCGGTGTGTGCCTGGCCTCGATCGTGACGGTTGCCACGCGCATGACCTTAGGCGCTGCTTCGGTTTCAGGCGGCGCCGACGCACAATCAACCTTCAACTCGAAATGCGCGAAGTGCCACGGCCGCGATGGCCGCGGCAAGACGTTTCGCGGCAAGCTGGCGCACGCGCGCGATCTCACGGACGCGGGTTGGCAGAACGATGTGACCGACGAGCGACTGTTCAATTCAATCAGCAACGGCCGCGGCAAGATGCCATCATTCAAGAAGTCTCTGTCCGAAAGCCAGATCGACGAATTGGTCGGCTACGTGCGGCGGCTGCGAGGGTAATGAGCAACGAAGAACACAGTGCGCGACCAGGCATAACTGGCTTGATGCTGCGTGTTTTGCTGGCAGCCGGTTTGATTGCGGCGCTTCTCTACGCGGGTTTGAGAATCTATCAACGCCTGCCGGCGGAGAATTCGGACTTCAATGCCGGCGATCGCGGTCTTGACGCAGGCACTCGCCTGGTCGTGCGAAACACAATCCGCAACGCCACGCTGCATTCTCCGATCGAGTTGTACAGGTTCAATTTGGCGGCGGCGCGGCGCGAGTTCGATGAATCGCCTCGGCTGGCGAGCCAGTTCGATGATTTCCTGGCGCGAAGAATGCACGACATCATTCCGGTTAAGGCCGAAGTCAGAACCGACGGGGTCGCCTCAACTTTGCTCAACGCCGGCGATTGGTGGTTGCGGGCAACCGCGCAACTCGACACCGGCGAAGAGATCGAATGGCGTCTGCCGCTTACGGTTACTAATCGAGATCAGGCAATCGATTTGTCGTACGAGAATTCTTACGAGCGAACGAAGAAATTCTGAAAGCAGAGATCAGAAGTCAGAAGTCAGGGTTAGATTAAGCAAACTGACTTCTGACTTCTGACCTCTGTTTTATGAAGGCATTACGCTACGAACATGGATCGCTTTCAGTCAGCGACGTGCCGAAGCCGGTCGCTGATGGCGAAGCACTCGTGCGCGTCACGCTGTCGGGAATCTGCAATACAGATTTGGAAATTGCCCGCGGGTACGCGGGATTTGAAGGCACGATCGGCCACGAGTTCGTCGGCGTGATTGAAGAATTGTCGGACGCTGCTGCGCTTCTGACGCCGGGGACGCGCGTCGTTGGCGAAATCAACGCGGGGTGTGGCGCGTGCGAATTGTGTCGCGCCGGCGATCCTCGTCACTGCGCGAATCGAACTGTGCTGGGCATTGTCGGCCGAGATGGCGCGCATGCGGAGTTGCTCAAACTGCCCGTCGCGAATCTCCTGCCGGTACCGGAAAACGTTCCGAATGAACACGCTGTCTTCACGGAACCATTGGCCGCCGCATGTGGGATTCTCGAACGAGTCTCCATTACGGAAGACACACGCGTCGCGGTCGTCGGCGATGGCAAACTCGGATTACTGTGCGCCCAAGTGCTCGCGACGACGGGCGCGGCAGTAACGTTGATCGGCAAACACGAGAACAAACTTGCGATCGCGGAACGGTGCGGAATGGAAACGGCGACGGTCGATGCTTCTGAAAAGCGCAAAGGCCGTTTCGATGTGGTCGTCGAAGCTTCCGGGTCGCCAAGCGGTTTCGCGCTGGCTGTCAACCTCTTGCATCCGCGCGGCGTGCTCGTTTTGAAATCAACTTTTCATGGAAAGACGGAAATCGAGGCTGCGCCTTTGGTGGTTAATGAAATCAGCGTCGTCGGCTCGCGCTGCGGCCGCTTCGCCCCGGCGCTCGAACTGCTGAGAATCGGCGCAATCGACGTTGAGAGCCTCATCAGTGAGGAATTTCCTTTATCATCGGGCGTGCCCGCAATGCAGCGCGCCGCCGAGCCCGGCACCCTGAAGATTCTGTTAAGACCCTGAAACGCGGCTGCTTCTAGTTTTTCCCGGACAGTTTCGGCTATACTGCCCAGGCCAGCCCCGGACCAAAAACAGAGTGGCCTGCTCATTCAATTAAACGCTGTCACGATTTCGAAGGCGGTGACTTATGTTCGAATCCTTTAAGCAAACAACGGATGCCGAAGAGTCAATTTTGCGGAAGTTGCGCGTTTGGATTGCGGCTTTGGCTGCGGTTTGCCTGCTGACCGGCGTCGGCATTGGCGCGATACTCGCAGGCCGACCGGCCGTCGCGCAGGATCAGATGCAGCTCGCGGCGCGCGGCCCGGACGCTTTGTCCGCTTCCTTTGTCGAGATTGCGCGGCACGTCGAGCCGGCCGTCGTGAACATTGACACTTTGCAGGCGTCAGCCGACATTGCCGAAACCGACACCGAAGACAAATCGGAAAAGACGCCCAGCAATCCGCTCTATGAAATGTTTCGGCGCCAGCCGCCGCGGCCGATGCGTGGCGTCGGTAGTGGATTCATCATCGATGCGAAGGGTTACATCGTGACAAACAATCACGTGATCGAAGATGCATCGCGCATTACGGTTAGCCTGTTAACCGGCGAACGCTATCGCGGCAAAGTGATTGGCGTTGATCGCGAGACTGACATCGCGCTGATCAAGATTGAAGCGGATCATGCGCTGCCGGTGATGAAGTTTGGCGATTCAAACGTGGTGCAGGTTGGCGATTGGGTGCTGGCGATTGGTTCGCCGTTCGGTTTGGACCAGACGGTAACTGCCGGAATCATTTCCAAGAAAGAACGCGACTCGCAGGCGTTCACCAATTTCCAACGTTTTCTGCAAACCGACGCGGCCATCAATCGCGGCAACAGCGGCGGACCACTGGTCAACATGCGCGGCGAAGTCATTGGCGTCAATTCGCAGATCGCCACGCTAAATGGCGACTACAACGGGATTGGTTTCGCTCTGCCTTCAAACGATGCGAAGTATGTCTGCGATCAGATTCTCGTGAATGGCAAAGTCAAACGCGGCTATTTAGGTGTGACGCTCGATTCAGTGAAGAGTGAGGCTGCGCGCGTGTACTCGCTGCCGGATGCGCGCGGCGCGATTATCGCGGACATTCAGGCCGAACGCGACGGTCAGCCGACCCCGGCGACAAAAGCCGGATTGCACGTCAACGACATCGTGGTCGAGTTCAACGGCCAGCCGGTGCAGGATTCGCAGGATCTGATTGCGAAAGTTGCCGGGACTGCCGTCGGCCAGACCGTGAGTCTGACTTTCTTGCGCGACATCGATGGGAAACTCGAGCGGCGCTCGATTAGTGTCGCGCTGGCCGAGCGGCCCGATTTCAACGCTCGCGACGAAACGGTTGCGCCGAAGGACAAGCCAGCCGCGTCAAACAGCAACAGCACGCGCCTGGGATTAACGCTCAGCGAACTCACGCCGCAGTTGATTGCCGATAAGCGTCTAAACGGGGTCAAGGGATTGTATGTGAAGGAGGTTGATCCGAACGGCCTCGCCGCTGATGTTCGCCCGCAGGAGGTGCAAAGCGGAGAGGTTGTCACACGCATCAATCGAGTACCCGTGACGACGCTTGCGGAGTTCCAGCGGGTGATTGATTCGCTGAAACCGGGCGACGCGATCGTTCTGAATCTCTCGCGATTTGATCGGCGCGCCGATCGCATCGTGCAAAGGATTGTTCAGTTTACTTACGAGTGATGGGTGAATGGTGATAGGTGATAAGAGGTTTACCTGTCACCCATCACTTATCACCTATCACCAACCATGGTTCAAGCAAAACGAGCTTTGGCTAAGAAAGCCAGGTCACGTCAACCTTCATCAACATCGCGCGCGGACAATTACCACAACTACATCGGCGGCCAGTGGGTGCCGAGCTCGAGCGGCGAATGGATCGAGAATCGAAATCCCGCCGACACCCGCGACTTGATTGGCCGCTTTCCGCGTTCGACCGAAAGTGACGTCGACAAAGCCGTTGCCGCCGCGAAACAAGCATTCGATGGCTGGCGCTTAACTCCCGCGCCCAAACGCGCTGAAATTCTTTTTCGTCTCGGCGAAATCCTGATTCGCGATAAAGAGAAGTACACGCGCGACATGACGCGCGAAATGGGCAAGGTTCTCAAAGAAGCCGGCGGCGACGTGCAGGAGGCAATCGATTGCACTTATTACACGGCGGGCGAAGGGCGGCGTCTGCACGGGTTCACGACGCCCGCGGAGATGCCGAACAAGTTTGCGATGTGCGTGCGCCAGCCGGTGGGATTGTGCGGTCTGATCACCCCGTGGAATTTTCCGATGGCAATTCCATCGTGGAAGTTGATGCCCGCGCTGGTTTGCGGCAACACGGTCGTGATCAAGCCCGCCGAAGACACGCCGCTCTCAACCTACAACTTAGTCAAAGCGTGTGAAGAAGCCGGCATTCCACCGGGTGTGGTGAATCTGGTGATGGGCCGCGGCTCAGTCGTCGGCAATCGCATGACGAGCCATCCCGCGATTCGTTTGATTTCGCTTACCGGCTCGACTGAAACCGGCCGCCGGGTGGCGTCTGTCTGCGCCGAGCGCAACGCGATCTGCTCGCTCGAAATGGGCGGCAAGAATGCCATCATCGTGATGGACGATGCTGATATCGATAACGCTGTCGAGGGCGCTATCTGGGGAGCGTTCGGAACTTCGGGGCAACGCTGCACTGCATCGTCGCGGCTCATTGTTCATAAAAAAGTTTACAAGCAGTTCAGCAAAAAGCTGGTGAATCGCGCGCAGGCTTTGCGGATCGGCAACGGCGCCGACCGAGCGGTGGATGTTGGCCCGGTCATCAACGCCGCTGCGATTGAAAAGATCATGAGCTATATCGCCATCGGCCAAAATGAAGACCGAGCGACGTTGGCCTGTGGCGGGCATCAACTGACAAAAGGTGAATACGCGCACGGTTATTACATCGAGCCGACTGTCTTTACCGACGTCACGCCCGACATGCGCGTCGCGCAGGAAGAAATCTTTGGCCCAGTCACGGCCGTCATTCCGGCCAGGTCTCTCGATGAGGCGATCGAGATCGCGAACGGCGTTCAGTACGGTCTTTCGGCGGCGATTTACACCCAAGACGTCAACCGCGCGTTCCACGCAATGAACGACACGTACACCGGGATCTTTTACGTCAACGCTTCGACCATCGGCGCGGAAGTTCATCTGCCCTTTGGCGGGACGAAGGGCACGGGCAACGGCCATCGCGAAGCCGGCACGCAGGTGCTGGACATTTTCTCCGAATGGAAATCCGTGTACGTCGATTACAGCGGCAAGCTGCAACGCGCGCAGATCGATAATAAGAAAGCGATTGGTTAAGGAGTGCACGCATCCCTGCGTGCGGTTCGCAGGCATCCTGCCTGCAATTCCCATGAAGACGGGTGCGAAATAGCACCCGTTTTGTTATGTTTGAGCCGTAAATGGACTCATCCCGCATCCGTAATTTCTCGATCATCGCGCATATCGATCACGGCAAATCAACGCTGGCTGATCGTCTGCTCGAACTGACGGGCGCTGTAACCGGACGCGAGATGGAGGCGCAGGTGCTCGACGACATGGATCTCGAGCGCGAGCGCGGCATCACCATCAAGGCGCATGCGGTGCGGCTGGATTACAAAGCCAAAGACGGTCAGAAATACCTCCTCAACCTAATCGACACGCCCGGCCACGTAGATTTCTCTTACGAAGTGTCGCGTTCGTTGTCAGCGTGCGAAGGCGCCCTGCTGGTAGTCGATGCGTCGCAGGGCGTCGAAGCACAGACGCTCGCGAACACTTATCTCGCGATTGAACACAATCTCGAACTGATTCCCGTCATCAACAAGATCGATCTACCCGGCGCTGAACCGGAGAGGGCAATGGAAGAGATCGAGCACTTCATCGGGCTCGGCACGCACAACGCCGTGCTCACCAGCGCCAAGACAGGCCAGGGCGTTGAAGAAGTTCTCGAAAGCATCGTGCGTGACGTGCCACCGCCGAAAGGCGATTCCGAAGCGCCGTTGAAAGCGCTAATTTTTGATTCGTGGTACGACTCGTATCGCGGCGTGATTGTTTTGTTTCGCGTTATCGACGGCGTGATTCGTCCCGGAATGAAGATTCGCTTCATGACCGCGGGCCGTGACTATCAAGTCGATACGCTGGGAGTGAATCGTCCGCGGCCGACACCCATCGATAAACTTGGCGCCGGCGAAGTCGGTTTTCTCACCGCCTCGATCAAAGCCGTTGCTGATGTTCAGATCGGCGATACGATCACCGAAACCGGGCGGCCGACGACTGAACCGTTCCCCGGCTATCAGGAAATCAAGCCGATGGTTTTCGCCGGGCTGTTTCCGGTCGATGCCGACAGTTACGAAGACCTGCGCGATGCGCTGGACAAGCTGAGACTGAACGACGCTTCATTTTTCTACGAGCCGGAAACATCGGCCGCGCTCGGTTTTGGTTTTCGTTGCGGCTTTCTCGGACTGTTGCACATGGAGATCGTGCAGGAACGTCTGGAGCGCGAATTCGATCTCGACTTGATCACGACCGCGCCGAACGTTCGCTATCTCGTGACGACGACCGATGGTCAAACCAGCGAAATCGATTCGCCGGCAAAAATGCCTGAGGCTGTGCGCATCGCGAAGATCGAAGAGCCGGTGATTCGCGCCGTCATCCTCACGCCGGATGAATATCTCGGCGGCATCCTGCCGTTGCTCGAAGAGAAACGCGGGAGCCAGAAGGGCTTCGAATACATCGCCGCCAATCGCGTGATGTTGACTTACGAACTACCGCTGAACGAGATCGTGCTCGACTTCTACGATCGTTTGAAATCGGTTTCACGCGGCTATGCGTCTCTGGATTACAACCTTGAAGGCTTTCGCGAAAGCGATCTGGTGAAGCTCGACATCCTGGTGGCCGGCGAGCCCGTCGACGCTCTGTCGCTCATCATGCATCGCGACACGGCGGCCGTGAAAGGACGCGCCCTGGCCGAGAAAATGAAGCAACTGATTCCACGCCAGCTTTTCGAAGTTCCTATCCAAGCGGCGATTGGCAACAAAGTCATCGCGCGCGAAACGGTGAAGGCGATGGGCAAAAACGTGATCGCGAAGTGCTATGGGGGCGACATCACCCGCAAACGGAAGCTGCTCGAAAAGCAAAAAGAAGGCAAGAAGCGCATGAAGAAAGTCGGCCGCGTCGAGATTCCACAGGAAGCGTTTCTGGCGGTGCTGAAAGTTAACGAATGAGAGCGAACCTAATCGAATTCTGCCTCGTCTTCGGATTCGGTTAATTCTTGCGCCACCAAGTCCAGCCACGTCTCAATCACATCATCTTCCGCGCCTAGGGATTTCAAAGCTTTGCTTACCGCGCCCTGCTCCTGTTTCAACTCCGGAAACGTCAAGAGCAGCATCGCGAGATCACGCCAGTCGGTTCCTGATTTCGGTTGGCCGCGACGCGCGTGATACGAGACAACTTTGTGAGCGATCAGCTCTGGCGGAGAGATTACAAGCACATCTTCAATTCGTTCAGCGTGGGGGAGCGACTCTGCATTCCGGACGTCGACCAAGTGGCGGTTGCGCGGCTTCTGAATTTGAAACAGGCGATAACCCTTGCCGGCGCCGATCACGCGCACGCGAACGGCGATGTGAAAACGCTCGCTCAGATATTCGCGCAGTTCTTCAGCAAGCTCCGTCGCGTGCGTGGAAAGCAAATCGATGTCCTGACTCATGCGCGGCTCGCTGACATATGCGTTCACGGCTTGAGCTCCGAATACAACTACGTCGTCGCGCCCGCGCAAGAATTCGAGCACGGCATCGTGAATCGTCGCCAAGGGTAGTTGTTCGCGCATGGCAAACTCCTGAAATGTAAGGGTTCCCGCGTTGAGCATCACTCGAATGATACGCTTTGTCTTTCTCTACTCCAACGGTTTCATGAACCCTTGATACGCAGCGCTTGTTCCTAAGCTGCCAAGTCATGATAAAACCGCACGCGGTAACGACTGGTACACGGACTGACCGAAATGACTTCTCTCAAACTTCAAAGCCGAATCGAACGCGCTGCTTCTTTGCGCGCGCGCGGAACTGAATGAAGAACGGTGCGAACCGCTGCGCGCGATCGTCGCGGGTAGTTTCGATTGGGATTATTTCTACCGGCTCACACGCAGGCATTCGCTGGTGCCTTTGGCCTATCGGCAACTTGAACATTCCATCAAGGATATTGTTCCTCCTGACATCCTCCAACAGTTTCGGAAAGACCATCAGGAGAATGCGGCACGGAACCTGATCTTTGTCGATGAACTGAAGGCACTGCTTGATGCATTTGCGAGAACGGGAATCGAAGCAATTTTTTTCAAAGGCCCGCGTTGTGCCAGGGGAATATGAAGACAAGAGTTAGCTCTCGTAAATCATCAATTGGACCAGCCCAAATTGACCGCATTTTCCGTTCTGTGATAGGTTGCCCGCTATAAAAGACCCGTCGGGATAAACCAAGATGTTGAGTTCTACCAAATTCGTACAAAATAAATTCCCCTTCGTCTCAATGCTTTTCATCCGCCTCGCGGTGGCAATCGCGGTCGTCGTAACTTTGGCCGCAGTCGTAGCAGGACAAACAGAACCCTCCGTTTCGGCAAGCATGAACACAAAGACCGAAGCGAAGACCGATAAGACAAATGGCAACAAGTCTGAGCAGCCCGCCAAGGAATCAAAGCCACCGTTCACGTTGAGGGTTACTGACGATCAGATCATTGGCATCTCGCTCAAGGCGCGGGATGCAAGCCTCAAAGACATCGCGGCTGAACTGTCACGGCGGCTGCGAATTCCCGTAGCAGTCACGCCCATCATGCAAAAGCATCCGGTGACGACGAATTTCAGTGATCTGGTGCTGGAACCCGCGATGCAGCAGTTGGCGCCGCAGGTCTTTATCGATTATGAAATAGACACGACTCCGGGAAAGGCGCCCCGCCCACTGGGAATTTATTTGCAGGGTTACAACGAGGCCCCGCCAGCGGAAAATGCTGTCGTCCGCGGCAATTCGGACGTGATGGTGATCGAGGGAGACACCGAAGACACCGGCACTGAGAAAAAAGACAAAGATGACAAAGAGGAAGAGCTGAGGGTCAAATACGAGAAAGGCGAGCTCACCATAAAAGCGAAGCAACAACCTTTGGTCGTCGTGCTTTACGCCATCGCAAATGAACTCGGAATTCCTTTGCAGGTCACGAATGAAATCAACGATCCGGTGACAGTCAACATCGAAAAGTTGCCGGTCGAATCGGCGCTTCAGCAATTGAGTCCGAATCTTCGCTTATACCTTAGAGCCGACTTACTGACGCAGGAGCGACGACCCCTGCGAATATTGCTTGTCGAGCAAGAGAAAAAGTCGTAGAATCCTCGCCCCCGGTGCGGGAGTAATCCAAATTTACCCTTTTTCATAGGTTTTGCCGGAATTGCTGTGGCGGTTTGGCCGCTCGAACTTAAACTATCAGGAGGATATAGCGTGGACAAAGGAGAAGAGGCCCCGGAAGCGGTCAAGATACACGACAGCAAATCCGAACCAGCCGAAGATTCCAATTCGACGAAGAAGAAGTTCGTCACTCCTCAGATCTCAGTGCCGGTTGACGTTTTGGAAGCGACGACCTTCTTTCAACTCACCGACAGCGGCGTAATCAGCTAATCCAAGGTGCCCCGTGAAGGAATGTCCTTTGCGATGGAAAGAGTAATTCGCTCCGACTTGGCTATCGGAGCTTCGGAATGTTCCGAACGACCGGCTTTCGCGAGTGTCTACGCGGTGGCCGGTCGTTTTATTTGCGTCGAAACCTCTGACGCGGAACTGTCTGAATTGATGCAGCGTTACTTCGCGGGTTGGCACGTCGCTCCCGTCACCGCTTATTGCGGCATCAAGCCCGACGTCACCCTCGTCATCCGCACAACCGACGATCCACCAACAGCGCCGTCCCATCTTGCGCCGTTCGAAGTAGCTGAAGGCGGTCGCTGCCGTACCGACGTGAGTATCTATTTTTTCGAGAATCACGGTTCCACAGTCGCCGCGGGCCGCTTGAATCCGTCTACAGTCGAAGTCTGGATCGGCAGCAATGCGCAAGCGCGAGAACGTTCGCCGCTGGCTCGTCTGATCTTTAATGCTGCCATGGCAGCAATGCGTCGTTGTGGCCTGTACGAGCTGCACGCCGCAGGCGTTGTTGATCCGGACGGCAGAGGAGTCCTGGTGGTGGGTCCTTCGGGCAGCGGCAAGTCGAATCTCGCTGCGCAACTGGCGTCGGCGGGATGGCAGTATCTCTCGGATGATTCCGTTTTGCTGTTCAGCAAGAACGGCGAAGTCGAAGCTCACGCGCTCAGACGAATGTTCGCGCTTACGGCAGAAACTTTCTCGGCAACCGGAGT
>DASYTZ010000108.1:0-15390 GCA_036001745.1 Pyrinomonadaceae bacterium
TTGCGCGCCCAACTCAGCGCCGTGTGCCGCCATCGAGACAAGGCGCTGAATTGGAAAGATCCCGAAGGCGTCCACGACATGCGCGTCCTTTCGCGTCGCTTACGCAGCGCGATCAATGATTTCAGCCCTTATTTCCGCAAAGGAACTCTTCCCCGTCCAAAACTCCGCGCGATTGCTAACAAGCTCGGTGATGTACGTGATGAGGACGTCGCGTTGATGGCCCTCGCGGAGTTGAAGTCAAAGGCGAAGGGCACGGCGGCGGAAGGCATCAAATTGGTCGCCGATGAACGCCGGCAGCAGCGCAAGAAAGCTCGGTCGGCGCTGAAATCGATTTTGCAAAAGCCAACGATCGATGATTTTCGCAAGGATTTTCTCGCCAAGCTGCGAACGATAACCATCGCTGCCGGCGCACGAAGACCTGGCACGCAAGCTACGCAACCGGCCCTCTCGTTTCGATCTTTAGGAATTGGGGTGATTAAGGCGCGACTGAAAGACTTCACCGCGGCGAGTCCCTGCCTTCATCTGCCGTACGAAATCAAACGGCTTCACGAGCTGCGCATTTTGGCAAAGAGACTGCGCTATTCGATCGAGTTGTTTTCCGACTGTTGGGGAGAAGAGTTTGCGGCAATGGCGAAAGAGGTCGCGCACATGCAAACGTCGCTGGGCGAACTGCACGACTGCGACGTCTGGATCAAGGATCTCGGCGCGCGCCTCAAGCGGACGGCGCGCAAGGCCACTGTCGATCCGAGTGAGTTGAAATTACGTGCAGCCGGCGCCTGGCTGCTGAAGCATTTTGTGGCCAAACGTGCCGAACATTACGCCGCAGCTCTGGAGCGCTGGGAACAATGGCAAGCCGACGGATTTCTTGAAAAGCTCGGCCTCATACTCAATTCCGGGTTACCTCCAACAAAATCAGATCAGGCTACCTGAAGCCAGCGAACCCCGACATGTCGGGGTTGACGCGGCGGCGCTGAAAAGCAAGGCGAGGATGAATTATGAAGGATGAACGCCTACCTCGCGTCGAGATTCATCCTTCTGACTTCATCCTTGCAGTTCACGCTCCCGCCGCTGCGGTCCAAAGGCTCGTTATGCGGCAGGGCCTGTAATGCGATTCAGCGTACCGCACTTACAGGTTAGGCTCATGGACGCTCGAACTGCGCTGGCCTTCACACGGAGCTCGCGACCGCAATGTTCACACTTACCGACCACAACCTTTGCACCACCGGCCCCCTGCCGGGCAGACTTCCGGGCTTGCTGAATCCGGGACACAATCTCGTCGGCCTCCGTAAAAGAGGCCACAGGAATGAGCTTAACCAGAGGAGGGCCCTTCACGCCCTGATGCTGATACTTGAGGACAACAGCAGCACCTGAGAGCTCACCAGAGCTTACCTCGCCCGAGTGAAGAGACGGATCTATGCCGATCAGAATCCGCGGAGCCGAAACATCTCGAAGGTCTGCCAGCGGGATTTTTTGTCCATCGGGACAGCTGACCGATTCACCATTAACTAAAACGGATTGTTCCATCTGCTACCTCCCGTAGGTGATGCCCTGCCACATAACGTGTGGTTGACGCGGCAGCGCGAATTCAATTCATCCTTCATCCTTCATCCTTCATCCTTGCAGTTCACGCGCCCGCTCTAATAACGTCAACTCACCATAGCGTCAACGTAGATGTCTGCTTCAACGAGCCGCGGAGCGGCGACAGAGTTTAGCCCCGGGTGAGCGAGTCCCGACGTTTCGGGACGAGCGTAACCCGGGGATCACGTCCCCTCTTGATTCCAGCGCGGGCTTTAGCCCTCGAGGATAATTCATTGCGCCCCTGCCGGCGCGACCTTATGAATCCATCGGACTCTGAACTCGTCGGCCGCGCTCACTTGTAAATGTAAGTCGTGCTTTCCTTCTGCTCCCATTCGACAGTGTCGATGTTGTCACGATCGGCCGCGAGGATTTCTTCGCTCAAACGATCGGTACTCGTCCCCGTTCGCATGTTGACGAGATAGACGATCTTACCGAGCGGATCTTCTTCGTCCTGCCGATTTAGTTCGCGCAGCTCGGAATCAAATTTGTGCCGCGCAAAGATTTTCTTGAGGGCCTCGTGCGTGGTGTCGACATTGCGCGTCTCCACCGCTATCTCCATTGAACGGAAGACTTGCGACTGCTCGAAGTATTCGAGAATCGCGAGCGCCAGCAGAACAAACAGGCTCAGGATAATCGCCATGTCCCACCGGCCGACGCCCGCAGCCAAGCCCACGCCAAGACAAACCAACAGCACGGTAATCTCTTTCGGATCGCGAATGTTCGTGCGGAAGCGCACCAGCGATGCCGCAGCGAAAATGCCAAACGCGCGCGCCGCACTGTCGCCGACAACCATCATCATCGCTCCGGCGACTACCGCCATCAGGATTTGCGTTTGCGCCACATAGGGATTGCGGCGGCTGACGGAAATGCCGCGCCGCGGACGAAACGCCAGCAAGGCCGCGAGAAATGCAGCCAGCGAAAAGCGCAGCGCAACGCGGGGCGCAATGGACTCCCAACTGCCCAAACTTGAAGGCGCTAACGATGGAGAGTCCAGCCCGAACAATTCGCTAATCGCACTTCGTCCGCCATTTTGTTTTTGAGTCTCAGCCGCCGACTGTCCCTTCTGCTTTTCGGTCGAGCCTTTGTCTCCAGCCGACGGCGAAGTGCTCGGACTTGCTTGCGGCGCTGCCGAACTTGCGGTCGATTGGTCGCGGAACGCGTACGCGAGCACGCCACTCACAACCAGAATTGCCATGAATGTCCCGAGGAGCGACAGAGTGAGCTTATTCATTTTTCAAATCCTCTCTGTTGTGAATGCGCGATCAGTGCCCAGCCAACTATGGTCCTTTGGCCCAGAGCCGCTTGCGCTTGAGCGGGTGCACGCTGCCCGTGGGCGGCGCGCTATTGCGACCTTCGAAGAAAAGCTGGCTGTTGAATGGTTCTTCGCCCACGCCGATTTGCGGCTTCTTGTAAGTTCCGTCAGACGTGAGAATTCGCGCGGTGACGTTGTCGCGCAGGTATGTCGGCAGCACTGTGTCTTTCAAGTACGATTTGAGGCGCGGATCGAGCACCGGCGTGACGACTTCGACGCGCCGATCGAAATTGCGCGCCATCCAGTCGGCCGATCCGATGTATACCTCGTCCTCGCCGCCATTCGTGAAATGAAAGATGCGACTATGCTCGAGAAATCGGCCGACGATGCTGCGCACGTGGACAGTTTGCGAAAGCCCGGAAACGCCCGGGCGCAGCATGCAAGCGCCGCGCACGATCAAATCGATCTTCACGCCTGCTCGCGAAGCGCGATAGAGCGCATCAATCGTGTCGAGGTCGGTCAGGCGATTAATCTTCGCCGCGATGCGCGCGGGCCGTCCGGCTTCGCCGTGTTCCCGCTCGCGCTCAATCAAATGCAGCATCCGCTCGCGCAAATTTACCGGCGCGACCAGAAGGCGCTTGTATTCCTTCTGTAACGAAAAGCCCGTCAGAAAGTTGAAGAGGTCCGAGGCGTCATCGCCAATTTCCGGATCGCTGGTCACGATGCCCAGGTCGGTATAAAGCCGCGACGTTGTCGGGTTGTAGTTGCCCGTGGAAATGTGTGTGTAGGTTTGCAAGCCATGGTCTTCGCGACGCACCACCAGCGCGACTTTGCTATGGGTCTTAAGATTCACGAGTCCATAAACCACGTGCACGCCGGACTCAGCCAAACGCGTGGCCCACTCGATATTGTTCTCTTCGTCAAACCGCGCTTTGATTTCGACTACCGCCGTGACCTGTTTTCCGCGCTCGCTGGCTTCAATCAGCGCCTGCGGAATCGGTGAGTCCTTGCCGGTGCGATAGAGGCAAATCTTGATCGCCATCACCTGCGGATCGCGTGCGGCCGCCTGAATGAATTCAACGACCGTCGTGTAGGAAGTGTACGGATGATGCAGCAACACATCTTGCTTCTTGATTACTTCGAACGGCGATTGCTTTCGGCGCAACGGCTGCGGCACAGCCATCTGAATCGGCTTGTCTTTCAGGTCAGGCCGATCGAGATCGTACAGTTCCATCAAACCGCCGGCGCTCAACACGCTGTTAATTTCGTAAACGTCCCGTGGTTCGATTTCCAGCGACTGAGTCAGAAACGCAACCATGTCGCGCGGCATCTTCGATGAAACTTCCAGACGCACGGGCAAACCAAATCGTCGCTCGCGCAGCGACTCTCTGATCATGCCGAGCAGATCGGCGGCCTTGTCTTCCCGGATTTCCACGTCCGCGTCGCGCGTCACCCGAAACATGTAGCCCTTGCTCAGGTGGGCGCTGACAAACATGTGATGAATGTTCGCCTCGATCAATTCTTCCATCAGAACGAATCTCTGTTCGTCCTTGTTGACGGGAATCAGTCGCGGACAAAGTGGCGGCACCTTGATGCGTACAAACCTGACCGTGTCATCAGTCGAGAACTCTCCGCTGATCAGCGCGCCGGTATGAATGTGATCGGCGTGGCGCTCGGCCGTCAGCCCGATGTTCAGGCTGAGGTTCGACATGTAAGGAAACGGATGCGCCGGATCGACCGATTGCGGCGTGAGCATCAGAAAAACATTCTTCATGAAGTACTCAGCCAGCCGGCGTTTCTCGGATTTCGTCAACGAAGAGTACGGCTCGATCACCACGCCCGCTTCTTTCAAGCCGGGAATGACTTCGTCGCGCAGCGTACGGCTGTGCTCTTCGACTAAGGGCAGCACGCGATCGCGAATGACTCTCAGTTGTTCCGCGGGACTGAGTTCGCCGGGCATCGGCTCGAGCTCTTCCGCTTCGAGCATCTCCTTCAAACCGGAAACGCGCACCATGAAGAACTCATCAAGATTGCTCGAAAAAACCGAAAGGAACTTCAATCGTTCCAGCAGCGGGACGGATTTGTCGGCAGCCTCTTCCAGCAAACGCCGAAAGAATTCAAGCTGCATCAGGTCGCGATTGAAAACCGACCACGCGAGGAACTGTTTGCCTTTAGACTGCTTGCCGACAGTCGTCTTGCGCTCGGGGTCGAACAGGGGTTGGTTCTTGCGAGCTTTCATGGAGCTTTCGAAACTATGGGACGCAGCAGACGGTAGAACTTGCGATTCACGAGGCTCGCACGCTCCCCGGTTTTTCGGCTCTGATTATATATGCTGTGAGACGATGTTCGTACACCCAACCCGGCCCCGGAACGTTTTTCCTGCGCCGCGGCTTCTCGGCCGGCCGGCCAATGCGCGAAAATCAATCCAAATTCGTTTTAAGCCAAATAAAGAAACAGTATACTACCCCGCAAAAACAATAATGTCCTGGTTCATAAAGGAGAACACAGCATGAGAAATCTTCTTTCACACTTCGCCATTGGACAAATCGCGGGATGCCTCACGCTGGCGGTATTAATCGGGATTGCCGCGTGTGGTCCCAAGGGCCCTCCGACCGAAGCAGAAGCGCGACAACTCTTTGAGCGAAAACTTCGCGGGCCGCTCGACCGTGGCGAGATGCGCATCAAGACATTCTCGGCGACGGGCGGATCGAATCTTCCGGATGGCCGCTACAATATCGACTATCACGCCGACGTGGAGTGTCTGAAGAATCTGGAAGGTGGCGTCATGAATGCGGCGATCGGCGTGGAGGCTAAAGCAGGTTACATCTCGTTTCAGCACGAGAAGAACCAGGGGCCTCAAATCGTCTGTACCTACGCGTTTCAAAAGGCCGTGCCACACCCGGCACTGACTTTCCGCAAGTCATCCGCTAGCTGGCAGGGCGAAGAATAATGGCGCAGCCTGGCAGCGCCTTCACAGGAGCCTCAGTTTGAACAGCGCGCATCGATGACCATCCTGGCTTTGCGAATGAATTCCGCTGTCCATTCCTGCGGCGGACGGTCGCGTTCGGCGTTTCGCGACGCGCGAAAGACTTTTGTAATTGTGCCATTGGCACCTTCGGCGTCGAGAAGCCTTTGCAATTGATCCGCGAGCAATCGCCGGCCGGCCTCACTAATTTCCGGATCGCCGATGCTCTTCGCGGTTGAAGTGCATTGGCCGCCGCTGACTTTGATCGGCTCCTTCTTTTTCCAACCGGCAAGCCGCGCCTTACTCTCGCTGGCGCTGGAAAAACCAAACGTCGAACCCATGTCGCTGACGTAAAATACCGCCTGGCCCGGCTTGCAAACGCGCGTATTGCCGTTCTTCTCAGAGTCCAGACACGCAATCTTGTGATTGTCGGTCTTGGTGTCGCCGTGATCGATGAACGCCAGCCAAAGCTTGAACGCATCGATCTCCGCGCGCGGCGCTCCGTTCTGCAAAAGCTTCGCAAGTGTCTCGCCTAACGGCGCCGAATCCTTGCCGTTGCAGTTCACGTCGATGCCGTGCGCGAGCGACATTTCGATGCCGGCTGCGGGCTGGAAAGGTGAGAAGCTCGCACCCTGAAAACCTTTTGTCAGACTCTTCTGGCAATCAGGACAATTGACGTCCGTCACCCACTCGTCATCGGCAAAGAAGCCGAGCGCCTTCGAGAATCTCGACGAAAGGAACTCACCGTAAATTTCGCCGTTGCGTTTGTCTGGCGATTGACCTTTGAAGTGTGGTTTCACTTTGTAGCGGATCAGTTCACCGTCGTCGTTAACGTTGCCGGGCACAGAACAATGGAACTTCGGAGTCGTGCCGCCGCCCGGGTTCGGATCCTTGTTGGCGACGCAATTGATGGGTCGCGCTAATCCATTTTCGTCAACCGGGGGCGCGCCACGGCGCGGCCCATTCGCCGGGTTGTAACCGAGCGCCGGGTCATAACCCGGATCGGGCTCTTGCCAAACTTTGGCGGTGCGCTCGGCGCGTTCGCGCTCGGCGGCTGTGAAGCAGACCTTCTGCTGCGCAAAGCCCGCCAGGGCGGGTAACGAGAGCGCCAACAGAAACAAAACGAAAACTAAGCAGCGATACTTATTCTTCACGGGTAGATCCTTTCGTTGTGAGATCAATTCTGTTCGACCGTCGCGACACCGGCTGCGACGCAAACAGGAAAGGGGGAAGCGACCCGGGGCCAGTTATCTAAATGATTTCAGCAAGATCAAGATAGCACTAGATTGGTTGTTTTGGGGAGGGGCAAGTGGCACGCGCATCTTGCGCGTGGTTTCACGGGCGGGACGCCCGTTCACAACTTAGCGCCGCGCTGCACTGGCGCGCGAAGCGGTAAGCCGGCTGAAGTCTGGATGAAGAAACACGATGCGGCCGGCAACGATCGTGGCGACGGCCAGGCCGGTCATGTTTCGCTTGTCGAACGGGGTGTTGCGGCTCTTGGATTTTGAGCGGGACACATCGAACATCCAGCTCTTTTCCGGATCCAGGATCGTGATATCGGCGCGCGCACCTGGGCGTAGCGCGCCGCGATCTTCCAGCTTCAGGATGCGCGATGGGTTCGTCGCGCACATTTCGACGAGGCGTTCAAGCGAAATCACGCCCTGCTTTACCAGATCCATTGCCAGCCCCACGGAAGTTTCCAACCCGATGATTCCGAATGGGGCTTGATCGAACTCCAGCTCCTTTTCGTCCGCGTGATGCGGCGCATGGTCGCTGGCGATGGCGTCAATAGTTCCATCGCGCAACCCTTCGAGGATCGCTTCGATGTGATCGCGACTGCGCAGCGGCGGGCTCATCTTGGTATTTGTGTCGTAAGGAACTCCACTGTCGCTGCCGCTCGCGCCGGCGACTGCTGCGTCGGTAAGCGTCCAGTGATGTGGTGCGGCTTCGCATGTGACGGCGAGGCCCTTCTCTTTCGCGCGGCGCACGGCTTCGATTGTGCCGCCGGTCGAAACGTGCGCGAGATGAATGCGCGCGCCGGTCAACTCTGCCAGGGCGCAGTCGCGTATCGCGTCAACTTCTTCGGCCGCCGCCGGCATCCCGCGTAATCCGAGCACCAGCGACCAATGCCCTTCGTGCATCACGCCCCCGCGCGCCAGCGATTTGTCTTCGCAGTGATCGATCAGCGGGAGATCGAATCCGCGCGCGTACTCCATCGCACGCCGCATCATTCCCGCGGTCGGAACAGCGCGGCCGTCGTCGGATACGGCGACGATGCCGGCGTCCTTCATCTCGCCCATTTCGGCGAGCTCTGTCCCTTCAGAATTTTTTGTGATGGCGCCGATTGGCAGAACCTCCGCCAAATTCGCGCGTTCCGCTTGCTCGATCACGAATCGCGTGACCGCCGCGCTGTCATTCACCGGATTCGTGTTCGGCATCGCGCAGACGGTGCTGAATCCGCCGGCGACCGCCGCCGCCGCGCCGCTGGCGATTGTCTCTTTGTATTCGTGACCCGGCTCGCGCAGATGAACGTGCATGTCGATAAAACCCGGCGCAACTATCAGCCCCGTCGCATCAATCACTTCCGCGCCTTCCGGCGTGGGGTCACTATGACTCGTAAGCCCGACGACGCGACCGTCTTCGATCAACAGATTCTTGCCGCTGTTAACGCCCTGCGCGGGGTCGATGATGTACCCGTTCTTGATTAAGAGACGCATGATTCAATTGCGACTTCCGCGTTTTTGATGTCGAGTTCGGCCGCGAACTCCGCCAGCTTCGCGCCCTGAATCAGAGCTGTCGTCCTGCAGCGAAGGCTTTTCAGTGCCGTCCGATGCGGCCAGCAAGTAAAGTACCGCCATGCGCACGGCCACGCCGTTTGTGACCTGATCGAGAATCAGTGATCGACCTCCATCAGCGATTTCCGACGAGATTTCAATGCCGCGGTTCATCGGCCCGGGATGCATCACGATCGCATCCGGGCCCGCCAAATTCAGATGATCGAGATGCAGACCATAATGCACCGCGTACTCGCGCATTGACGGAAAGAATGCGTCGGTCTGCCGCTCGCGTTGAATGCGGAGCACAATTACCACGTCCGCGTCAGCGACCGCGTCTTCAATTCGTTGCTCGAGGCGAACTCCCTGCTCGATCAGTTCCGCGAACTCGCGCGGCACGAGCGTGCCTGGCCCGGCAACGCTCACGGTCGCGCCTAACTTCGAAAGCAAGTAGATGTTCGAGCGCGCGACCCGAGAGTGCAGGATGTCGCCGATAATTGCCACCTTCAGTCTTTCGATTCGGCCCTTGTGTTCGCGAATCGTCAGCGCATCGAGCAATGCCTGGGTCGGGTGTTCGTGCGAGCCATCGCCGGCATTCACAATTGCCGCATTGCACACGCGCGTCAGGTGATAAGGCGCCCCGGCTGATGAATGTCGGATGACGATGCAATCCGGCGCCATCGCCTCGAGATTTCGCGCTGTGTCGAGCAGCGTCTCGCCCTTCGAGACGCTCGATGTCGACACGCTGATGTTCACGGCGTCAGCCGACAGACGCTTGGCCGCGATTTCGAAAGAGGTGCGCGTGCGCGTCGAAGCCTCGAAGAAGAGATTTATGACCGTGCGTCCGCGCAGCGCCGGCACTTTCTTGATCTCGCGCTTCGAAATGTCGCGGAACGTTTCCGCCGTGTCGAGCAGATGCACGATCTGATCGGCTGAGAGCTCGCGAATGCCTAAAAGATGTTTCAAGGTGAATAGTTACTCCACAATCTCGCAAAAGACTTTGGACTTTGATCTTTGGTCTTTGCCCTCTGCTCAATGTTCAATGTGATCCTCAACTCGCCCCGAACACCAAAGTACAAAGATCAAAGACCAAAGCCCGTTTTTCTTTCAACAAAAAAGCGGCCACTCGGGCCGCCTCATGCTGCAGCTTCTGCTGCGGGTCGCTCAACGATTACCACTCCTTCATCCTCATCAAAATCAGTCAACATCACTTTGATGATCTCGCTCTTTTTCGTCGGCACGTGTTTGCCGATGTAGTCGGCCTGAATCGGCAGCTCGCGATGTTCGTTGCCGCGATCGATTAACACGGCGAGCTGTACGCGACGCGGCCGGCCAAAGTCGATCAACTGATCCAAAGCCGCGCGGACTGTGCGTCCCGTGTATAGAACGTCGTCAACCAAAACGATTGTGCGGCCTTCGATGTCGCCCGGCAATTCGGTGCCGCTGACAATCGGCTTCGCGCCCACGGTCGAAAGATCGTCGCGATACAAAGTGATGTCGAGGATCCCAACCGGCGGCCGCTTTCCTTCCAGGTCAGCGATCTTGTCGGCAATTCGATTAGCCAAAGGCACACCGCGCCGGCGAATTCCGACCAAAACCAAATCCGTTATGCCGTGATTTTCTTCGACGATTTCGGAAGCGAGGCGGGCAAGCGCGCGACTGATGCGCGCCGGATCCATGATGCGGGCCTTTTCAGTGAACTCCACCGATGTCAGATAGTAACAAGAGCAGTGACGAGTGACAAGTTACGAGTGACAAGTTACACTTCGGTTCCGGCCAGGTTTGTCACTCGTCCCTTGTCACTGTATTCACTCATTCGTCCGCTTCTCTTCCGCCTGCCGGCAGAGACGGCGCATCACTTTGCGTTGTCGTCGTTAAAATTTGCCTTGCAAGCTAGTGCGGTTCGTCGGGCAGTTGATGAGCGATATCAAAGCTCGCCCTTCGGTAATCTGAAGCGGTTCGGACTTACGTTTCGGAATCCGGTGGGGCTGGCCGCGGGCTTCGACAAGAACGGCGAAGCGGCTGACGCGTTGGGCGCCCTCGGCTTTGGTTTCATTGAAGTCGGGACCGTCACCAGCGAAGCGCAACCGGGAAATCCGAAGCCGCGCATCTTTCGCCTGCCACGCGACCGCGCGCTGATCAATCGACTCGGCTTCAACAACATCGGCGCAAAACAGTTGGTGAAGAATCTCAAAGCACATCAGCCTGATTGTGTCCTCGGCATCAACATCGGGAAGTCGCGTAGTGTGCCGATCGACAAAGCCATCGACGATTATTTGAAAACGTTTGAGGTCGTTTACGAAAAGGCCGATTACATCGCGGTGAACGTCAGCTCGCCGAATACGCCGCAGCTTCGCGCGTTGCAAAGCCCCGCGATGTTGAGCGCGTTGCTGGACGCGCTTCAGGATCGCAATCAAGAGCTCGCCAATGAACATTCTTTGTCCCGGGCAAAGCCGCTCTTGTTGAAGATCGCTCCGGATCTCGTTGACGCCGACATCGAATCGATCATCGGGGTTGCCGAACGCGCGAGCATCGCGGGAATTATCGCGACGAACACGACGGTTGGGCGCACGGGTTTGCAAAGTCCGCGGCGCAAAATAGAAGCTTTCGGCGAAGGCGGCCTGAGCGGGGCACCTTTGCGCGAGCGATCGAACGATGTCATCCGCAAGATTTATCGACTGACGAATGGGGCGCTGCCGATTGTGGGCGTGGGCGGCGTGTTCACCGCCGAAGACGCATGGGAAAAGATTTGCGCGGGAGCCAGCTTGATTCAACTTTACACCGGATTTATCTATGAAGGTCCGGGAGTAGCGAGACGAATAAACGAAGGTCTGCGGCGTATACTGTCGAACGAAGGATTCGTTTCGCTTGATGAAGCCGTTGGATCTCGCGCGAATTAACAAACTGCAACCGCAGAGGTGGCAGAGGATCACGCTGAGGACTTGAGGAACTCTACGAGACTCTGCGAACTCCTCAGCGTCCTCTGCGGTTAACTTTATGTCACACGCAAAAGACAAACTGATTGTCGCCCTCGATGTTGATTCGTCAGCGGAGGCGCTCGCGCTGTTCGATAAGCTGCGCGATTCTGTCGGCATGTTTAAGGTCGGCATGCAACTGTTCACTGCCGCCGGTCCTGACCTGGTTCGACAGATTGTTTCGCGTGGCGGGCGCGTGTTTCTCGATCTCAAGTATCACGACATACCGAACACTGTGGCGTTGGCCGCCGTTGAAGCGACGCGTCTTGGCGTTTCAATCTTCAATATCCATGCGTCGGGCGGACGAGAGATGATGAAGTGGACAGCCGGCGCAGTCGCTGAAACCGCCGCGCGAGAGAATCTAACTGCGCCGAAGGTTTTGGGCGTGACGCTCCTCACAAGCATTGATCAGGAGACTCTGGGACAACTCGGAATCGATGATCCGCCGCAATCAGTCGTGAGTCGTCTGGCGCGGCTCGCAAACGAGTCAGGACTCAACGGCGTTGTCGCCTCCGCCCAGGAGATCGAGATTATTCGAGCAGCGGTACCGCAAAAAGACTTTCTGATTGTGACACCAGGCATTCGCTCTGCGAGTGACGCGACTCACGACCAACGCCGCATGATGACTGCCGTGGAAGCGATTCGGGCCGGGGCTGATTACATCGTGGTCGGACGACCCATCATCGCCGCAGAAGATCCCGTCGCCGCCGCGCAGCGCATCGTTACCGAAATTGAGGCAGCAACGCAGGCACGCGCCTCGCACTCCTGATTCAAGGGAACCGCCATCGCCTCAAAGCGTTCTAACAAAATGAGATTGCGCCGCGTGTCAACTTACCTTTATCATGCGAACGTGCACTCGAGAGTCGCGTTCTCACGAACCTTAACGTCCTTAGCCGCTCTGGTTCTTGTTCTCACCGGCGTCATCGCGCAGGAAAAACCGGAAGTAACATCGGCGCCGTTCAACGCCGCCGCGTATCGTGTCGGCGAGCGGCTCACGTACAACGTTTCGTTCGCGCACTTCACCAGCGCAGGACACGTGGAGTTGTTTGTCGCCGGCCGCGGCCGCTACTTCGATCGCGATGGCATCCAGTTGCGCGCGCATGTTGAAACATCAGGCGTAGTGAACGTCGCGCTGCTCGCGATCAATAATGACTACACGACGTATGTCGATGCCGCGACAGGTTTGCCTTATCGCTCGCAACAGGTTGTGCGCGACGCTGGACGCACCGTTGAAGCTTCCAGCGACTACAATCAACCAGCCGGAACTCAAGCAATTCCGCCGAAGTTGCACGCCGGCGAGTTTCCCGGCACGTTTGAGCTGCTGTCGGCAGTTTACCGCCTCCGGGCGATGCCTTTGTCTGAGGGCGTGTCCTATTCAATGACTGTGCGAAACGAGTCGCAGGATTATCAAGCTAACGTGAGAGTCACTGGTCGGGCGCTGATCAAGACGAATGTTGGTTCGTTCAATGCGCTGGTTGCGCGCGTGGACATAAAGAACGCGCCGCTTTCAAATGTGCGTGTGTACCTGAGCGAAGACGAGTGGCACGTTCCCGTGCTCTTGACGGCGAAGCTTCGCGAGGGCGAGATGCGCGCGGAACTCGCCGCGTCGGAATTGTCAGCACCCGCTGTGCCTTCCGCAACGGCTTCTCCATCGCCCGTCCGTCCCAACACGAATAACCCAAATACGACAACTACCAGCACATCAACGACGACTGCCGGCCCGCCTCTTAACCTACCGTTCAAAGTTGGCGAGCAATTGAACTATGCGGTGTACCTGGGAACGTCAGACCAGCCGGTTGGCTCGATTAGTTTCGGCGTTACCGCGCGCGGGCGTTATTTCAACCGTGACGGGTTGTTGTTCACTGTCACAGCGCAGACGAGCGGTGCGGGCGCGCGCGCCTATTTCGTTAACGACAAGATACTTTCGTATGTCGATCCCGAGACGCTTCTGCCGTTTCGCACGGAAATGAATTTGGCCGAAGGGACCTGGCGCACGACTCGCGGCTACACCGTCGATCAAGATCGCGGCGCCGTGATCACTGACGCCAAACAAAGAATCGAGATTCCTGTCGGCACGCACGATCTAATCTCGCTGGTTTACGCGATTCGCACTTTCGATTTATCGCCGCCGAAACGGAACGCCATTTCGATTCTCGCGATCGACCAGACCCGCACGTTGTTCATAACTTCACAACGGCGTGAGACGTTAGAAATTGGTGGCCAACAAATTCCCAGCTTTCTTTTGACGCTAACCAGCGATGACGGGACGGCTGACCGCCTGCAATTGCGGATGTGGGTGGGCGACGACTCGCGTCACCTGCCTCTGCGCATCGCCGCGATGACACCGCTCGGACCAGTGCGCGCGGACCTCAACATCAAACCTGCCTGAGCAGTGGTCGGCGCGTAATTCACATCTCGGGAGCGGCGGGAGTGAATCGCAGTGATGTGTGATGAGTAATGAGTGATGTGTGGCGAAGGTAGCGGAAGGAAGCTGCAATGGGATCGATCCTGAATGATTCCGATCGGACGGCGATCTGTCGGCGGATTGGTTCCGTGACGAGCGCCTCGACGCCACGTTGGGGCCAGATGGATGCCAAGGCCATGCTCACCCACCTAAGGGATTCGGCCCTGATGGCTCTCGGCGAACTCCAAGTTGCCGGCAAGGGCAAGCGGGCCTTTCAGGTATTCCCAATCAAGCATCTCATCCTGTATGTGGCGCCGTTCCCGAAGGGAGCGCCGACTGCGCCGGAGTTGCTGGTTCCCGACGCGGCTCCGGTCGACGCGATTCGGTCTGAGCTCGTTTCCCTGGTGGAGCGCATCGCGGCAGGGCCGCGCGAAGGCCATGGGCCGGTTCATCCGCTGTTTGGCCGGCTCTCGTTCCGCGAGTGGGGCGTGGCGACGTACAAGCACACCGACCATCACCTACGTCAGTTTGGGGTGTAACGTAGGACGCGGCAAACAACTCGGTTCTTTGCGACTTTGCGAGTGGCGGTGTGATTCTGTAGCTCCGATTCGGGCTACTGCCCCGAGGCCGCCGCATGGCCGTTTGCCCGGACGCGAACTTCTCCGGATTCGATCGAGGTTTCGACGGTTATTGTTCCTGCTTCGCCGCGAACGGCGATCCGCCGGCGAGAATCTTGTGCTTCGACTTCGACCGAGGCGATGACGCATTCGACAGACGAGGGCACGAAACGTTTTAGCTCAGTCGCCCGTCGTCCTTTGCTCATCAGCAAATCAGCATCGAACGCCAGCTCCGCTCGATCGGCGCTGCTGACGTCGTCGCCCTCAAGCTCTGAAATCGCGACACCCTGCGGCAGCAGATTCATCTCGCCATCGAGATAAAGCGTCCAGAGAAATCCAATGTCGAGCAGGAAATGGACTGCCTCGCCGGCGACCAGCCAGCCGAGCACCGCCGCGCCGATGACGTGCTTAATCACGTGATCCTGATGAGTTGATGTTTCGACTTCTGTCCAGGTCATGAGAAGTTTCGGGTTTCGAGTCTCGAGTATTCTTTGAATCTTGAATCTTGAATCTTGAATTTCGAATCAGCGAGCCATCTTGATCCACCCGCTAACGCAGGGTACTGACTGGTCAGTGCTTGCTGCTCACCGCCCACTGCTCACTGCTTACTACTCACTGTTCATATTGCCTCAAACTCCGCGCTTTGACGAATGTAACCGCTGCGGCAATCAGGCACGCGGCGCCGCCGGTAACAACTGACAGTGGCGCGCCAATCAGCGCGGCCACAGTGCCGGCTTCAACTTCGCCGAGTTGCGGCCCGCCCATGAAAAAGACCATGTTGATACTCGTCATGCGCCCGCGCAATTTGTTCGGAGTGACGAGTTG